>DATKMN010000001.1:0-16906 GCA_035541835.1 Methanoregula sp.
ATGAACGAACCAAGGACGAGGTTGTTGATGAGTTTCATCTTCGTGGCAAGGCCGGGCTCACCGAGGTACCAGGTGACCCTGCCGATCTTATCGAGGAGAGGTTTCACGCGGCCGAACGCCGCTTGGTCCCCGCTCACGAGTACGGTGAGCGCACCCTGGGAGGCGGGCACGACGCTGCCGAGGACCGGGCACTCGAGGTATGTGCACCCGCGCTCCTCTGCGAGCCGGTAAAAACCCGTTACCTCCGCAAAATGGTTGGTTGTGGTATCTACAATGATCTTTCCCTGGCAGTTTCCCGCAAGCAGGCCTTCGGGGCCGGCAAGCACTTCCCTCACTGCACCGCTGTCGAAGAGGTTGAGGATCACGATTTCTGTTCCGTCCATCAGTTCCCGCGGGCTGCCTGCCACGGGCACCCCCATCCCCTCGCCCTTCGCCCGGGTCCGGTTCCAGACCGTGAGTTCGATCTGTTCTGCGATGAGATGCTGCGCTATCGTCTTCCCGAGATGCCCGAGGCCTGCAAATCCGATCTTCATCCTGCACCGTACCCGGGATTTTTTTGTCCCGGTTCTTAATGGATTGCCTCAATAAAAGGCGCGGATGGGCATGCAGGCCGGAGAAACGCGTAGCTCCCGGCGGGTGTTCCGATTATGAAAAAATGGTTATACCGGGATGATCCGTTTCCCGTGGATCTCGTTGATAACCTGCCCCATGCCCATATAGAGTGCAAGGCCGCCGGCGATAACGCCGACGATGCCTGCGAGGGTTAGGACAAGGCTGTTCGCGCTCAGCTCGGCAGCGACGAGGAGGACGACGAGCAGGACAACCGCAGCGAGCGTGAGCTGGAGGAGACGGTGCATTTTCAGGCTGCAGACAAAGAGGCCGAACGCAAAGATCCCCCAGACTGCAAGAAACCCGGCAAGCTCCGGCGCACCCGGAGCTTTTACAAGCCCGAGCGGGGGCAGCATCAGCAGTGCGGCAAAGGAGATCCAGAAGAACCCGAAACTCCCGAACGTGAGCATGCCGAAACTGTTGTTCTTCTTCCACTCCATGATCCCGACAACCGCCTGCGCAACGCCACCGTAAAAGATTGCCATGGCGAAGACCGGGCTTGCAAGGCCGGTCAGTCCTGCGTTGTGGAGACTGAGCAGGATCGTGGTCATACCGAATGCACACAGCCCGAGGGGTGCCGGGTTAGCCGTATTGTCGATCAGGAAAAGGTTGTTCCGGTTTTTTTCATCGATGGTTTCCAAGACTATCCACTCCAGCTCCCGGTGGCCCGCCCGTCTGCCGGCGGTTTGCACCGCATTTTGCAGGAGACCTGGTCCACGCGTTGTGTTTATCAGACAGCCTGGGCGATTGCCGGGGGTCGTGGTGCATCTTTTGAGTGTTACTGCACCACTCTTTAAAAAATTGTGGTGCAGAATAATAAACAATGTGGTTTACTTTTCTGATTTTTTAAGAATGTTGCACCACTTTATACTTTGTTGTGGTGCACCATATCAGGGATATGTCTTGCCATATCCGGATTCTATTCGTCTGGAGTTGATCTGGTAACGGGCCTCAATTTTACCGGGATTATCCTGGTGCAGGGATCAACCGGATGTGGTGCAGATTGCAGGAAAAACAGTGCAGGAATTTTCCGGGCTCCGGTGTACACTCTTTCAGTCACCGGCCGGAACGCAAATATCATTCCGCCCTGAGGGCATCGATCGGGTCCATGTTCGACGCCTTCCAGGCCGGATAAAGTCCCGATGCGATGCAGACGACCACCCCGATGATCATCCCGTACGGGACATAGACGATACTCTCAGGCAGGAAGAAGTACTGGGTACTCCCGATCATCGCGTTCACGACAGTATACCCGATAATGAGGCTCATGAACCCGCCGGCAAGGGCGCCTATGATACCGAGGATGAATGCCTCGTAGAGGAACATCCGGCGTACCTCCCCCTTCTCAGTCCCGATGGAGAGAAGGATGCCGATCTCCTGCACCCGCTCGTTGACCGACATCATCATCACATTGAAAATACTTACCGCGGCGACAACGAGAGAGATGCCGCCGATGGCGAGGATGAACGTCGTGATGGTGGAAAGTGTCTGGGTGATGCTCGCAATACGGGAACTGGCATCGGTGATCCGGACAATATCGGCGTTCCGGTTCACCTTCTGGTCGATCGAGGCTTCCGTGGCGTTCAGCGTGCCGACGTCAGAGAGGACGACGTTCACCTGGTCGTATACGTTCAGGTTGCCATAGTGGTTGGTGTAGAAGAGGTCGTCGAGGACGATCGCGTTGTCGGTGAACACGCCATCAGAGGGGAAGCCCCGGGAGGCGAGGATACCGGAGACCCTGACGGTCGGCCGGCCCGAAGTGCCCGGAGTCCCGAGCTTGATTGGTGTCCCGACATTGAGGTTGAACTGGGTGGCGATGGTCGATCCGACGAGACAGTCGTCGACCCCCCGGATATTGTCGCCCTTTGCAACGGTGAGGAATTTCGTGATATCGGTCGGTGCGATCCCCCAGATCGCCCCGCGCCCGTCTGTTGATCCGATAGTGAACTGCGTATTCCCACGGTGCAGCGGGATGACCGTATTTATCCCCGCTGCACTCGTGATATCGTTGAGCGTACTCTTGTCGATCCCGGTCTGCGTTGAGGGGACCCCGGCAACCGATGTCGTCCTGACCGTGTCGGACGTGATGATGATGGTGTTCACGTTCGAAGAGAGCTGCTCCCTGACCGAGAGCTGCATGTTCGTGCCGAGCATCCCCATGGAGGAGATGGCGACGACCCCGATGACGATCCCGATCGACGCGAGGAGCGACCGGAGGAAGTTCAGCCGGACGCTCCTCACCGAGAGCTCGAAGAAGATATCCTTCATGAAGAGACGATCCTCCCGTCCTCGAGCTGGATCGTGCGCCGTGCATACGTTGCGATTTTCGGATCGTGGGTCACGAGGATGACCGTCTTGCCATTCCGGTTCAGTTCGAGGACGATGTCCATGATCTGGATGCCGGTCTTCCGGTCGAGGTTGCCGGTCGGCTCGTCGCAGAGGAGGATCTTAGGGTCATTGACAAGCGCCCGGGCGATCGCCACCCGCTGCTGCTGCCCTCCTGAGAGCTGGGCCGGGCGGTGGGCTGAAAGTGATTCGTCAAACCCGACTGAGCGGAGCACCTCTGCTGCCTTGCCGGTGTCGTCACGCTTTTTGTACTTGAGGATGAGCGGGTACTCCACGTTCTCGTATGCGGAGAGGAGGGGGATCAAGTAGAACTTCTGGAAGATATACCCGATGACGTCCCGCCGCATATGCGTCCGCTCGAGCGCGGACATCTTCGCCACGTTCTTCCCGCTGATGAAGAGCTCCCCCGAACTCGGAATGTCGAGGATCCCGAGCTGGTTCATCAGGGTTGATTTGCCCGATCCGGACGGTCCCATGACCGCCACGAACTCCCCGTCCATGATATCGAGCGAGACGTGGTTAAGGGCGGTAAAGTCTCCGCTTTCGAGGTGGTAGACCTTGGTGACATCGAGAAGGCGGATGAGCGGGGAACTCTCCATGGTTCGGGTCACCTTTATCGTTTCTTCCGGAGCCGTGAGAGGATCCACTTCCGTTTTACCCAGATCCCGACCAGGACCACCGCGACGATCCCGCCGGCAATGACCGGGTAGAATGCTGCCAGGCCGCCGCCGCCCCTGCCGCCGCCGAACGAAAAGATCCCACCCCCGCCGCCACGGGGTGCTCCGCCACCCGCGTTCCCTCCCGCGGTGCTGCCGGCAGCCGTTGTGCCCCCCGTCCCGAAAAAGCCGCTGGAGGTTTCGGCCCGGCCGGCCGCGGTTCCCGCGGCGAGGATACGCAGATCGAGCCGGTTCACCGTGGAAAACGTGTTCCCCTCTGCATCCTTCCACTGGACCTGCAGCGGGACGTCGGAGAGGTCAGCAGCGGAAAACGTGAGCGTGAAACTGGAAAAATCACCGGCGGCAAGCGTACCGATGGCGTATGAAGGGTACGGCTCCACCGTGCCGGCGGGGGGCAGGACGGTGAGGACCATACCGGATGCATCGGTGACCCCGGCATTGCTCACGTCACCGGTCATCTGGTAGGAATTTCCCTGCTGTGTAAGAGCTATGTTGTTCACCACAGGCTTTGCCCCGGTCTTATCCTCCCCGACAACGACCGGGAGGGTCACGTCCAGCGCATGCTTGTTGTCGCCGTTCTCGTACGCTATGTGGAAGCTGAGATTGGTCTGCTGTGACGGTGTCACGGTGAACGGGAGATCCACCTCGCTGCCGGCCGCAAGGACGCTGGTGAAGGACTCGGTCGGAGAGATGTCGAGGCCTGCACCGGAGGCGGTGACGATGATGTTATTGATCGGTCCGTCCCGCGGGTTCACGATGCTCAGGTTGACGGTGTCCGGCCGGTTGATCGCAAAATTATCCGGTTTATTCGAGATATACCCGTGGATATCGGTCGAGTCGACGACGACCTTGATAGGATAATGGATGGAACTTGCGTCCTTGGTCCCGATCGTGAAGAGCGGGAAATAGGTCCCGTCCGGCCCGTTTACGACGACCACAAAACTGACGGAAAGGGTCGATCCCGGGCCTATGTAGGTCAGTGTCTGGAACGTGTTGGCATTGATGACCTGGATGTTGCTTCCGATGATATCAGGCTGGGAAAGTCCGACCGACTGGTTTGCGACGTTGGTGAGGACGACGGTGATCGTTCCCTGTTCGCCCGGGTAGAAAACCTGCGGGTATGATGTGACACTCGCAATGGAGACGAGCGATGCCGCAACCGAGGAGGACGAAACGCCAGTCTGGGCTGCTGCTGCCGATACGAGAAGGAGGAACAGGATAAAACCTCCGGATAGCCTTCCTTTCATGAATGACCCCCGTCATACTGTCCGTTTCTCCTGTTTCCTGTCATCATCTGTTGACTGATACCCGGCTTACATTATATAGATTTCACCGGGGCCCGCGAAGAGTTTGAAGGCAGCCAGGGTTCGTACAGCACACGGGGCTTCAGTGTCCGTGCCGGCAGGGACCGGTTGTGCCCGGACCCAGCCCCGTCAAAAACAGCAAAGTCGGCCTCGACAGGGTAAACCAGGCCGGGAAGGCAGAGACGGGGGCAGGTTATAAAAAAAAAGTTTAATCGCTCCGGAGCGCATCGATCGGGTCCATGTTCGAGGCCCGCCATGCCGGATAAAGACCGGAGGCGATACAGACAACCATTCCGATGACCATCCCCTCCGGTACGAAGATGATGCTCTCGGGCCGGAAGAAATACGCGGTGCTCCCGATCATCGCGTTCACTACCGAGTACCCGATGACAAGCGTCATCACCCCGCCCACAGCTGCCCCGATGGCGCCAAGGATGGCCGCCTCGTACAGGAACATCTTGCGCACCTCGCCTTTCTCCGTCCCTATGGAGAGGAGGATACCGATCTCCTGGATCCGTTCGTTCACCGACATCATCATCACGTTGAAGATGCTGACCGCGGCGACGACGAGCGATATGCTGCCGATCGCGAGGATGAACGTTGTAATGGTCCCGAGCGTCGAGGAGATGCTGGCGAGCCGGGAACTTGCGTCCGTTATCCGGACGACCTCTGTCCTCCGGTTGACCTTGTCGTCGATTGAGGCCTCGGTGTCGTTGATCTTGGTGATGTCGCCCATGATAACGTTCACCTGGTCGTACACGTCCTTGTCCCCGTACGTATCGGTGTACCAGGTATCCGGGGCGATGATTGCATTGTCGGTATTGACCCCGTCCGATGCCATGCCCCGGGCTGCGAGGATACCGGCGACCCGCACCGTTGGCCGGTCCGTCTGGGTGCTCGGGCCGATCTTGATCCGGGAGCCGATGTTCATATTGAAGTTGCTCGCGATTGTCGAACCGACGAGCACATCGCTCCCGCCCTTCGGGATCGTCCCGTCCTGCACGGTCAGGAACTTGGGAACATCGTTCGGGTCGAGACCATAGATCGAGCCCCGGCCGTCCGTGGACCCGATGGTAAACTGCGTACTTGTCCGATGTATCGGGATGACATCGTTCTGGCCGGCACCGTTCCGTATATCGTTGAGGGTGCTCTTATCGATGCCCTGCTGGGTCACGGGAACGCCGGCCGTGGAGGTCGTCCGGACTACGTCCGAAGTGATCATGATGGTGTTGACATCGGAGGAGAGCTGGTCTTTCACCGAGAGCTGCATGTTCGTGCCGAGCATTCCCATCGCAGAGATCGCGACCACGCCGATGACGATCCCGATGGACGCGAGGAGCGACCGGAGGAAGTTCAGCTTCACGCTCCGCACCGAGAGGTCGAAGAAGATATCTCTCATGAGGATATGACCCTCCCGTCTTCAAGCTGGATGGTCCGTTCGGCATATTCCGCGATCTTCGGATCGTGAGTGACGAGGATGACAGTCCTTCCCTCCTTGTTGAGTGAGCAGAGGATGTCCATGATCGCAAGGCCGGTCTTCCGGTCGAGATTTCCGGTCGGTTCGTCGCAGAGGAGGATCTTCGGGTCATTTACGAGCGCACGCGCTATCGCGACGCGCTGCTGCTGCCCGCCCGACAGCTGGGAAGGCCGGTGCGCGCTCATGGCCTCATCGAAGCCGACCGCCTGAAGCATCGCGGTTGCCCGTCCCGATTCGTCCCGCTTTTTGTGTTTCAGGATGAGCGGGTACTCCACGTTCTCGTATGCGGAGAGGAGGGGGATTAAGTAGAACTTCTGGAAGATGTAGCCGATGACATCGCGGCGGATATGGGTACGCTCAAGGGCGGTCATATCCGCGACATTCCTGCCATCAATCCGGAGTTCTCCTGATGTCGGGACATCGAGGATGCCGAGCTGGTTCATCATGGTGGATTTTCCCGAGCCCGACGGTCCCATGATAGCCACGAAGTCCCCCTCGTTTATTTCGAGGGAGACATTGTCGAGGGCCGTGAAGTCGCCGCTCTCGAGGTGGTAGGTTTTCGTGACCCCGGAGAGCCGGATAAGCGGTGTGGTTGCCATCTGGTGTGGCCCCCTTACTGCTTCTTCAGTTTTGTCAGTACCCATTTGCGCTTGGTGTAGAGGACGATGCCGATGATCAGGATGATACCGCCGGCAATAACCGGGTAGAACGCCGAGAGGCCCCCGCCGCTCCTGCCGCCAAAGAGGAAGTTCCCGCCTCCGCCGCGGGCGGCCCCGCCGCCGGCTGTGAAAGTTCCCCCGCCGCTCGTTGCACCGGAACTGCTTCCGGACGCGGAGGATCGCGTACCGGAGAAGGATGCAGACGCGAGGGTGCGGAGGTCGACAGTACTGGTCGTGGTGAAGGAATTGCCCTGGGAGTCTTTCCACTGGATCTTTACGGGAACCGCGGAAAGATCGCTTCCTGTGAATGTCAGGGTGAAGCTGGAGAAATCATCGGATGCAAGCGTCCCGATCGCGTAGTTCGGGTACGGTTCGACGGGGTGGACCGGGTCGTCGACCGAGAGGATCATAGCCTGTGCATCGGTGATGCCGGCGTTGGTTACATCACCGGTCATCTGGTATGACCCGCCTTCGTTTGTCAGGGCGATGTTATTGATGATTGGCTTGGCCCCCGTCTTGTCCTCGCCAAGATTGACTGGCAGGACCACGTCCTGCGTGTGCTTGTTGTCCCCGTTGGTGTACGAGATATGGAACGTAATGTTCGATTCCTGTCCGGACGGGGTTACCTGGAAGGGGAGAACTGCAGAACTGCTTGCGTTCAGGCTGCTGATGAAAGCTTCCGAGGGCGAGACCGAGTTCCCGTCGTTGTCCGCGACTACGAGGACATTCGTGAGGGGACCGTCCCGTGGGTTGATGACGCTCAGGTTCACCGTGTCCATCTTCCCGGTCGCAAAATTATCCGGCCTGCCGCAGATGCTGGCCCTGAGGTCGGTCGGGTCAACGACCAGCTTGACGGGGTAATGGACAGAGCTTGAATCCTTTGTGCCGATCGAGAAGAGCGGGTAATACGTCCCCTGCTCCGGGTCCACGGCTACCGTGAAACTGACATCCATCGTCGCACCGGGCCCGATATAACTCATGGTCTGGAACGCGTTCTTGTTGATGACATGGACATTCTGTCCGATAAGGTCCGGCTGGGTAAGTCCGACGGACGATGTCCCGCTGTTGGCAATGTGGACGGTTATGGTTCCGGTCTCATCAGGATAGAATACTTCCGGATCGTAGTCCACGCCCGTCACATAGACAAGCGATGCCGAGTCCTGGAACGTAGTCGATCCTGAGGTTGAACTTGAGCTCGTCGAACTGCTCGCGCTGCTTGTAGTCACTGCGCTCGGAGTTGATCCGCCGGCAGCGGCCGCAATCCCGCAGATGAGCAGGAAGAAAACAAAGCTGATTAGCCCGATATTTACGAAATGTGGTCGTGTCATATTATCCTTATCCCTGCCCGAAGAGCGGGTTTAACGGGGGTGATGTCCTGCTAATTATCCAATGGGCATCCAGATTCTGTATGCACATGTAAAGTACACTTTACATTTTGTATTATATAACCATTTGTTTCCTGCTATCCTGCCGGAATGTGTCTCTCCGCCGTAAGCGGATTTCGGGGAGTCACCCGGCACGCAGTATCCCGGCCTGTGCAGCGCAGAAAATAGACCTGACAATCCGGCAGCAGTGCTAATCGACCATGACGGTCCGGGGCTCATCATCGTAGGTGAAAACATCCTCGATGGCTACCCCGAAATGGCGCGCAATACGGAAAGCAAGATCGAGCGACGGGACGTATTTCCCCTTCTCGATGGCAAGGATCGTCTGCCGGGTCACCCCGATCTTGATGGCGAGGTCCTCCTGGGTCATGTCGTGCATCGCCCGGTAGACCTTAATCTTATTCTTCATCGGTCTCAAAGTCTCCGAATTTCCTGGCATAGTACATCCTGAACCCGACATAGAGGAAAATCATCAGGCAGAGGAGGCCGAGCTGGATATATCCGAAACTCCGGAGGGGTGAGACCGCGTGGCCCGGAATTCCCTGTATGACTCCGGATGGGGGGAAGGAAGGCCGTAACGTCGGGGGGAATCCAAAACTTGACGGAGTATCGAGGAGCCGGATCACAGCCCCTATCGAGAACGCACAGAAGACCACCCAGAAGACCTGCATGGTGCGCATCGCCGCCTTCTCGGTGATCCGGGCACTCCGTTCGTCCTCTATAAGATCGGTCACTTTTCTCCGGGCAAGATAAATGGCTATTGCGCCGACTGCAAAGGCAGCCTCGATTATGAGGGGCGCCTCGGCATCGACCGAGTACCAGAATATTGCGAGCAGCACGACCGCGATGCATCCAACGAGGAGGTAGAAGGTGTTTTTCTTCATGGTTTCCCTGCAGAACCTGCTGATGTATAATATGTTTAACAATTGGAACTATAAATGCAAGCATCCTTCCAGACTGGTCAAAGCGCCTGCCGGTCGGCACCCGTGTTCCGGGACGGGATACAGTGCATGAGGCCTGCATATCGGATAGTTGCAGAACCCTCTAGTAGTATCAGTACCAGTATATGTAGAGAAAAGGAATCCGGGGCGTGGGTATGGAGGAGAAGAGCGTCACTGTCGGGCTGGTTCAGATGACGGTCGGCCCGGATCCGGATGAGAATGTCCGGAGAGCCGCTGCAAAGGTGGAAGGGGCAGCACGGAACGGTGCGCAGATCATCTGCCTGCCCGAGCTCTTCAGAACCCCGTATTTCCCCCAGTCGATCGGCACTGATATCTCCGGCTGCGCGGAGAGCATCCCCGGGCC
Organism: Methanoregula sp.; assembly: GCA_035541835.1. Lineage (GTDB taxonomy): Archaea > Halobacteriota > Methanomicrobia > Methanomicrobiales > Methanospirillaceae > Methanoregula. Next base: position 9,763 of record DATKMN010000001.1, read on the forward strand.
CTCGACAAAGCCTTTTGAGTCGATCGCGAAGGAACACGGCGTAGTCGTCATTGTCCCCCTCCTCCAGCGCGCGGCCGATGGGAAGATCTATAACGCCGCCGCCGTCATCGATACCGAGGGGACCGTGCTCCCGCCATATCACAAGGTCCACATCCCGCAGGACCCGGGCTTTTTTGAGAAGGACTATTTCTATCCCGGGGCGGGGTACATGGTGTACGCGACCCGGTATGGCCGGATCGCAGTCCTCATCTGCTACGACCAGTGGTTCCCGGAAGCAGCCCGGGCAGTCGCGCTTGCGGGGGCGGAGATCATCTTTTACCCGACTGCTATCGGCCATCCGGGTGCAGAAGAACCTGTTGAAGGGAGCTGGCAGGATGCATGGGAACTCATCCAGCGGAGCCATGCGATCGCGAACAGTGTCCATGTCGCTGCGGTCAACCGGGTCGGGCGCGAACGGCGGATCCGCTTCTTCGGCGGTTCGTTTGTCTGCGACGCCTTTGGAAAAGTCCTCGCGCACGCAGCCGACCGGGAAGAGGTCCTCATTGCTGCCCTCGATCTCTCAATGAACCGGGCGGTCCAGGAGTCATGGGGTTTCTTCCGGAACCGCCGCCCGGAGACCTATGCAAAACTCTGCGAACCCTTTCCCGGGGGGATATTCCCCCCGGTTCGGAATGGAGATACGCCCCGGAACCGGGGCTTCCATATGCCTGCAGAGTGGGAACCTCACGAAGCGGTATGGCTCTCGTGGCCCCATAACCGGAATACATTTGCCAATCTCCAGGCTGTCGAGGATGCCTATATCGGCTTCATCCGGGCTATCCACCTCTCGGAACGTGTCGAGCTTCTGGTACCGGGCGCCGTCTTGAACCGCCAGGTCCGGGCCCGGCTCAAGGAAGCCGGACTCGACCTCTCGAGGATCACCCTTCACACCGTTGAATACCGCGACATCTGGATCCGGGACTATGGTCCGACGTTTGTCCTGAACCGGCCCATGCAGCGCCTTGCGATGGTCCGGTGGGAATTCAATGCCTGGGGGAACAAATACCCGGCTATGATCCCCGACGGGAAGATACCCCTCATTCTCAACCGCAGACTGGAACAACCGGTATTCGCACCGGGGATCGTGCTTGAGGGTGGCTCGATTGATGTGAATGGCCGGGGATCGGTCCTGACCAGCCGGTCCTGCCTCCTGAACCCCAACCGGAATCCGCAGCTGTCTGCCGATGAAATAGAAGAGTATCTCCACGAGTACTTGGGGGTGACAAACGTGATCTGGCTTGGTGATGGCATCATCGGCGACGACACGGATGGGCATGTCGACGACCTCGCCCGGTTCGTCGCCCCGTCGACCGTTGTCTGCGCGTACGAGAACGATATTGCCGACGCAAACTATCCGGCGCTCCATGACAACTACGAGATCCTGAGGCAGTCGGCCGACGAGCGGGGAAGGCCGCTCTCCGTCGTGAAGCTTCCGATGCCCGCGCCGGTCGTCTCGGAAGGCGAGCGCCTCCCCGCGAGCTACACGAACTTCTACATCGGGAACACGGTCGTGGTGGTTCCTACGTTCAACGACCCCCGTGACGCCGAGGCGATCGCAATCCTCCAGGGGCTCTTCCCGGGCCGGAAGGTAACCGGTGTCGATGCACGGGCTCTGGTCGAAGGGTACGGGACGTTCCATTGCGCCACCCAGCAGCAGCCGCGTGTTTAAGGAAAGATCCGCCATAAAAAGTGCAAACATTAATACTTCCGGTCGTGTCATGGGATTTCCATGGTGCGGGGGGCAGCGAAAAAATTTGATGCAATTTTTATCGGTACAGGTTCGGGCCTCGAGCTGGTCAATGCCCTTATAAGAAAGGATCCAGATGCGAAACTGGCCGTTATCGACAAGGACGACCCCGGCGGGATCTGCCTGAACAGGGGCTGCATCCCGTCCAAGATCCTCCTCTATTCCGCTGAAGTTGTCCGGGCCGCAGAAAGGGCCCGGATATTCGGCGTAGATCTCGAAATAAAGAAGATCGACTTCCCGTTCATCATGGACCGGATGCGCCGGATGGTGAGCGCCGACGTGGAAGCTATACGGGCAAGTCTCCACGCGGTGCCGAACGTCCGGTATTTCCCCGCAGCTGCTGAGTTCACGGCCCCCTATACTCTCGCTGTTGCCGGTACGACGATCTCCGCGCCGCAGATCTTCCTCTGTACCGGCTCGCGCCCCGGCATCCCGCCGGTTCCCGGACTCGAAGAGGCGGGGTACCTTACGAGCGACACGATCCTCAGGCTGACCCGCCTTCCGGAGTCCCTTGCCATTATCGGCGGGGGGTACATCGCCGCGGAGTATGGCCACTTCTTCGCTTCGATGGGATCAGCAGTGACGATAATCGGGAGGAATCCCCGGTTCCTGCCGGGAACGGAGCCCGAGATTTCGGGTGCCGCAGCCCTTGAGCTCGGGAAGAGGCTCACCCTCCTCACGGACTGCGAGGTCACGCGCGTGGAGGAGGGTGGCCCTGCGGGAAAGACGGTTATCGCAACCAGCCGGGGAGACAGAAAGGAAGTTGAAATCACGGCCGAACAGGTCCTTGTCGCCGCCGGGCGGGTCCCGAACAGCGATATCCTCCACCCGGAGCGGGGCGGGATAGCTACCGACCCCCACGGGTGGATCGTGGTGGATGAATATATGCAGACTTCCCAACCGGGGGTCTGGGCCTTTGGGGATGCAGATGGCAGGCACCTGTTCAAGCATGTTGCCAACCGCGAAACGCTTGTCGTGTTCCTCAACGCAATCGAGGGGAAGAAGACCGCGATGGATTACCGGGTAGTTCCCCGCGCGATCTTTACCTCCCCGGAGATAGCATCTGTAGGAATCGGTGAGGCCGAGGCCGTTTCACAGTACGGGGCAGACTCCATCCTTATCGGGTTTGCTGATTACGAGAACACGGCGAAAGGGAGCGCGATGGAGACTAAAAATGCGTTTGCAAAGCTCGTTATCGGCAAAAAAACGGGGGAAATCCTTGGCGCCCACTTCATCGGCCCGGATGCGGCAGTCCTCATCCAGGAACTGGTGACAGTCATGAATTCGGGCGATCCTACTATCAATCCCGTGACGACCGCGATGCACATCCATCCGGCGCTCTCGGAGGTCGTTCAGGCAGCAGCCAGGACGCTGATGCCGGTCGGGCACTACCACCAGTTGCTGGAAGAGAAGGATTACGGGGCAAAAGGCAGCCGGTGAAGCACCTTGGCCGCTGGTATCAGCGCCGGGGTAATCTCATTCGTCAACCTTTTCAACACCCGTTCCGGTAAGGATCTTCTTCGTCACCGCGGCAAGCCAGTGACGGTTCAGGAAGAGGTGGGCGAGGACGAGAATAACGAGCGCGAGGCCGGACCAGTCATGGAGATCGCTCATCCATGCGAGAGGGAGGACCACCGTGGTCAGGCCAAAAACCCGCATCAGGAGCGTGAACTTGAAGAGGCCGGTTATTGCAGAGATGAGAAAAAAGACAAGCATGAGGATATCGACCGACCACTTCAGGACGTTTCGTTGCATAAAAAGACCTCCTTTCGTATTAGTCCATACGCGTGAAAGTTCATGAGCCTTGCGGGAAAAACAAAAAACCTGAGTACTGGGTCTTTCAGGTTCGCCGGATGGGGCTTCTTATTCGCCGCTCACGGTGCACACGACTGTCCGATCCCGGCCTGCGTTCACGTCAAGTTCAAGGAGCACGATCTGCTGCCAGGTACCGCAGACAATATCACCGTCCTCAACGGGAACCGTGAGGGAGGGTCCGACCAGCGATGCCTTGACGTGGGACCGGCCGTTCCCATCGCCCCACCTCGTGTCATGGGCATACGTGATCCCGTCGGGTGCGAGGACCGAGAGGGACCGCCGGAGATCGGCAAGGACACCGGGCTCGTATTCGATGGTCGTGAGGGCGGCGGTCGAGTGGAGGACGAAAAGACTGACGAGTCCGTCCTTAATCCCGCTCTCGCGGATCACGCGCCGGACCCCGGGCGTAATATCGATGATATCGCCCTCCCGCTCCGACGTAAAACTCAGGCGCTTCCGGAACATGCTTTCACCAGATAAAGGTCTTGGACGCCGGAAGGAAAAATAGTGCCGGCCGGAAATATCATGCAGGATTCCGGAAGGCATTGCCGCACGATTACCGTTAACCGGCAGGATAAAATGATACCTTGGCGGGATATTCTGATTCGGATCCCCAGGCTGCCAGGCCATGATCCTGACGTATATCCGTTTATACTAGTGCCCGGTCCCCGGAACAAATACGACGTTTGCAACCGTCACATTGGTCTTGACATCGATGATCCGGATCGTGACGGTATCGTGCGGCATGTCTGTGATCGGGCCGAGCGTCGCTGTGCGGGAGAGGCGTGCAGGAATACTGTCGGTAACCCAGAACCCTTTCCCGTCCTGGTAAAAATATATTGAGGTTCCCGGGCTCCAGCTCCGGTTCAGGCTCGTCTCCGAGAGCGCGACCGGTGCCGTAACACCGGTACCCGCTGTTATCGTGAACCGCACCGGAGGCGGTGAGCTTCCGGTGGATGCGGGGTTGAGTCCGACGGTTGTCCCGCCGCTGTGGATGAGGACGAGTGAGGTAACTCCGGACGGTGTGGTGAAAACTGAGCCGCGGACTGCTATGAGCGGGGTCTGGTGGAGAAGACCGGCAAAGCCGGTAAGCATACCGGCAACGACCAGAACGATAGCAATGACGAGCAATGAGAGCAGGATAATGCTCATCGACTGCGGCAACCCCCGCTGGCTCGTCCCGATCATGGTGTCCGTTTACTTAGTGGTGTATTATAGCGAAAAAAGGGTATGGATACGACCGCTCAGGGCGCAGACTCTCCGGGTCCCGAAGCAGGTCCCACCGACGGGGGAGTCTCACCGTCCATATCAGCAGGAACGATAGCAACCCCGACGATCTTGTCATTCTCGTCAAGTCGCATTATCTTCACGCCTTTGGTCCCCCGCCCCGTGATCCTGATATCGCTGACCGGCGTGCGAATGACGACGCCCGAAGCGGTCATGACGAAGATCTCGTCGGTATCCTTCACGGCCCTCGATTCGATGACAACCGCGTCGCGCTCGAGCTGCATGTTCCGGACGCCCTGCGTGGCCCTGCCGTGGCCGCGGAAGTCGTCGAACTCGGTCCGCTTGCCAAACCCGACATCGGAGATCGAGAGGAGGTGGTCTTTCTCGACGAGCGTGATTGCACAGACTGCATCTTCTTTGTCCCGGAGGCGCATTCCGATGACGCCGGAAGCGCCCCTGCCGACAACCCGGACCGACTCCTCGTGGAACCGGAGGCCGTACCCGAACCGGGTCGAGAGGACGACCTCCCTGGTGTTGTCTGTAGTAATGACATCGACGAGCTGGTCGTTTTCGCGGAGCCGGATCGCGTTTGTACCTGTCGACCGGGGGTTCGAAAACTCGGTCTGCGGGATCTTGATGACCTGGCCGAGTTTTGTCGCAAAGAGGAGGTACCGGTCCTCCCGGAACTCCCGGATCGGGATGACCGTAGTGATGACCTCATCCTTTAAGTTCAGGAGGTTGACGATTGGTTTCCCCTTGGCGATCCGCGAGCTTTCGGGGATCTGGTATACCTTGAGCCAGTACACGCGGCCGATGCTCGTGAAACAGAGGAGGTAGTCCTTCATCCCGGCCGCAAAGACAGCGCTGACGACGTCGTCTTCTTTCGTAGTCATGCCGGTGACGCCATGGCCCCCGCGCCGCTGTTTACGGTACGTATCGAGGTCCATCCGCTTGATGTAGTTGGTCTTTGTTATAGAGACCAGTACCGTCTTGTCCTCGATGAGGTCCTCGGTCGAGAGTTCACTCGTGTCGAGCGCGATCTCCGTCCTCCGGGCATCGCCGAACTTCAGGGCGATCTCGGAGGTCTCGCGCCGGATCTCGTCCTTGATGTTTGCTTCGGATGAGAGAATCGTTTCAAGCCGGCGGATCTCTGTTTCGAGCTCGGCCTTCTCATCGGTTATTTTTCGCTGTTCAAGCGCCGCGAGCCTGCGGAGCTGCATCTGGAGGATGGCATTTGCCTGCGCCTCGTCGAGGCTGAAGCCGGAGATGAGTGCAATCCGTGCGTTGTCCACGGTATCGGAACCGCGGATGGCCGCGATGATTTTATCGATGCTCGCGAGCGCAGTGAGGAGGCCGTTTAAGATGTGGACCCGCTCCCGGCACTTGTTGAGATCGTATTCCGACCGGCGCCGGATCACCTCGATCCGGTGGTGGACGAAGTTACCAAGGATGGCCGGGAGGCTGAGGACTTTCGGGGCACCATCAACGATCGCGAGATTGGACGCAGAGAAACTGGATTCCAGCGCGGTGTTGCGGTAGAGGTTGTTGAGGATGACTGCTGATATCGTGCCCTTGCGAAGCTCGAAGACGACCCGGATCCCGTCCTTGTCCGATTCGTCGCGGATGTCGCTGATCCCGTCGATCTTCTTATCCTTGACCATCTCGGCGATTGCCGTTATCCACTGGGCCTTGTTGACCTGGTACGGGAGCTCGGTGACGATGATCCGGTCGCCCCGGTTACCGCCATCGGACTCCTCGATCTCGGCGACACCGCGGACCACGACCCGGCCCTGACCGGTGGCGTAGATATTCTTGACTCCCTCGACACCCATCAGGATGCCGCCGGTCGGGAAGTCCGGGCCGGGCATGATCCGGAGGAGGTCTTCGATGGATACATCCGGGTCGTCAAGGAACCGGTTGACGGCTTCACAGACCTCGCGGAGGTTATGCGGGGGCATCTTCGTTGCCATCCCGACCGCGATCCCGTCCGTCCCGTTGACGAGCAGGTTCGGGATCTTCGAGGGAAGGACGGTCGGCTCTTTCAGGGACTCGTCGTAATTGGGGACGAATTCCACGGTCTCCTTATCGAGGTCTGCCAGGAGCGCTTCGGCATATGGGAAGAGCCGGACCTCGGTGTACCTGCTCGCCGCAGCTGCATCGCCGTCCACCGAACCGAAGTTGCCCTGCCCCTGCACAAGCGGGTGCCGGTAAGAGAAGGGCTGGGCCATCTTGACGATAGTGTCGTAGATGGACGCATCGCCGTGCGGGTGGTACTTACCCATCACGTCGCCAACCACCCTCGCGCTCTTCTTCGTG
>DATKMN010000002.1:0-9627 GCA_035541835.1 Methanoregula sp.
TCGCCCGCCAGATCTGTCCCCGTTTGTGGGCCATCTCAGGTCCTCACCCCGCTTTCCAACCGGCATCCGGCGCATATATCCTGTCCGGGCATTCCGCACCCGGCGCATATCCTGATGGTACCGGGTCGGGCTCCTGCACGGAAGATCTCTTCTCCAAGATGCACCAGGGAGTACTTTGCGGACGGGTGCCGAACGGTGAAGTCTTCCATGAGGATCTTAACATCCCCGGAAAAAATTTTCCGGTCCACCCTTCGGACCTGGCTTTCACCCTCAACGCCAAGGGCTTGTGCATACAGGTCAACCTCCTCCTCTGGAATATTGATAAACGGATGGATGAAGAGAGGCAAGGTACCGTCCGACTTCTCCTGACCTGCAAAGAGTTGTCCGGCATCTCCGCTCATGAGGCATTGGAGAACTGACGTTGCTGCATCGTCAAGAGAGCGGGAAGTGGCAATTTTCGTCATCCCATGTTCCTTTCCAATCCTTTCGATGGATATCCATGTGCATGTGTCCCGGGCCACGTCTTTTCCGGGATCCTGCTGGTTCCGGGCTGTGTTGCCGGCCCCGATGCTGAATACGTGGCCCGCGGGAACCGTGACTACCGGGATCCTGCACTCGCGGGACAGTGCCAGCTGCGCATCAATCCCCGGGTTATGTGCATTGTCCTGAATTATCATTCCTGTCAGTCGGGTATCACGCCGGGTGGAGACAAGGCCGTGTAAAAAAACAAGGAGTGCACTGCTCCGGCGATCGCCTGCCAGAGCAACCCCGATATGATCGCCAGGCCTGAGCCACCGGTGAACCCGTATCGTGTGCCGTATCCTTGACTCCACGTCACGGCGGAGGTGGGTGGGGCAGAGATATTTTCCGGAGTACGGCTGATGGAATATGGCGTCTTTTGGGCACGCACTGCATCGCATTCGTCTGATCCAATCTATTCTGGACGATGCAAGATGTTTAACATTGTGTCCGGATGAGCCCCGCGAGCAGGCCCGATGGTTCTGACCAGTCCTTTCCGTCACGGGAGTCCTGCCGGACTACTCCGGGTTCGAAGATTCTGATGAATCTTCTTCGGGTTCGAAGATTCTGATGAATCTTCTCCAGGTTCGAAGATCCCGATGAATCTTCTCATCGTCGAAGTCCTCCGGACTTCTCCGAAACCCATGATTTTATAGTCTGCCGGGTAACCACTGTACCGAGATGGTCGTCGCAGCGGAGTGCATCCGGACCCTGCACAAGTATGAAAAACTTATCCTTGCCGCACTCGAACGCGGCATGAAGCGGTACTCGTGGGTTCCGCTCGAACAGCTCATGCTCTCGACCGGGCTCGATGAGTCTGAGACAAATTACCGCCTTTCGCGCCTCATCGGCTGGGGACTCGTACGGTTCAACCCGGTCCCTTACGATGGTTACGCACTCGTCTTCGGGGGTTACGATGTTCTCGCCCTTTCATCGCTGACAAAGAAAGGCCGGATCTCGGCCCTCGGCCCGATGATTGGAGAAGGAAAGGAGTCGGTCGTGTACGAAGCACTCGGTCTGGGGCAGGTCGCGATCAAGTTCCACCGGGTCGGCGGGCGGTCGTTCTCATCGGCCCGGCTCAACCGGGACTATATGCCGGAAAATACGCACTGCCCCTGGCTCCTGGCCTCGAAAAAATCCGCAGAACGGGAGTACGAAGCCCTCACCCGGCTTCACCCCCATGTCAGCGTCCCCCTCCCGATCGACCAGAACCGGCATGCAGTAGTTATGGGGCTTGTCCGCGGGACAACCCTGAACCGGTGCCGGCTTGAGGATCCGCGGGAGATCCTGGATGAGATACTGTCAAATGCCCGGGCTGCCTACAGGCTGGGAATTATTCATGCCGACCTCTCCGAATTCAATGTTATGATCGAAGACGGGAAGGCGATCATCATCGACTGGCCGCAGTTTATCGGGACCGATCATCCGAATGCGGGAGTGATCCTTGAGCGGGATGTCGACAACATCCTTGGCTACTTCCAGCGGAAGTACCAGACGGATTATGACCGAGAGGACGCACAGCGATGCGTGACCGGCTGAAGGTTTTCGGGATCGACATCGTCCGGGGCTCGGTAAGGTCACGGTCCCGGCGCCCGATGTATGCCCTCGTCCGGATGGACGGACAGGAAATCACCGGCGAATCCGAGGTTTCAATGTTCCGGCTCTTCCGCCTTCTTGCCGAAGAACGGCCGGATATCCTTGCCGTCGACAGCCTCCAGGAAATCTCAACCGACCAGCACGAGCTGTTTGCCTTCCTCCAGCGCCTCCCGCCGCAGACCCGGCTTGTGCAGGTTACCGGGGGCGAGCGGAAAGAGACCCTCAGCAAGGTTGCTGCACGGTTTAATATCAGCTTCAACCGGTTCGACCCATTCGCCGAGGCCCGGACGACCGCGCAGGTCGCTTCACTCGGAGCGGGGGCCGAGGTGATCGCATTCGAGAACGAGAGCGAGGTCGTGGTCAGCCGGCACAGGTCCCCGGGGAAGGGAGGGTGGAGCCAGAACCGGTACGTCCGGAAAATCCATGGCGCTGTCCAGGCAAAGGGACGTGAGATCGAGATGGAACTTGCGGCATCCGGGCTCAGGTACGAGAAGAAAGAGACCAGGGCCTTTGGCGGGAGCAGCCGCGTTGTCTTCCGTGTCTTCGCAGTCCGCAGCCAGATTCCGGTCCCGACTTACCGGGGTGCCGATGTCCAGGTCCGGATCAGCGGGAAGCGGCTTGAACGGATCCGGTTCCGGCCTCTTTCGGGCAGGCCACGGTACCTTATCGTCGGGATCGATCCCGGCACAACCACGGCGACTGCGGCACTCGATCTTGACGGTAACCTCCTCCATCTTGCAAGCTCCCGGCAGATGAACATGGGGGATGTGATCGAGTCCCTGTACCGGGTAGGAAAACCACTTATCGTTGCATCTGATGTCCAGGCGATGCCCTATTCCGTCGAAAAGATCCGCCGGGCGTTCTCCGCGATCGCCTATACCCCGAAACAGGATGTCAGCGTCGAGACAAAGGTCGAACTGACTGCACCATACGAGTACGCGAACGATCATGAGAGGGATGCCCTCTCTGCTGCACTCGATGCATATCGCCAGTACCGGCATAAGTTCCAGAACCTCCTCAAGCGGATCCCCCCCGGTCACGATCTGGACGAGGTCAGGGCACGGGTCATACGCGGCCAGTCCCTCGACCAGGTCCTCGGGGAAATGCGGGTTGAAGCGCCTCCGGCGCAGCAGGAAACCCCGCCCCGGCCCGTTGATGAAAAGCACGACGAGCGTGTGAGGATACTCGACGGGATGGTCAAACGCCTCCGCACGTATATTGCGGAGCTCGAGGAAGCCGGCAAAGGGAGGGACTACGAGATCCACCGGTTGCAGACCCGCCTGAGGAGAAAAGAGACCGTCCGGGAATCAGAGCTTGCAAAGGAGGCCGAGGTTGCAAAGCGCGACACAATGATTGCGTCATTGAAAAAGCGTCTCCACCGGGAAGAGCGCAGGAGCCGCAACCTGGCCCGGCGGATCTCCAGGATCAAACAGTTTGCCGAGCTCTCGCTGGAAGGGGAGGTCTTCCCGGTTAAGGTCATGGAATCGCTCACGAAGGAAGGCATCCGCAGCCTTATTGACGACATCGGGATCGAAGCCGGCGATGTTGTCTTCGTATCCAGGACTGCAGGATGGGGCCGGAGTGTCATCCGGGAACTTGCCGGGGCAGGCGTCCGGGCGGTTGTTACCGGCGCTGCAACCCTCGCCGAAAGCGATCCCCGCCTGCTCCCGGAATTCCGCGAGGCAGGTATTCCTCTCCTCCCGGACAAAGATGCCGGCGTCCAGGTGAGGGGCAGGCAGGGGCTGGGGAGCAAGGATACTTTCGACGCTGCACTCGCCGGATGGCAGAAGGAGCAGGTCCACCACGAACGGGAGAAGCAATCGGAGATGATCGAGCATATCTTCAAAGAGTATAAGAGTGAACGGGGTAAGGAGGTTCGGAAGAGTGGATGACCGGGATCTTCTGTCTGTCGTGATGGGTATCGTGGGGCGCGAAAACTGCCTTGACGATTGTGCCATCCTCCCGTGCGGAGACAGGGTTATGGTCGCGACTACCGACATGCTTCACCGCACTACCGATTTTGTCGGCGGGATGACTGACTGGCAGATCGGGTGGATGAGCGCGGCGGTCACCATAAGCGACATTGCCAGCATGGGCGCATCCCCCGCATACCTTCTGATTGCTGTCGGCCTCGACGAGTGGCAGCGACTGGAAGGCGTGATGCGGGGTGCGCAGGACTGCTGCCGGAAATACGGTGCGGCAATTATCGGCGGAGATATTGACCGGCACGGTGAACTCACGGTCGTGACAACGGGTCTTGGACTGGTGGAGAGCAGGTACCTCGTCCGAAGGGCCGGAGCAAGGCCCGGTGACCTGCTCTGTATTACCGGCACGCCCGGGCAGGCGCAGGCATATCTCGATGGCTACAGCCAGTTCGAGACATTCCTCTTCGAACCGCAGCCCCGTGTCGCAGAGGGGCAGATCCTCGGGAGAAGCGGTGCGAGTGCCATGATGGATGACAGCGACGGGATCGCCCTGTCGCTCTACGATCTCGCGGGGGTGAACGGGTGCGGCTTTTCCCTAATTTCGGAGAGTCTCCCGGTTCCCGAAGGGGTTCCTGAAGGTCAGGCACGGGAACTGGCGCTTTACGGCGGCGGAGATTACGAAATGATCTTTACCCTGCCGCCCGGAAAGCATCCGGTGGCAGGGCTGTCCTACCGGGTCATCGGATCGGTTACGACGGGGACCGCAATCACGGTCGATGGCAGTCCCGTCGAGAAACGCGGATACCAGCACAAATGGGAATAAGGGTATCCGTAAAGCGCATCTCCTTTATACGAGGAGCAAGAGACAATTCAAAACAATATCGGGGGGTTTCCAATGGATTCGCTTGAGAACAGACTGGAACGGATGTCTCCGGAGCAGCGGAGGGAGGTCGAGGATTTCGTCGATTTCCTCCTCAGCCGCTCCGGAACTCCTCCCGGCACCCGTGAGGCTTCGAACGTGATACCGCCAGCCATGAATGCGGTTCCCCCGGCTCTGAGGATCGAAGAGATCCCTGTATCCTCTTCCCCGGCAGCCGGAGATGCAGCACAATGCGGGCACGGCACAGAAACGGCGCCCGTTCTCCAGCCGGATGCCGGGAGACAGGAAGGAGATACCATACATGAGATCGAGGCCGGCGGAAGCGACAAGGTAACCCGCGATTACCTCGATTACGGCCAGTTCGAGGAAAAAAACCGCTCACAGCACTCGCCGGCAACCGAGGCCGTGCAGCGCGTGAAGGTTAAACTGGGCGGGAAAAAAGAGCCTGAACCGGGGAAACACCTCCTGGAATGGATCGACTGAAATTTTCAAAATGAATCGCTGCCGGAGTTAGTTTATTTTTTTTGATGGAATCCCCGGGCTCTGCAGGATTCTCCCCTGAAAGGCGATTCCGGGCCGAAATAAAGAAAAGATCCGGGTTTAATCCCTTTTTATGAACGCATCTACCATGAAGTGTGTAGCCGGCCGGCGAAAGTGTTTCTGAGGGATGCGCTCAGTGCCTTCAGCAGATACGGCGGAAGGGACTGCACCGGTGGCCGGGATAACCTGGAGTACCGGGGTTTCGATACGGGATCTCCGCCGGCGCATGGCGTGAAGTACCGCAAACGAGAGTACCAAAGCGGTAAACATGAAGAGAATACCGGAGAACAGTGTCGTAATTCCGATAATCAACGCGTAGGTGGTTTCCTGAAGGATTGCCCAGCTCCCGATTATGAAGAGGAGCCAGTAAATTACCACCGCAATCCTTGTCGACTCAATAGGACTGGAGAGGCTTCGTTTCCTGTTTGATTCGTCACCAAGGGGGAAACGGTCAATTATTGTTCCGAGTGAGATCAGCGCGATGCTGCAGGCAAAGGAGAAGACGCCCGCAATTGCAAGGACTAAAAGGAGTATCTCGTTCATTTCGGTCACCCTTCGACAAATTCTTATTACGTGTCAGGATCTAGATAAAGTACTCCTTATGTAATCCTTATAGAATATATTGAGAAAATCGTAATACCTAAAGGATATCGCCAGTCTATTTATAGTATTTTATCCAAGTTAATAGGGAATGGCGGAAAAGGGACCGGCGATACGCGGTGAAAGGGTAGCGATTTCCTACAAAATGCCGCCCAATATCTATGAAAAGGTCAATAAACTTGTCTATGAGGAAAAGAAGTTCTCTACGGTCTCCGATTGCATCACGCAAGCTTTATTATCTTTCGTCGATAATCACCACGATATGGGACAGTTCAAGGAGCTGTTCCGGGATTATATGGCCTCCGATGAGGGTCGGGAACTCATGAAAATCATGATGAAAGAAGTGCTCCTGGACGTGCTCTCTTCCCAGAAAATTGAGACAAAAGAACGGAAAAGTAATCCATAGGAAATATTATTCCACCCTCAACCTATTCTGTTGCATAGCATGTTCTCTGGCCGGTCCTTTTCAGGCGCGGGGTGAAACCGATTCAGATTACGGTCATTGCTGTCGGAAAGATCAAGGAAAAGTACCTGCAGGAAGGGATCGCAGAATACGAGAAGAGGCTTGGACCGCTCGTCAGGCTCAAAATCGTCGAAATCTCAGAGGAGAGGCGTCCCGCGCACACTTCCGATGCACAGAAGACTGCTGCGACAGAGGCGGAAGGCAGCCGGATCCTTGCCGCAATTCCCACGGAATCGTTCACGATAGCACTTGACGTCGCGGGGGAGGGATGGTCGAGCATGGATCTGGCCGGCACAATCTACCGTTGGGAGATGGCCGGCAGGAACCGGCTTGCGTTCATAATAGGCGGAGATCTGGGTTTATCCGGTGAGGTTCTCTCGCGTTGTCCGTTGCGGCTCTCACTCTCTCCTATGACATTCACTCACCAGATGGCAAGGATGATCCTCCTTGAGCAACTGTACCGGGCTTTTAAGATCAAACGCGGCGAACCGTACCACAAATAACAGGATTTGCCAGGAGTCCCGGCACTGAATTCGTTTTAAGGTAATACCCGGTTCGCAGCCAGGATCCGGATACCGTGTTTTTCGCCCGTATTCTGGATCCGGTCCCAGCCCGGATCCGCCTTTCCCATTTGACGTCAGCCGGTTTTCAGCCGTACCACGGACTGCTGGACGAGACAAAATACGGCAAGGGCCACAACCCACATGAGCCATACTGAAACGGTCGTACCGAAAAGAACAATAAATGCTGCCGCGATAATGGCAAACGCGTCATCTCTCAGTTCAGGATCTGCGCCATATCCTGAAAGGATGTCCCGGAATCCTGTCCTGGCGGTCACACATACCACGATACCGGTAATCAGAAGCGCGGCTGTCACAGCTTCGCCCGCAACAAACCCGACAATACCGATTGCCGTAGTGAGGAGGATGATCGCGGTAAGGTGAACGTCCTGTACAAATTTTTCCTTCAAACCAACCCACCACTGATGTGTTAAATAATATTATCGATATAGGTATTCATAAAATTAATCGGTCTCAGGTCTTATTGGCCGGGCGCATTTCTGAAAAGAATCCTCCGGTTCCGAATGGCAAAAATGCCGGCAATGCAGCCCGGCCACCCTCCCCGGCGTTTCGCGCATTTTCCGGCATACCCGGATTCATGGCGGGTCTCTTTAATCAGTTTTTACCTGACAGAATTATCGGAGAGATAATGAGATCGGATTTGTAGTAAAAATTCCTGGGAGTCTGAGAATGAGGTCCCGCTTCGCTGTCAGGGAATTGTTCGGCAATTCCGGCAGGAGCGGGAAAAAATGGGTTTTCAGCCACTCTGCCGGCGGTTCCGGTTAGCCAGTTGTACTCCGGTTACAGGTTTTTCGTAAAATTCAGAGGTGACTGTCCGTTCCCTGACTTCCCCGATCGCCTCTTCGAGCGATTGCGTAAGCACTGCACAAGCCTCACCCTGGACACCTCTCACGCCGATCCGAACCGCTCCCTCACCATCTATAACAATTTCCAGTTCCTGCATCTCCATTCAAATCAGTCCGGTCCCATCATTTCATCCTGCACACAGGTTCAGCATTTTTCACAAGTTTTCCCGTAAGGAGATCCCGTGCGGTCAGACACAGATATCCCTGACCGTCAATCGTAAACGTAAGCTCAAACCGGGGTACTCCTTTCTTTGCCGGAGGCGAGGCAGGAAGGAATATCGGCTCGCCAGCGTTTACCCGTACGGGCCTGCTGCTTCCGTGCCCGGCCGTCCCCGGGCCGGCAAGCCCGAACCCCCCGCCAGGCGCCCCTACAAGTTCCAGCCCTGAGCCAGGAGTGTCCATTCCCTCACCGGTAATCCTGTAAAGCGGAATTCCCATCTGGATCTGCCCGTCATAGGCTGCACTTATGACAACCCGGGCCGGTTCCTCTGTACCAGTACAGCCTGCATACCGGCAGGCAAGGAGCCTGAACCGGTGCTCTCCGGAAACTGGATCCCAGTAGCGTAAGGCATAGTCTGCGATGGCCTTTGTCCTGCCGGAAGATACCAGTCCTGCAGCACCCCGGGCTCCGGCATCGAGGGGATGTTCAAACCGGACGGGTACCTCCGCAAAGAGGTTTCGTACCTCTTCCCTGAATGCCGGGAACGCTGAAAGCTCTCCGACCATCAACACACCGGTCAACCGGTCCCGGTCGTACCCGTGCACCCTCGCTCCTGAGAGTGCCCTTGCGATAGCGGAACCAAGAGCATCGAAGAGCCCGTGCCGGTGGAAAGTTTCTGCAACATCGTCAGCAGTCAGTATCGATAAATCTTCAGGACTGCCCAGAAGGTCCCCGATCCGAACCCGGGTTTCTCCGGAAACACTCAGATATTCTCTTGCCCTGCAGCACCGGTGCACCAGCAGGGAAAAAATCCGTGATTTTTGTTCGTCGGACAGGAAACATCCTTTCTTTGAGAGAATACCGGAAGCGATCCATGTATCAACCGTGAGGCCGCCAAAATCCGCAGAAGCCCTCCCCAGGGTACGGGAACCTCCATCACCGGCTCCGTCTTCACGGTCCGGACTTATTATTGATATATCCAGGGAATCGCGGCTCGCATCGATAAGGACATATACCTCGTTGTTCTCGAACGGCATGCCGTACCCCCGGACTGAAGCAATTCCGGTCTCAACCGTTGAGACTGCACCCAGGCCTGCCGATTCGGCAACCTCGAGAATCCATTCGGCATAGCGCTGCGGAGCCCCGATGGGAATGGTGAAGGTGATCCGGGAAGTCGCCGGATCGAACTGTTCTGCAACCTTTTTAATAAGTTCTGTGAGATATGCCGCCCCGGCTTCACGGTACCCGATCCTTCTGGCGGGACCTGCAGGGACTGTAACGGGACTGTCCTCGCAAAGATAGTACACCATCTGCCCCACTGCCTGAGTTCCTCCGGTCCTTGCCAGTGCAGCTGCTTCCTCCCCGATCGAGAACGATCCATCGGCATTGAAGAGAATTTCTGAAGGGATTACGGGGAGTTGCAGGGGGGGTTCCGGTCCGGGCATATTTCTCGAACAACCACTAAAAGAAACCAGGTCTGTATGACCACCGCACACGGTGGTCGCGGCTACAACCGTG
>DATKMN010000003.1:0-6934 GCA_035541835.1 Methanoregula sp.
TCCGGACCGACGTCTACGTAGCAAATGGCGGCTTGGTGTCAAGCGGGCCGGTCACGGTTGAAGTAAAGGCCAAAGAGCTTGATGCAGGCCTCACAGCGGACAAGCAGCAGACTACGCTCGACAACATCGATCCGGAAAAGATAACCGTGGCATCGGTGCCGGTGAAGGTCCCGGACCAGTATAACTATCGCATGGAGATCGTGATCTGGCGCAACGGGACCATTGTCAAACGCGGGGATGGCATTGTCCAGCTCCGCCCCGTAATCCTTAATGGCACCAGTACCGGGGCCGCGACGGCCGGAATCGAGACTTCGAAGTTTATCGTGGGGGATAACCAGATGGCCCGCTCACCGGTCTCGACACCCCCGTGGACCAAGTCGCCCGGATTTGATCTCCCGGCAGCCGTGGCCGCGCTCGGTGCGGCCGGAGGATTCTTCATGATTTCAAGGAGAAGACTATGACAGAGGAAACAGGGGCAGGACTTCAACAGCCGGCGGTGCCTTCCGGAACCGGAAATTCCGCCACGCAACCGGTAAAAGACAGTCCCAAACCCCGTATCAGTGAAGACACGCTCAACCTTTTCCGCATAATCATATGTGGCGGGCTGCTCTTGCCCGTTGTCCAGCTGTATTTTACAATCCCGTCAGCCATCAGCATGTGGGTGGCCGACCAGTACGTACCGTTTGTCAATATGATTTATTTCGCCCTCGTCATCGCGGGGGGGATCTGGCTCTTACGGTTCACGTTCAGGTTTTCTGAAGAGGAGCACAAGCGCCTGCAGGGCCAGTAACCTCCCGGTTTCATGCTTTTTTTGATCTGCCGGGACGGTCCGGTCTTCTCCGGTTGGGACGGACAAGGGCCATGGAGCAGGTTTCCATGAGAAAATCTTCAACTGCGTCGTCGTTCATCGCAACCGGGGGTATGGGGGCATCAGCCCCCATCATCGTTTCCGAAATTTCACCCGTAAATTTTCCATGCCCTCTAATTTTTTTAAAACTATGACTTGACTTCCGGTGTCCCGCTCTTCTCCGAGAACTGGAACGCCCCGCGGGGTACGAGGATCTCGAACCGGGCCCCCTTTCCTTCCTCGCCCGATTCCCGGATCGTGATCCCGGTGATGCTTAAGATCTCCTCTGCGAGGAAGAGGCCGTAACCCGTGTTCCGGTAGTACTCGCGCTTGAAGATCCGGTCCTTTGCGATCTCCGGCACGCCGACGCCGTCGTCTTCGCAGACGATGGTGATTCCCGACCCGGTCTCGTGGTACGAGAAGCGTATCACGGTCGTGTGCCCGCCGTGCCGTATCGAGTTCTCCACCAGGTTGTAGAAGACCTTGCCGAGCAGGAAATCGGCGTAGACCCCGAGTCCGTCCACATGTGTCTCGATCCGTACTCCCCCGAGATCGACGTCGGCGACCGCCTCCGCGATGACCCTGGAGATGTCCTGCCACTGCGGGGCGCCGGCGCCGATGTCCTGGTAATCGCGGGTGAACTGGATCTGCCGCTGGATGAGCTCGGCGATCTTCTCGATCTTGTGGAGGTTCTCGATCACGACCGGGTCCGACACGGTCTCCAGGGTCAGGGAGAGGTACATGACGATGGCCGTGATCTGGTTGAGGATATCGTGCCGGGTGATGGAGGAGAGGGTGTTGAGTTTCCGGTTCGCGAGCTGGATGGCGTTCTCGAACCGTTTCCGCTCCTGGATCTCGGCCTTGAGCTCGTCGTTGGCCTTCATGAGCTCATCGGTCCTCTCCCTGACGCGGACCTCGAGGTCGTCGCGGGCCTTCTGGATCACCCGCTCGGCCATCTTCCGCTCGGTGATATCGATGGCCGAGGTGATCACCATGTTGTTCGGCGTCAGCGAAGCCGAGACGAGGAACTGGCGGACGAGGCCGTCCTGGGTATGGAAGAGGAGATCGGTGTCACCGGTCTGCCGCAGCTCCCGGACCCGGCGGAGGAACTGGTCGCGGTCCGGTGTATCGAGGAGGATCTGCGAGAGGTCGCGTCCGATGAGCGATTCCCGCGTGTATTTCAGCATCCGGGCGCACTTGAGGTTGATGTCGCTGATGCGGAGGGTGGAAAGGTCGAACGTCAGGATCCCGGCCTGCGAGTTCTCGAAGATCCCCCGGTACTTCCGCTCCTCGTCCCGGAGCCCCCCGGCAAACGACGAGGTCACGACGCCGATGGTGATGAAGATCACGAACCACGCGGTCGAGACTGCGACAAGCGTCGGGTTGAAACTGCTGAAATAATAGACGAGCAGGAGGTAGACGGTGGAGAGGCAGACCGAGAAGATGACCCCCTGCTTGGGGTAGAAGTAGACGAAGATGATGATGGGCAGGAAGTAGAGGAAGGGAAAGACGTCGTAGATCCCGTGGGTGAGCGAGAAGATCGTCGAGATGATCGCGACAGCGACCGTGGCGATGATCGCAAATCCCCAGTAGACCTGGTGCCGGCTCAGTTCCATGGGGTTCATTTCCTGTCCTCTTTTTTTATGTTCCGCGGCATCATCTGCGCCTCGAACCGGCGGTGCTCGAGGATCTCGGCCCGGAGTTCCTCATTGATCCGTTCGAGGTGGGCGGTCCGGGCCTTCACCTGCTCCTCGAGGTCGTCGAGGGTTCTCCGGATCTCCTCGTCGACGATCTTGTTGCCGGTGATATCGATCGCCGAGCAGAGGACACGGTCCCGGGTGGCAAGGACGGCGGAGACCACGAACCGGAGCACCGTGCCGTCCTTTGCAGTGAAGAGGGTCTCGGCTTCCCGGCTGCCGGTCTCGGCCGCCGCATTCGCGAGGAAGCGGGCGCGCTCCTCGGCATCGGGCCAGACCTGCGCGATGTCCTTTCCGATCAGGTCACGCCGGTCGTACCGGAGCCAGGAGGCGCACTTGGCATTGATCTCCCGGATCCGGCCGTTCCGGGGGTCGAAGCAGAAGATGCCGTCCTGCGAGTTCTCGAGGATGTCGCGGATGCGCATCCTCCCCTCGGCCAGGTCGTTGGCGTATGAGGAGGCCACGACACCGATGGTGATGAAGATCGCAAACCACGCGGTGGAGATCGCGATGATGTTCGGGCTCCCCATGCCGAGGAGGTAGATGATCCCGATGTACGTGAGCCCGATCGCGAGGCTGAAGAGAACAGCCCGCCGCGGGTAGAAGTACACGCAGAGGATGATGGGCAGGATGTAGAGGAACGGGAAGACATCGAAGATCCCGTGCGTGAGGGAGAAGATGGAGGAGAGGACCGCACCGATACAGGCAGCGGCGATGATGAAGAGCCTGAGAATTTCTTCGTTTTCTCCGGACAATTGCTCCATGGTCGCTTATCCAGCCGCACGATCCCCCTTCCGGGGCCGTGTGACGGCGTATATACTATTGGGTGATCTTCTAGCATATATTCTTATTAGGCCCGATCCGAGCCCGGACCCCATTTTACTCATCGTATTTTGTTTATTATCGTCCGTTTATACCTGAGGCCGTTTCCCGGCACCGGCCGGGCCGGCCCGTGCGTTGATCCGCTCGAGCTCTTCGAGCTTGTTGATGTTGGTGAAGGTGACGAGGCCGGGGTCGATCGCCCTCAGTTCGTCGACCGGGACATAGCAGGTGGAGAGTCCGCGCACCATGGTCCGGAGCGAGAGCGAGGAGTGGCTCCCGAGGTACGAAAGGAGCGCGGACCTGCGGTAGACCGCGTGGAGGGGTTCGAGCATCTCGTCGTTCCAGCTCGGGATCGCCGCGTCGCAGTCCCCGATCCGGTCGAAGAGGTGGCGCACGACCGCCGGGTCGATGCAGGGCATATCGCAGGCGGAGACGAAGACGAGCTCGCCTTTCGCGGCAAGCGCCCCGGCGTGGAGGCCGCCGATCGGGCCGATGCCGGGCCGGATGTCGGCGATGCACCGCACGCCTTCCAGGCTGTCGAACCGGCGGCACTGGTCCGGGTCCTTTGCAACGAGGACGATCTCGTCGGTCACCTGCCGGAGCGATGAGGTGAGGCGCTCGATGAACGTCCGGCCCCCGTACGTAAAGAAATATTTCTCTTTCCCGTTCGCCCGCGTTGCCTCGCCACCGACGAGTATGATCGCGGACCTCATGCCCGCCCCCGCCGCGGTCCGGCAGCCGTCCGGTGCATGCAGCAACGGGCATGCCCGGCCCGGAAAAGGCCGGCGGGCCGGCCTGCTGCGGGTACATGGTGGCCGGGGATGAGCGTGGGCATAACGGTACTTCCTGGTGTCCCGGTCGGAGAGCAGACGACCTTATTGCGCTGACAACGGGTTGGTCTCCATCGCGTATAGGTCTAACGCACCCGGCCGGGGCCGCCGGGGGCCTTTGCCTTCCGGCTCTTCAGAAGCGCCTTCTTCTCCATCGCGAGGAGCTCCTCCTTGATCTCAAGCGGCGGGGTGAACCCGCCGATCCCGCCCGCAGCCACGATCCGGTGGCAGGGGATGATCAGCGCAGTCGGGTTCCGGGCCATCGCCTGTCCCACGACCCGGGGCGAGGTGCCCGCGGCGGCAGCGATCCCGCCATAGGTCGCGGTCTTCCCGTACGGTACCTGCCGGACCAGCCGGTAGATGCGGCCGTAGACCGAGTCGTCGTCCGCGGCGATGCTTCTGGTGCCGGTGAGGTCGACTACCTTCCCGGCGCAGTACTGCCGGATCGGCACCGGTACGTCGCCCGGGATACCCGTTGTGGCAAACCGGACCCGGTGGACCACCTCCCCGCTCCACCAGACGTGGACGAACCAGAGGCCGAACCTGCACGAGCCGCTTATCATGGGGACATCACATCCGTCTTCCGGGCCGTCTCGTTTCTTCCGGGTTTCACTTCCATCCCGCGATCACCCCGGAAAACTTCTGCGCATCGCACTCGGTCAGCTCTTCCTGGATCCATGCGGGGAGCGCCTGCCGTACCCTGCGCTCGAGGAACCGCTTGTCCCCGAGGACGAGCACGCCCCGGTCTTCCGGCGTCCGGAGCACCCGGCCGAGCGCCTGGAGGGAGCGGTTGATCGCCGGCAGGGTATAGCAGAGGAACTCGCCCTCCTCCCCGAACTTGTGCCGGAAGTACTCGATCATCATCTTCCGGACCCGGTTGAAGGGCGCGAGCGGGAGGCCGACGACCATCGCGCCGTTGAGCATCTCGCCCCGGTAGTCGAGCCCCTCGCTCCACTTCCCGCCGCAGACGGCAAAGAGGATTCCGGACTTTCCCTTCGCAGGCAGCGAGAGGAACTCGGAGAGGGCGGCGCCGGCGTCTGCCGATGCCCGGGGCTCGATGAAGACCTGCTTCCCCCGGAGCCCGGGGGCTGCGAGCCCGGCGTAGGACTCGAGGATCTGGTAGCTCGGGAAGTAGACCGCGAGGTTGCCCCTGAGCGATCCGAAGGCTTTGATGTAGCCCGCGACCCGTTCGGTGTTCTCCTTGTTCTGGCGCATCGAGTACGCGGTGGTGATGTCCGTCGCGCCGCAGATGAGCCGGTTCTTCTTCGGGAAGGCGTTTCCGAGGGAGAGGGTGGTGACCGGCAGGTCCCCGAAATAGTACTTTCTGAAGCTTCCGACCGGCGAGAGGGTGCCGGAGATGAGGATGCAGCAGGCGTGGGCGGAGCAGATCTCCCGGAGCGGGGCGGAGGGGTCGATGTTCCGGACCTCGAGGGTGACTCCCGCCTCCTCCTTCCGGTAAACCGTGAGGAAAGCCGGGTCGGTCGCTGACTGCGAGAGCCGGAGGAGGAAGACTGTGAGCCGCTCGATCGCGGTCTCGCGGTACTCGCCCGCCTTCTGGTTCTTCTCCCGGATCGATTCGGCAAGGCCCATGAGCTCGTCCACGATCTCGTCCATGTCCCTGTACAGCGATTCCCGGACAACCATCCGGTCGAAGATCGCGGGGTCGAACCAGTCCTCGGCTTCGGGCGAGTTGGCAAGCCCGCGGATGAACGCGGTGAGCCGGGGGAGGACGTGCTGCACCGCCTCGGCGCCCTTGTGCCGCTTCCGCATCGTCGAGAGGTCGCGGGAGGCCTGCTCGAGGTCCTTTTCCTCCAAAGAGACGCTCTCGATCCCCGTGATCACGTCCCCGCAGTTGTGGGCCTCGTCGACGAGGAGGAAGACGTCCTTTGCCTCGACGCCGAGGTTTGCGTACAGCTGCTCCCGGATGTCGCGGTCGAAGAGGTGGTGGTAGTTGAGGATGACGACGTCGGTGTTCCGCGCTGCCTGCATCATCAGCTCGTACGGGCAGATCTCCCCGCAGAACTCCGCGAGCTCCCGGGGCCCGATCGCGTTTGCGATGACCCGGTCGGCCTTGGACCGGAGCGCGGCCGACGGGACCATCTTGACGCCGATGGACTCGGCGGGGACGAACATTTTGCTCGCGATGTAGTACGGGCAGAGGATCGGGTGCTCCCGGTCCATCCTGCGGACCTGCTGGACGATGAACGGGTCCTTTGCGGGGTTGAGCGCCCCTTTCTCCGCCCGCTCCCGCATCAGCGAGTTCGAGAAGGCCTTGACCCCTTCGCACCGGCGGTACACGTCTCCCTCGCCGCCGAGCGGGCACATGCTCTTCTTGCCCACGAGGTACACGTACTTCAGGTCCGGCTTTTTCACCCGGACGAGCTCGAGCTCCCGGATGAAGGTCGTGAGCTGGCTGATCGTCCGGACCGCGATCACGATCTTCCGCCCGTTCCGTTCCGCGAGGAGCGGGGCGACCACGCTCGATTTCCCCGAGCCGGTCGGCGCATCGATCATCGCGATCCCGCCCTCGCGTGCGACCTTTGCCGTGAGTTCGAGCATGTGGCGCTGGCCGGGCCGGTATTCCGGGTACGGGAAGTACGTGTCGATGCTGTCCATTGGTGCACTAACGTTGGTGTCCGGATGTCTTATGGGTGTGGGAAGGGGAGGTAGATTAAAGCGAAAAAGTAGGAATATTACGAATCTTCTTTTTTCCGGGGGTTAATTGTCAGGTGGGGGGG
>DATKMN010000004.1:0-8403 GCA_035541835.1 Methanoregula sp.
AACGCCATTCTCGGTGATTTCGATCCGGGTGATGCCCAGGATTTCCCGGCTCAGGAACAGGCCCATACCGGTATTCTGCCCCACGCCGCGTTCGAAGATATGGGACTTGTACTCATCGGCAATCCCGATCCCGTCGTCCTCACAAATGAGGGTGAGCCCCTTGTCGGATATGAGGAAAAAGAATTTTATCATCGTAATCTTCTTCCCGTACCGGATGGCGTTGTCCACGAGGTTGTAAAAGACCTTCTCGAGGAGGGGGTCGGCATAGATCTCGACCTTCTCGAGGTCCACTGAGAACCGGATCCCCGATGACTCAAAGTTCACAAGGATCCTGTTCACCACATCGCCAACGTTCTGCCAGAGCGGGAGATGGACCCCGACTTCCTGGTACTGCTTGGTGAAGTTGATCTGCCGCTGGATCACCCGGGCGAGCTCCTTGATATCGTCGAGGAGCTGGGTGCGTTCCTCTGCAGATCCGGTGGCATTTGCCATGTCCACGCAGCCGAGAAGCCCGGTGAGGGTGTTGAGGATGTCATGCCGGGTGATGTTGTTCATAAGGTTGAGCTTCTTGTTGGCAAGCTCGATCGCTTCCTCCGCCCGCTGTCGTTCGGTGATGTCCCGGAACATCCCGTACACCCCCTGGTATTTCCCGAACGCATCGAGCTGGAGGAAACTCTTCTCCTCGAACCAGTGGATATGCCCCCATTTGTCAGGCATCCGGAACGTTGCCGAGAACTGGGCGTGCTCGTTCAGCTCCCGGCTAAAGTTCTCTGCGATTTCCTGCCGGTCTTCGGGATGGAGGAGCTCGAAGAGCGACCTGCCGACGATCTCTTCCGGCAGGAACCCGTACTGGTTCACCTGCGGGGACACGTACGTGATCCTGCCGTCGATGTCGGTTGAGAAGAGGACATCGGGGGTGTTCTCGGTCAGGGCCCGGTACTTCTCCTCGCTCTCGCGGAGCTGACGCTCTATCTCCTTCCGGTAGCTGATGTCGATGAAGGTCTCGAGCAGACAGGGGCCGCCGTGGAGGGTGACCGGGACGACGTACCGGATGACCGGGACCTCACGTCCATCGGCGGCGAGGAGGAGGTCCTCGGATGTTGTGAACCGCCGGAACTCCGCGCCTTCCGGGCCGGGCCCTTCCTCCCCACGCGGGGTGAAGATCTCTTCGCCGGATTTCCGCACCAGTTCCTCAAGGCTTGTCCCGATCATGGTAAGGGCCGCCGGGTTTGCATCGAGGATCTTCCGAGTCACGGTATCGATGACCAGGATCCCGACCTGCACCGTCGAGAGAAGGGTCTTGAGGTACTCCTCGTTCTCCGCAAGGGCTTCCTGCAACCGGAGGCGTTCCGTGATATCGATAGCGCTCCCCCGGAACCCTTCGAGCTTCCCTTCGTGGACGATCGGAGAAGCATAGACGATTGCCCGGATCGTGTTCCCGTCCTGTGTGACGAGCGTATACACGTCCCCGGTCGATTTCATCCCCTTCGCGATCTTTCCGAGGTTTGCCCGCATCTTTTCGGCGTCTTCGGAAGCAACGAACTGCCGGGCGTTCAGGGCGGAAAGCGGCCTGCTGCCCGAGATACCGAACAGCTCGGTGCCGAATCTGTTGACGTACAGGAGATTCCCTTCCACGTCCATCTCGAAGATGATCTGGGGGAGGAGGTCCGACAGTTCCCGGAACCTGGCTTCGCTCTCCTGGAGTTCGTTATGGCTCTTCTCGATCTTCCCGAGCATCAGGTTGATCTCCCGTTCGAGCCCGGCGAGTTCGTCGTTCCCTTTTACGTCCACCCTGCGGGAAAAGTCCGAGTCCCTCCCCACGGCATAGACCTGGAGACTCAGGCTCCCGATCCGGGCAAGGACGTTCCTGTCCAGGAAGATGAGCGACCCGACGCCAAATACGAGACCGGTCATGAGGATGATGACGATGAACTGGCCGACCGTGCTCACGCCCTGCCCGTAGATGTCCCGGGGTTCCGTTACGGAGACAATGAACGCGTCCCTGCCATAGATATCCCTGAGGAGGGCGGCTTCCTGGATGACCGTGCGATTGAGCGGCTCAACGATCTCGGGGACCGGGTCCGGTTCTGCATTTAACCGGGAGACAAGGCCGGGCGAAAGCGAGGGATCGTCCGCCCGGGTGATCCGGAGGCCCGGCTGGGTTTCAGCAGCAAGCGACCGGACTTCGTCGGGATCGAGGGTACGGCCGACAATGACGACCCCCCGGGGGGTCCCGGTGTAATCGGACCGGACGATGGGGCGGGACGCGACCGCCATCGGATAGTCATGGAGCAGGATAAACCCGGCAGTCGAACCCGTGGGATCGCTCATGTTCATAAGGGGGCTTTTGGGATCGAGCGGGCCGGAGAAGACAGGGGGGACCGGCTCCATGGTCTTGTTCCGGAGGTCGTATGCCCCGGCATAGAGGATCTTTCCCTGCGGATCCACGATGAGGAAGAGGTTCAGGTGGAGGTTGCTGAACGTTTCCGGGCCGAGGTTGTCGCCGATGAACCCGGGTTTAGAGCCGTTGGCGAACTCGTAGGTGTCGTCCCACGGCCCCCAGTCAGCGGTGATCGCGGCGAGACCCGATGCTTCATTACCGACGTAGTTGATGGTATGGTTGAGGTCTTTTGCAGCGTACTCATTTTCGAGAGACCCATAGCTCGAGAGCAGGATCGACGAGACAAAGGTCCCCACGATTGCTATCAGCGCGATGAAAACAATCAATAAGACAAGTATCGTCTTTTGCTGAAGATTCATGAAAACCGGCTTAGGATAAGATGATAGTTGATCCATAATATATCCGCCGGAAGAGGCTGCCGTTCTCCGCCGTGGATTCGTGCGTGTACTGAAACGGGCCCTCCCCGTGCGCTCCTGCTCCTGTTTCCAGTACCCCCGGCCGGCGGGCACTCAAGGGTTTATGGGGAAGAACGACAAACCTGATAATCACCATGAGATGGAAAGACTGGGTGCATGTGACCAAACTCGACCCCGACAAACAACTCAGGCCCGGCGATATCGAGGCGATCGCCGCGAGCGGGACCGATGCACTCATGCTCTCGGGAACACTGAATGTCACGAAGGAGAACCTCGCGGAACTCCAGAAACAGATACGGATCTCGGGCCTCCCGCTGGTCATGGAACCAGCCGGTCCCGAAGCGGTGCTCATGGACGTGGACTACGTCTTTGTCCCCAGCGTCCTGAACACGACCGATGTCCGGTGGATCGTCGGCAAGCACCGCGAATGGGTCCAGATGCAGAAAGGGAAGATCCCGTGGGAATATATCGTCCCCGAAGCGTACATCGTCCTCAACCCGGACTCATCGGTCGGGAAGGTCACGAAGGCCGTCTGCGATATCGGCCCGGACGAGGTAGCGGCCTATGCGACCATCGCCGACCATTACTTCCATTTCCCGATCGTCTATCTCGAGTACAGCGGGATGTTCGGCAACCCTGCGGTCGTGAAGGCAGCGTCAGAAGCCATCGACCGGTCCATCCTTTATTACGGCGGGGGCATCAATTCTGCAGAGAAGGCGGCGCAGATGGCAAAATACGCCGACACCATCGTGGTGGGGAACGCAGTCTACGACCAGGGTGCGGCCGTCCTGAAAGCGACCGTTGACGCGGCCCAGTAATTCCTTATGCCCGAGATCGACATCGTCCTCGTTGCGCCCCTGTACGAGGGCAATGTCGGGTTTGCGGCGCGGGTGATG
This sequence comes from Methanoregula sp., assembly GCA_035541835.1. Taxonomy (GTDB): domain Archaea; phylum Halobacteriota; class Methanomicrobia; order Methanomicrobiales; family Methanospirillaceae; genus Methanoregula. The sequence goes on from DATKMN010000004.1 coordinate 3,714, forward strand.
AAGAACTTCGGGTTCACCCGGCTCGTGCTCGTCGACCCGTGCACCCTCGGCAACGAGGCAAAAGCACGGGCCTCGCACGCCCAGGACGTCCTCGCGGGGGCGGAGGTATGCACGATCGAGGACGTCTTTTCCCGGAGCAGTATCGTTATCGCGACCACGGGCCTCGTCAGCAAGTCGGTCTGCCACTCGATGCGGATGCCCTTCTTCTCGCCAAAGGAACTGAGGGAGCGGATCAAGGATACCGGAGGGAGGATCTCGATCCTCTTCGGCAGGGAGAACTGGGGACTTTCCAATGACGAGGTGAAGCGGAGCGACCTGATCTGCACGATCCCGACTTCGGAGGAGTACCCGATCCTCAATCTCTCGCACGCGGTCGGCGTGGTCTGCTACGAGCTTGCCGGCCTTCCCCTCCCGTCATATACGATCGCGTCCGCAACCGATCTCGGCTACCTGTACCGGCACATCGACCGGTACCTCGATGCCATCCACCACCCGGCGTTCAAGCGGGAGAACACGATGATCCTCATCCGCCGGATTCTCGGCCGGGCAAACCTCACCACAAGGGAGGCGAGCACGCTCCACGGCCTGCTCCGGAGGAGCGAGTGGCACATCGACCCGTCCTCGCTCGACCGGGATATCTCCGGGCCGGAAAGCGATACTCCGGAAGAATAGGGGTTCTGCCGCACTCCGTCACCCGCAGGTCATCGGTCCGGGCAGGGGTGAAACTATCGCGGGCCCGGTTTTCAGGAAAGCCAGTTGTACGCTGCATAGAGTGAATCGACGTCAGCGGCTGACAGGCCAGTGTCATAGACCTGGACCTCGTCGACCGATCCGACAAACCCCGGGATACCGCCGGCTGCCCCGATGAAGAGATCGCCGCTGCCTGCCCGGGGGAAACCCGCCGCCCGGGACACGAGCACTAAAGAAGAATAAGCGCAGATCATTTTGCCATGATCCTTGTCGACTGGCAGATCCGCGACCGGATCGATCGTGGCTTTATGACGATCGATCCATTCGATCCCTCGCTCATCCAGCCGAACTCCATCGATATCCGGCTCGGGAACCACTTTGTCTGGTACCGGAAAAGCACCGAGGTTATCGACCCGTACGACAGCGCGACCGTCAGTGCCGGGATAGAGGAGAGCTCGGCAGATTCCTTTGTGATCGAACCGGGCGCGTTCGTCCTGGCACGGACCCTCGAGACCATCGGCCTGCCCGATAACATCGTCGCCACGATCGAGGGGAAATCGAGCATAGCCCGGCTCGGGGTCACCCTCCACCAGACCGGGGGCTGGATCGATGCCGGGTTCCGGGGCACGATAACGCTCGAGATGGCCAACGTGAACACGAGACCGGTGAGGGTGTACGCCAATATGCCGGTCGGCCAGCTGGTCTTTTACACCACCGAACGGGCGGCAACGCCCTACGACCGGAAGAAAGACGCGAAATACCTCGACCAGCGGCAGGCCACGTTGTCGCGGTACCACGCAAACCGGAAGGGGACGTAAGAGAGAGCCCCCGCCAGGGGTCCGGCCGGCGCCCCTCTTCAGCTTTTTGTGGCCGAAACATCCATATTCTCTCCATGGAGATCGAACGGAACTTCATCGACGCCGGTGATTGCCGGATACCTGCAATCCTCATCCGGCCGGACAGGCCCCGGGGCGCAGCCGTAGTCCTGCACGGGTATGGGGGGAACAAGGAGGAGCAGCTCGGACTGGCGTTCGTTGCGGCCGGGTCGGGGCTTGCCACGTACGCAATTGATCTCCGCGGCCATGGGGAGCACCCCCTCCCGCTGGATGCCGGCATTGCCGATGACGTTGCCACGGTGATCCGGTCCTGCCGCAATTTCGGGAAGGTGACCGCCATCGGTCACTCGCTTGGGGGTCGTCTCGCACTCATCAGCGACGCGGATTACCGGATCGGGATCTCCCCCTCGCTCAGTCGGACCTATGGCGAGCGGACGCAGGAGATGCTCAGGGCCATGCGCAGTTATCGGGTGCGGCCCGCGGATCTTGCGACCCTGATCGATGTCCAGGCCGCCCTGCCTGTCTGGGATCCCATGAAAGCGGCCGGAACCGCGGCGATCCTGTACGCGGAGCGTGACGCGCCGGAGATTGTCGCGGATTGCAGGGCTGCTGCCGGTTCCGGCGCCCGGGCGGAATGCATTGCCGGAACGCTGCACTCTGATATCTTCAACCATGAGCGGGCTTTTACAGCTATCGGGGAGCGGATCCGGTGGTGGTACGGGGAGTAATCCAGCCGGGAATACATTTTCCGGCACAATTTTCGGGCTTTCCCGGTTCAGGGCAAAGCACCGGTGATCTCTCCGCCATCACGAAACCGTTGACAGGCGGAACAGGTGGGACAATCCTCCCCGTTCTATCCGTCAAGAGTCTCGTGAGTGCTTCGTCAGCCAGCCAAGAATAGCGTCCGAAGCCTCGGTATCGAGCCCGGCATCAGCAGCATTATACCGGGAATAGACCGAAGCAGCGTCGAGATCTTCCCGTTTCCTGCTTTCGTGCTTCAGGACATGATTCGCCTGTTCCGGCCAGACCAGTGCCGCATCCGGTTTTCCAGAAAGCGCCGCTTCCAGCGGTTTTCCGTCGGCAATCCAGTCGATCTGGATATCCTTTTTCCCGATCAGGACCAGGACGGGCACATCGACGCCTGCCAGATGCTCTGGCAGGCTGTAGGTCCATAACTCCCGGGAGAACGGGAGATTGAGCGGATTTTCCAGGGTGCGCAGGAACTGGTTTATCTCTTTGGGATACGCGGGATCGGTCTGCATCGGTTTCCCGGCCGTGAAATCTGCGATGACCCGATCGTAATACGCCATGACATGCGCTCCGGATCCGGGGAGGCTTGCGAGCTGGGCCGCGAGCTGGCCCCGTGCCACTTCGCCGACGGTCCTTCCCGGTGCGCCGGTCAGTACAAGTCCCGCAAACGGCACCCCGGTTTTCTGCAGCTGGTAATTCACCGCGTGGATGCAGCCTTCGCTGTTCCCCAGGGCAAAGAGGCTGCTTACCGCAAACTCCAAGGTGAGTGTCGTGACGGCACCGGCAAGCTCATCGATATGGCTCTGCATGCTGATCCTTCCGGTCAGATCCTCCTGGTGACGTACGATCTCCGGGTTCGCGGCGAGCTTGTCATACCGCAGGGTGATAAAACCCTTCGATGCAAGCATCTCCGCGAGCAGTTTCGCGCTCCCGTTAGTCCCCGGCAGGAGCGGCGAGCACCAGTTCCGGTCTGTCGGGCCGCTCCCGGCAACAAAGATCACTGCTGGCCCGGCTTCCCGGCCTGCCGGTGCCGTAATCGTACCCCGGAGGGGAATTCCGAAAAGCGTCCACGACACTTCCCTGTTTTCAATGGCGTATCCGTTCATTCATTACCGTTCCTGAGCGATTCGTGCGAATTCATCGTGCATCATCATGACCCGGTTCTCCGGAAATGGCCACGGAATTTTTTGACGAGCCGGATGAACTGCGGGTCTTCGAGCAGCCGGAGGAACACGGCAACCTCGTACGTATTGGCAACGAGCAGTTGATCGCTCTCTTCGTTTTCCAGGCCGGACTGCTGCAGTGTCTTCACGATCGCTTTGGACCGTTCATCCCAGGCCATCAGATCTTTTTTTGCTTTCTCCATGGCCCCGGGCAGGATGTCGTATCCGAAATAATGGAGCGAGGCGATCAGCTTCTCCTTGAACTTCTCGTTGATGCCCATCCCGGCTGCGGCGACGGCACTCTCAGGGTTCGCGAGGTTCACAGTGAAATTCACCGCCGTCTTCCGGTAATATTTTTTGACAACCCCGCCATCGATCTCTTCCCGCACCAAAGCGACGAGACCGCACTTTGCCAGCTCTTTCATCCGGTAATAGATCGAACCGGTATTGGCACCGAGCCTCCGTGCCACGTCCGAGACGGAGAGTTCTTCCGGGCCCACCAGCCGGAGAACCTCGGCATATTTTTCCGAAAACAGCATTCTGATCGCGGCGGGATCTTCTACCACCTTGAGCTGCCTGAGGGATGTATCCGGCTTCTTCTTCCGGGGCATACGTACGTGTCGGCCGGATAACCTATAAAATTTTCCATAGCTATAAAAAAATTTATAGGCAGGGCGATGCAAACATATGGCCCATGACAAACGACATCGTGGTGGTCAGCACACCCTACCTGCCCGGTTATCGGATCACAAAGACCCTCGGCTTCACCTGGGGCCTCATTGTCAGGAGCAGGGGTCTCGGCCGGAATATTACCGCCGGCCTGCGATCCCTTGCCGGTGGCGAGATCCGCGAGTATACCCAGCTTTTGAACCAGTCGCGGGACGAGGCGCTTGCCCGGCTTAGGGAACATGCACGCACGCTCGGCGCAAACGCGGTCATCGGGGTCTCATTCGATTCTTCCGAGACCGGTGGCATCATGACCGAGGTCCTGGCGTACGGGACCGCCGTTATCGTCGAACCGGAGACCCAGCCGTCAAGCCCGGTCCGGCTCGGGTAACGGCAGAATTTTTTTCTACAAAAACAGAACGACAGCCCTGATTTGAATCCGTCCATGAGAAACCATGGCGGGCACGGTTGCCCACTATTTATATCTATAAAAACCCATTGTAGAGGGATAACCGGATCCAAAGCGGAGATGAATTCATGCGGCTTCTTTTGATACATTCGGATTATATCGAATACGAGGCGAAG
>DATKMN010000005.1:0-16175 GCA_035541835.1 Methanoregula sp.
TTTTTTTTACTTTATCTTCTCATACGATGCATGCCATCGCCCCTGGGGGGAGCGACTTCGTCGCTCCCCGCGGCGGCCTCACTTACCCTCAGGAGAATGAGGAGGTAAGTGCGTAGCGCGAAACCCGGCGAGGCGTTTCGCGCGTGGGGCATCGCGTCATGGAATTGCTCTCACTATAAGGGAACGTAGAAATATTCCCGGATTTTTTTCTTAAAAAAAAAGAATTACCGGCCGTTGATCGTGACAATACTGACGTCGATCCGGGGATAACTGAAATCGACCGTGACGTTCTGGGGACCAACCCCGGTTATATCGCCGATCCTCATGTAGACGGGACCCGTGGCATTGGCAGCGGATGTGGCAGGATTCTCCGACTCGCCGAGAGGGAACAGGTCGCCTTTCCGGAGGTCGGTGATTTTCAGGTCGTTGCTCGCGAGCTCGTCGGCGCCATAGACGATCGTATCCGGCACCGGTGGCGGAAGGGCGATCGTCTTCTTCTCATTGTCTTTCATGCCTACGACTCCCTGGGAGATCGCGGTAAATTCAGCGGTATGGAAGGCTATCTGGTCCTGCCACCCGGACCCGGAAGAATAGACCGGGACCGGATACAGGTGTCCGCTGAAGCTCTGGTTTGCGATAAATGTCAGCTGCTTCGAGAGCAGGGGGACGTTCCCGCTTGACTTCCAGAGCTGCTGGTCTGAAGTCACGATCACTTTCCCGTCGGGATTGTACAGCGTATAGTCAAGGACGACCGAATCGCCCGGCTTGATGGCCGCGAGGCCGGTGATCCAGCCCGACCCCATGGCGGATACGACCATGAGCACGACAAAGAGGACGCAGGCGCCGACTACCAGTACCTGCTTGAGCCTCTTTGACTTCTCTTCCTTCTTCTTCTTTTCACCCATCTGGTTCCTCCTTATTAAATCATAGTCCAACGCTCATAAACTATTCCGCATTGCTCAATCCGGCAGGAGAATGTTTATATCTCTCTTTTGCACAGTGACCCCCATCGCTCCGGGCAGGCGGCCGACCACCCTGCCCGCGAACGAGGAGGGGTATCTATGGAATTCAGGCAAAATCCAGTACGATCCGTATGGACGGAAATGGAGCTGATGCGGCGGGACCTTGCCAGGATGCTCCGGGAGAGCTCCGAGAGCGGGAGGTTCCCCCCGCCGGGAAGCATAACCGACCGGGTGCTCCCTGCTCTCAGGGGGGAATTCCAGGTCGATGTCCGCAGGTGCGGCAACGAGATAACCGTGGTTGCGGATCTTCCGGGCGCCGAAAAAGAGGATATCTCCATCCGGCTCATCAACCCGCGTGCACTTGAGATCGCCTGCGAGCGGGATGTCGCGGCTCCTGACGAGATGCGGGGGTTTTATGTCCGCGAACGCATCGCTGGCCCGGTGCGCAGGGTCATCGACCTGCCGGAGGACGTGACCGAGGACGGCGCCAGGGCGAGCTTCGTGAACGGAGTGCTCGAGGTGACGCTTGCTGTTACCGGTCCGGCCAGAAGTTTCCAAATCGGGATCGAATAGGGACGAAAAGCCGGACCCCTCATCTCCGATTCCTTTTAGTCCTTTTGCGCCAGAAGGAGTAGTGATGGACAAGAAGAAGGTCAGGGATTATATGACCTACGACGTTGTCAGCGTCGACATTCACGGGACGACCAAAGACGTCATCGACCGTATCCAGAAGACCAACCACGACGGGTTTCCGGTCGTCGACGGCAGCGAAGTCGTGGGATACGTATCCGCACGGGACCTCCTCTTCGTGCCGTCGGCAACGCCCGTCGAGCAGGTTATGTCGTCCAACCTGATCGTCGCCGACCCGGACATGGACATCAACGATGCAGCGCGGGTGATATTCCGGAGCGGGATCCAGAAACTCCCGGTGGTTGACGAGAAGAACCACCTCCTCGGGATCATCTCCAATTCCGACGTTATCCGCTCCCAGATCGAGCACGTGTCCCCGGAAAAGGTCTTCAATTTCATGACCACCCTCAAGAAACTGTACGGGGTCGACCCCGCGCTTGAGAGGGGCACCGTACCGGTTGCCGGGCTCCTCCCCACCCAGTCCAAGATCTATGAAGACGAACTCGAGGGCCGGATCTACGAGATCAAGAAAGGGCTTGCCGAACCTATCATTGTCGTGAAACGCCCGGGCCGGATCATACTTGTTGACGGACACCACCGCGCACTCGCTGCAAAAAGGCTCGGCCTGACGGCGCTCGATGCGTATATCATCGAGATCAAGGAGGACATCGAGCTCGGCATGGAGCGGACCGCACATGCGATGAATTTAAAGTCGCTTGATGACATCCAGGTCCTCGACTACGCCCGCCACCCCCTCGTGGCAATCACCCACCGGCTCGTGCGGAGGGTTTAAGCCGGGATTTCTTTTGTCTTCCCTTCTGTCGTGCCCGGCCCGTACAGACTTCGGAGATAATTTTTTTGAAGGGTCCTGCTGCCTTTTTTCCACAGGTATATAAATTCCCGGAAACGAATACCTTTGAATGCACGTGGGCCGGACGCCAGCCGCGTACCGGTCCGACCGGCCAAGCGGGATGATCGCCAGATGAAGATACAGGAGCTCCTTCTTACCATTCTGAAAAACGCCCCCGTCCGGGGCACCTTCGAGCTGCCGGATCTGCTCAGGTTCGCGACAAAGAACACTGCAACAGGGATCGCTGCTGCAAAAGAGCCCGAAAAGGAGTTTTATCTCTCTTTCATTGACGGCGAACCCGAAGGCGCGATCTATATCGACGAAAAAGGCACGCTGTTCGGCGACAAAGCGGTAATGATGATAACAGACCGCGAGAACTTTGTCTTTTCCGAGGTTGCTGCCGATGTCGTCGAAACGGTCATCATGGGCAGCAGGATCTTCGAGAAGTCCCACCTGCGCAAAGGAGCCCCCGCGCTCATGCCGGAGGTCGGGAAAAAAGCAGAGGGGATCGGTGTGGTCACGATCATCGTGATGCACGGGTCTGAGGCCCAGAACGGGGTCCGGGTCTCGATCCGGAAGGACGGGAAGATCGTCGGCAGCGATGTGACGACCAGCGACGGGTCGGTAGGCTTCCGGGTACTCCACGGCACCTACGACTGCATCGTGCAGGACCGGAACCAGCAGATCGTGACCCGGCGCATCACCTTCACGCCATCCGAAACGCGGATACAGGTTATCGTATAAGGGCCGCCCGCAGCGATCCGCTCTTTCTTGTTTATAGCATTTTGGGCGCCATTAAAATACGAAATCCTTTAATTGCAGCGTGACAGAGCTACACGTATGAAGATAGGACGTGAAGACTTCGAGGCGCTCATCAAGGGGGAGAAGACCATCACCCCGTACATCGAGCTGGACCCCCTCGCTGGCTCGTATTCAGTCTTTGGGGTAAGGACCGCAAGTAACCCTAATTATCTCGTAAAAGCGATTTACGAGATGTATGAGGCAAACCTCAACAAGAAACTCGCGGTGAAAGCCGTCCGCAAGCTCTTCCGTTCTGTCGGTATGGGATCGGTGGGTCTCAACAACCTCTTAAAGAAACTGGGCATGGAACTCAAACCGCACGAGTTCCTGATGCTCGTCTTCAGGCTCCAGCACCAGCAGGGATGGGGCGCGCCGTTCGAGCTCGTGGAAGCAGGGGAGAAGAGGATCATTCTCCGCACGAAACAGACGTTCGAGTCCGTGGTGCTCAAGGACTGGAACATGGCTGTCTGCGGCATCCACCAGGGCTGGATCGAAGGCGTCCTCATGGCAGTGACCGGCAAGCAGTGGTTCTGTCTCGAGAAGAGCTGCCATGCGAAGGGCGACGAGTTCTGCGAGTTCGTCTGCGACCAGGTCGAGCCGAGCTGGAAGTTCAAGGCAGAGGCCGTGGTCAAGGGAGACTCCGCCATCACCGAATTCATCGAACACAAACCCCTCGAAGGGACGATCCAGCTCATCGACGAGCCGGTCGTTATGATGCCGAGGTTCATCTTCACGTCCATGACCCAGTCCCTCAAAAAGACGATGGGAGAAGCCCCGGCAAGCGGGGTCAACTACCGGGCCTACATGGACATGGGCAAGGAGAATGTCGAGCACTACAAGAAGATGGGCATCACCAACCCCAAGACCCTCTCCGACATGGCATTCACCTTCTATTCCCAGATGGGCTGGTTCAGGGTCATCAAGGAGGAGTGGGACGAGAAGGCCAAGACCAAGACCATCACCCTCTCCCACACCGTGGAGTCCGAGTCGTTCGGGAGTACCGGCAAGAACGTCTGCTATTGTACCGCCGGACTGCTCGCCGGGATCATCGAAGGTTCGTTCGGGATCAAGGTCCAGGCCAAGGAGATCAAGTGCAAGTCAAAGGGCGATGAACACTGCGTCTTCTCCATCACCAACAAACCTGAATAAACTTATTTTATATATTCTTCCCGCCAACCATTCAGCAGCGAAAGCCGTCGGGACACTTGAAGATCATGGCGCCCATCCCCAGGATTCTGGTAGTCGAGGACGATGAGATCATCGGAAACCTCATCTCCACGATGCTGGAACGGAAAGGGTACAGTGTCATCGGCCAGGTCATGTCCGGTGAAGAGGCGATCATTAAATCGGCAGAACTCGAGCCGGACCTTGTTCTGATGGACATCAACCTCTGCGGGATCCTCGACGGGGTTTCAGCAGCCCGGTATATCTTTACCCTCTTCCAGGTCCCCATCATCTTCCTCACCGCGCTGAGCGACGATTCGCTCCTCGAACGGGCAAAGGGCGCCCAGCCGTACGGCTTCATCATGAAGCCCTTCACCGACAAGGAGCTCTTGTCCAATGTCCAGCTCGGTCTCTACAACCACAGTATCCGGAAAAAATTCCTGGACAAGTACCCGGTCGGCGATCCCAAGAAGATCATGAACGCCCTCGAAGTGGTCGTCATTACGGATACCCGCGGGAGGATCATCTTCTTCAATCCCTACACGACACGCCTCTTCGACGCCACCGACAAACAACTCCTCATGAACCCGTTCCGGAATGTCGTCACGCTCGTGAACGACCAGACGAATGAACCGCTCGAGGACCTCATCTCGGAAGTCACCGCGCAGATGCTCGTCGTCATGCACGAGTTCAACACCGAGTTGGTCACCCGGTCCGGGAAACGCCGCAAGGTCTCGGTCATCGCCCGCCCCATAAAAGATGAACGGAATGAACTGATGGGCGTGTTTATCCACATCCGGGAAAAATCCCTCGACCAGATCAAGATGGCCAAGAAAGGCTGATAACCGCAGGGCAGCCTCTAACTTTTTTACTCGTAAAAATCGACGTTTGCAGAGCTGCGCTGGTACGGTCGCGACCGCGGGCAAAATGAAAGAACAAAAAAGAAAGAGATCCGGTTACGACTCGGATTTCTTCTTGAAGAGCGCCTTGGAGAACCGGTCGATGAACCCTTCTTTCTTCTCCTCGACTTTCTCCTCCTTGTAGGCTACGCCGACCAGGTCGGATGCGATCCGGCGGATCGCTTTCGACGCAGGCGAACTGGGATACTTGACCACGATGGGCGTCTTTGCAGACGAGGCCCTGCGGACGTTGGTGTCCTCGGGGATGATCCCGATTACCTTCACGCCGAGCACTTTCTCCATCTTCTTGGTTATGATATCGGTCTTGTCCTGGTCGACACGGTTGATGATGGAACCCAGGACATGCCCCCCGACGACTTCGGTCAGGATCTTCGTCTTGAGGGCGTCCACGATGGACGAGAGCTCGGGGTTGACCACCAGGATTACTTCATCGGCTACCGCAAGGGGCACCACGCCGTCCTTGCTGATCCCTGCAGGGGCATCGATGAGAAGGAACTCGCACCGCTTTACGATCTCTCCCATGACTTCCCGGATCCGGTCCGGGTCAGCCTGCTGGAACCCCTGGAGCGATATGCCGCTCGGGATGACCTTGAGTCCGCCGGGCCCTTCGTAGATCGCGTCGTTGATGTTTCCTTTGCCGGCAAGGATTTCATGGAGGGTTATCGGGGCATCCTGCAGACCAAGGACCAGTCCGACGTTAGCCATTCCGATGTCCGCGTCCATCAGGTAGGTTTCCTTGCCGAGCTGGGCGAGCATTGTTCCGAGGTTGACTGAGACAGTGGTCTTTCCTGTACCACCCTTCCCGGAAGCGATCGTGTAGACCTTGACCATTTAACACCCGTTATGATGACTATTTTATGTTATGTTTATATAAGATTACTGAATTTGCGCATGATCGTGTTATATCCACCAGTTTAAAATATCTTTTGTGTCAGCGCTGATTTCTGTAAGAACCCGGTCTTTTACCGGCATTTTTACCCGCACGATACCGACAAGGCCTGAGCCCTTGTGGATGAGCCTGAAGGTCTGGACTCCCTGTACCGCGGCACCCGGATCGCCTGCAGGCCGCCCTCCGAAGATCGCGGCATCATCCTGTGCGGTCTCCGATCCGGAGGAGGCAAAGACGAGGCCGTCGCTCGTCGCGAGGGTGACCTGGTCCAGTGAATATTTCTCGGCCAGGGAGCGCAGGCTGGCGGCAATATCCGCCCTGCCTTGGATGAGTTCGACGGCGTTTGCCGCTGCCGGGGCTGCAGCGGGCGTCCCGGCCGGACGCGGCGGTACGGGTGCAGCGGCCGGTTTTTTGATTTTCTGCACCGTAACGGCTTCCTGCAGGTAATCCGTCTGGTCCGCGGACAGCGCTCCGGTGCCCGGATCCTCCTCTGCGCGGGGGCGCCCCGTCTTCCGTTTTTTCAGGAGCAGCACGGCGACGGCTATCAGGACGACCGCGATGATCACGATGATGACAATGGTTCCGGAATTATCAGGTAAGGATAACAGGCCTATGATATTCACTTCCCTCGTAAAAAACGAATTTACCGCTCCATCAGGTGCTCGAGATGGAGGTGTTTGATCATGGTTTTGCAGTCAGAACGGATCTTATCCGCCACGTTCTCGAGATCCATCGTATCGAAGGAATCGAGTTCGGCTTCCGCTACGGCACCATTGTCCGCGCTGCTCTGTGCATCGTATTCTTCTGCCCGTCTTTTCTCAGCTGAAGGTACGTCCGCTGCCGGTGGTTTTCCCGGGATCACGTGTTTCTGCAGTGCGGAAAGACCCGCGGCCTGCGGCCGGGGGGTTTCCCGGGCAGGCTGAGCAGCCGGGACCTGGGGGAGTCTTTCTGAAATCGCCGGTTTGTTATGAGAAGGCGGCTCGGCCGGACGGGCACGGACATGTTCGGGTACCGGAGACGGGGTTTGGGGAATCCCGTGTTTCGGAAGGCTCTTGGCCGGATGGGCGGGAGGGGCCGGCGGCTGGTGGACCGCAGGTCTCCTCCCGGTATCTGCCGGAGGGGTCCTGGCCGGAGCTGCCCCCCGTGCGGAGGAGGCAGGAGCGACCGGTCGCGAGGCCTTAAGGATCCTCGATGACTTATTGAATTCAAGGGAGAGCTGGATCTGCGCTTCATCAAGGGTTGAAAGGGCTGCATCGATCTCCTGGTCGTCAGCCTTTCGCAGCTCTTCCCAGGCGCTGTCCCCGTGACGGCCCAGGAAATCGGCAAGGATGCACTTTCCCGACCGGAAGACCAGGGTCACATTCTCCGTCCCGTACGAGATGGTGCATAAGCCCGAAAAACCTATCCGTTCGACTTCTTCGATGAGATCAAAGACCCGGATCCCCCGTTTAATCTCGCGGAATGTCCCCCTCGGGAGTTGCATGGTTACGTACTCTTTCCCCTTCTATCTATTTAGTTCCTTTTCGCCGGATAGATACATTCATGCGCTCTGCGCATAAAAAAATAAAACACCGGAATCCCTTATAAATCACGCGATTGGGGAAGTGAAATATTGATAGGTTTTTCGTCCAATATCCTTCAAATTTCAGATTTTTGGGATCGGAAGAAAAGATAAAGACCAACATTTTAATAGGAGCAAAAACAGAGAGAAAATTTATAAAGTGGTGAAGAAATGCTGAAACCGTTATTGGAGGAGTTTCTGAAGGTGGAGGGGGTATCAGCTGCGGTCGTGGTCGGCAGAGACGGTTTTGTCATCGAGAGTGCGGTCTCGGGCAAAGTCGATATCGAGGCTCTCGGGGCCATGGCATCAACCGGCCTCGGTACATCGGAAGCAATGGGAAACACGCTCGGCAAGGGTGAGCTCTCCCAGATGCTGGTCGAACTTGAGAAGGGACCGATCATCCTCTCGCCCCTCTCCGCCGATGAACTGATCGCCATTGTCGCGGACACGACATCGAACGTTGGCAGAATCCGGTACGAGCTGAAGAAAAACAAGGAACGGATCGTCGCCGCTCTTTAGTCAAGAGCCCTTTTCTTTTTTTTATGAAGCTGCCAGCAGGGACTGATGGGGGTACTATCACGAACCCCCAGGAAGAAGGACTGACTCAGTACCTGCTGGACTTTCGCGGTGCTATCGAGATCGATACATCGTCCGGCCATGGGTTCATCATAACCGAAAACGGAAACCTCATCGCTGCCTATTTCAGGAACCGCGACGGTGCATTCCGCGGAAAGGCCGCCCTCTCCCACATGATCTCGGAGTCGGGAGAGGGGGGCGATTCCCCCCAGTCATTCACGCTCAGGAAATATTCTCCGGCGGAATTTTCCCAGGCGTACCAGGTCGCAACAACGGAAAATCTCCTTATCCTGGAAAAGCAGGCCGAAGAACCCGTGCCGGAGCCGGATCTGGATGCAGAACGTGTCCCGGCCCATCTCGATGAAGAGAATCTGAAGAAGATCGTCAGCCTCCCGGGAGTCATCGCAGTGTCGGCGTTCTTCGAAGGGTTCCCGGTCCAGTCTATCGGGGACGCCGATTTCGAACACGTAGCTGCCCTTGCAGAAGACCTCATGAGGGCCGGACTCAAGATCGCCCAGGAAATGAAGATCGGGGTTCCGGACCAGCTCATTCTCGAGACCACTGATAACAAGCTCATCATCGCTCCCTGCGGAGACCTCAACCTTTGCGTCTTTACTACCTCAGATGCCCAGCTGGGGATGATCCGGGTCATTCTCAAGAGCATCCAGCAGGAAATTGCCGGATAGCTACCTTGCTTGGGTTATTCCGCGATTCGCACAAAATATGCACGTAAATAGCAACCGGCCGAATATTTACGCGGATGTCATATCCACAGAGTAGATATACTACAATGTGAAATTATCTTTATTAACTCTGGATCCGGATGTCCGGCAGGCGAGGTGATGGCGGAATGAATGATGACGATGATGATACTCTTGAAACTACAAACTCTCTCCTGAAGCTTATCGGCGGGATGAAGAAACAGGAAGAGACACCGAAAAAAGAAGAACCCCAGAAGACAGCTCCTTCCCCGAAAAAGCCCGAGCCTGCTATAGGACCCTCGCAGGAAGGGGATTTTACTGCCCTTCTCAATAAACTCGGAATGGCAAAAAAAGAGGCAGGGACACCGGTTCCCGCACAACCACCGGTTCCCGCACAACCACCGGCCAGGAAAAAGGAACCTTCCGGTGCCATCCCTGCCGAAGATTTCCTCTTCTCCGATTCAGACAAAGCCGAACCTCCTGCCGCCGGGCCTTCGCCTTCCCCGGCTGCCCGCCCAAGCCTCGCAAAAAAACCCGCGATCGTACCCGCAAACGAGCCGTCAGAAAAACCAGCAGCGAATGCCGGAGATTACGGGAAAGATGTCCGGGGATCCCTGGGAAAACTCCTCGCCACCATGGGTACCGATGCCCAAAAGGGACCGGTACAGGCTTCGCCCGCACCCGCCCCGGCACCCGCTCCCGCGCCGGCAGCCCAGCCCGCAGCCAAAGCTGCACCCCGGGCTGCCCGGCCGGTACCGCCACCAGCGCCGGTGGTCCCTGAAGCCGGCGATGAGATCGTGGAGATTGTCGACGAAGATCCCAAGGCTGCGCTCCGCCGGGCCGTAGCCACGGGAAAGGCCCCTGCCGCGGAACCTGTAACCCCGGTCGCCGGGAGCGATGCCGATGAGAAGATTATCACGGTCGACCAGATCGCTGACCTCTCCGGCCTTATCCTCCCGAAAGGGGCGACGTTCCAGATCGACGAACTCCGCCTGCATGGCAGGATCAACGCGTTTGAGGGCACCGGGTCCGGCACCCTCCCTCCCGAGCTCAACGAGATCTGGAAACGGGAGTTCTCGACCGCCGGGTTCAAGGACCTCGATATCGATGGCGATGTCGGGGCAGAACCGGTGAAGGCAAAGGCGGAACAAAAGAAGTTCGGGCTCGGTTCCCTTTTCAGCGTCATCCGACCGGAGACCGAGGAGTACGACATCAAGGTTCACGGTCCGCTGGTAGAGCTCACGTTTTCGCCCAACCCGGGCGTGGAAGAGATGGAGATGTACCCGGTCAACGAGCCCTACGCGTATGTCCGCATCACGTACGACCATGCCACCCACGAATATACCTACCACGTCCTCGAGCCGGTCCTCACCGAGCCGGAGAAGGACCTGTTGAAGGAGCTCAAGGAACGCCTCTTCGAGACGCTGGATATCAACACCAAGGATATCTCGAAAGAAGAGGCACGGAAGCAGCTCAGGGCCGGCGCCGACGACATCATGCGGGATTTCGGGATCAAGCTCTCCCCGCCCGAACGCGAGAAGATCCTGTACAACATGTACAAGGACTTCCTGGGCGACGGCCTCATCGACCCTATCATGCACGACAAGTATATCGAGGATATTTCGTGCGATGGCGTGCACACCCCGCTCTTTGCGTTCCACGCGAGCTATGAATCGATGAAGACCACCCTTGCCTACCATAACGCCGAAGAACTCGATTCGTTCGTGACCAAGCTCGCGCAGCGTGCGGGAAAATACATCTCTATCGCGGAACCCATCCTGGATGCCACAATGCAGGACGGGTCCCGTATCCAGATGACGCTCGGGCAGGAAGTGACGGCGCACGGCTCCACCTTCACCATCCGTAAGTTCAAGGACGAGCCGATCACCCCGACCGACCTCATCGAGTGGCGCACCTTTGCCCCACTCTCGATCGCGTACATCTGGCTCTGTGTCGAGAACGGGAAATCCGCAATCTTTGCCGGCGGGACTGCATCGGGGAAGACAACGGCCCTCAACGCCATCTCGCTCTTTATTCCCCCGATGGCCAAGATCGTCTCCCTTGAAGATACCCGGGAAGTCAAGCTCCCCCACCCGAACTGGATCCCGAGCGTGACCAGGGACTCGTTCGATACCGCCGGCCGGGGGGAGATCAACATGTACGAGCTCCTCCGTGCCGCGATGCGGCAGAGGCCCGAGTACATCATTGTGGGTGAGGTCCGTGGCAAGGAATGCCAGACCCTCTTCCAGGCGATGAGCACCGGCCACATTACGTACTCGACGACGCACGCGGATTCGGTGGCCAGTGTCGTGCACCGTATCGAGAACCCGCCCATGGACGTGCCCCGGAACATGCTCTCGGCCCTGGACTTCATCTGCATCCAGGTCCAGGCGCGTGTCGGCGGCAAGCGTATCAGGCGCAACAAGCAGATCGTCGAGATCCTCGATATCGACCCGAGGACAAACGAACTGATCACAAACGAGGTCTTCAAGTGGCGGTCCGCCACCGATGAGATCAACTATTCCGGCAAGTCCTACCTCCTCGAGGAGATCATGGAGGCAAAGGGATGGAGCGAGAACAGGATGCGCGAGGAGCTCAAGCGCCGGCAGGAGGTCCTCGAATGGATGCGCATCAAGAAGATCCGGCACTACAAGGATGTGGCGAAAATTCTCATCTCGTACCACCGCGACCCCGAAGCGGTCGTCGAACGTGTAAGGAAGGACCTGTATGAATAGTTTCGAACGTTTCAGTTTCAACCTCCTGGGCAAGAGGATGAAGGACAAGCGGGAGCAGTACGGGCAGCTCCGGAACGATCTTTTGTCCGCACGGTTCAAGACCCCCTTCGAAGTCTACCTCTCGACTGCCTACCTGAGTGCAATAATTGTCGGGCTTACGGCGGCGGTGTTCATCGGTCTCCTCACCTGGATCCTCAAGCTCCCCAACCTGATCAAGTACCGGGGAGCGGTTCCCGACGCACTGGTTGGCCTCTCGGCATACAGCCTTATCCTCGGGACGATATTCATCACGCTGTTCTCCCTCATGGTTTTTGGCGGGTTGACCTATGTCGCGTTCATCATGTACCCCAGTATCGAGGCCGGCAACAGGCGCCGGAACATCGACGCGAGCCTCCCGTACGCGATCAACTACATCACTTCGATGTCGACTGCCGGCATTACTCCCGCCGAGATCTTCCGGCTCCTCGGGGACAGCCCGATCTACGGCCAGAGCGCGGTCGAGGCCCGGTATGTCGCCCGGGAGATCGATATCTTCGGGAGGGACCTTATCGACGCCCTCCGGCTGGTGTCCGCAAGCACCCCGAGCAAGAGGATGAAGGAGTTCCTGCAGGGCGCAATGGCGAGCATCTCGAGCGGCGGTAACCTGACGGATTATTTCCGGACAAAGGCTGAGCAATATGCCCTCGAGAACCGGCAGACCCAGAAGCTCTTCCTGGACACCCTAGGGCTCATCGCTGAATCGTACGTGACGGCAATGGTCGCGGGGACGCTCTTTTTAATCATCCTCCAGTCGATCATGTCGGTCCTCTCCGGGGATAACAAACCCTTGTTCCTGTACGCGATCGTGTACCTCATGATCCCGCTGGGCAGCGTGATGTTCGTGATCATGATCAGCTCGATGACACCGGAGTCCTGATCGTATGGCACTCAAAGATATGTTTGGTTCAAAGCCCGGACAAGGGTCGGAAATCCCTGCCCCGATGACTTCTGCAGAGATGGCTGCGGTTGAGGCGGATGCAAGCGAGATCACCTCGAAACTGGAGAAGGGCCGGGAGTCCCGGGAAGGGGTCGGGAAGTTCCTGAAACACCCCCTCCAGGTACTCACCGAGCGGCCTGAAAACATCCTCATCGCCACCGTCCCGGTCTCCCTGCTGGTCTTCGTAGGCGGATTTATCTACATGGTCCGGTCGAGCGGGATCCAGGTACTGTTCAACTCGACGGTCATCGATGATTTTGCGGTGTGGGCGATCCTCATCTCCGTCATCCCGGTGGCGCTCCTCGATTTCAGGGAGCAGTGGCGGGTCAAGAGCCTTGAAAACGCGCTCCCCAACTTCTTCCGGGACCTCGCGGGGATGAACGATTCGGGAATGACGCTGCCCAACGCCGTCCACCTCGTAGCGGCTGCAGAATACGGGTCCCTCACGCCCCACATCAAGAAACTCGACAACGAGATGTCGTGGGGCGTCGGGTTCGTCGAGGCTATGTACCGATTCGGCAAGGGACTGGGTACCCCTCTTGCGGACCGGAGTGTCGACCTCATCGCCAAGGCGAGCAAAGCCGGCGGGGATATCAGCCAGGTGCTCCGGGCAGCAGCGAACGACACCTTCGAAGTGGTGAACCTCTCCTCCGAGCGGGCCAACAACATGCTGATCTACGTGGTCATCGTGCTCGTCTCGTTTGCGGTCTTCCTCTTCGTCATCGCCATCCTCGTGTCCACGTTCCTGACCACGATGGCGACCGCAGGCTCTGCCGCCGCGGCCTCGGGAGCCCACGGGTTCATGGGGAAGATCGATATTTCCGTATACAAACGGCTCTTCGCCCATGCGGCGATGCTGCAGGGTTTCTTCTCGGGCCTCGTCGCCGGCCAGATGGGTGAGGCACGGTTTGTCGCCGGCCTGAAGTACTCGGCGATGATGCTCCTGATCGCATGGGTCACGTTCAGGTTCTTCATCTAGCCCTTTTTTCCCGGGTAAACCGGATAAAGATCTGCCGGGAGGGATTCTCCCATATTTCCGATGGCCTCCGCCCGGTATTTAACATCGGAAATGCAGGAGATTTCTGTGTATGCCGGCGTTTACCTGTGGAAGGACAGACGAACTCCCGGTGATGGATCCGGGCACAGGTTCCGGGTTGAAGAAATCACGGCGGTTTATTCTTCCCGGAGACCTGAAAATCCCCGCTGATAAATCATTAAAAAACAAAAATGGCTGCCCGGATGGATGATCCCGGGCAAAGAAAAGATCAGGATATATTTTCCGTGCTGTAGCCTTTGAGCGAGAGGAGTTCTTTTACCCGGTCGCGGTGGTTCCCCTGGAGTTCGATGGAGTTTCCCTTCACCGTTCCGCCACAGGCAAGCTTGCTCTTCATGAATTTTGAGAGCTCTTCGAGATCGATATCAGTCGGATCAAGGCCCTCGATGACGGTCACTTCTTTCCCGTACCGGCGTTTATTCACCTTGACATTGATCCGCTGCTGTTCTTTTGCTACCTCCTCACAGATACATAATTCCTTAGGAAGTCCACACGTCGGGCATATCCCACCAATCATTGCATTGTATTTTACGGTTCTCTTTATTTATTACTTGGCATTGTCCGGGATATTTTTTATGTTTTTTTCCCCGTTGGGTCGTTATTCTGGGCCGGAACGGCAGGATCAGGTGCGGATGTTAGGAAACCTGTTTTTACCACCGGGTGCAAATGAGTACCTTAATCCAGCATGTCCCTTCTCGTACTGGGAACTGCATCCCATGCAGGCAAGAGCAGTACCGTTGCAGCTATCTGCCGGTACCTGGTGAACCGCGGGATAGCGGTGGCACCCTTCAAGTCCCAGAACATGAGCCTCAACTCCTCGGTAACCCCGGAAGGGGGCGAGATTGGCATCGCACAGGCAATGCAGGCAGTCGCAGCCCGTATCCCGCCGCATACTGATATGAACCCGGTCCTTCTCAAGCCCAAGGGCGACTGCATCTCGCAGGTCGTGCTCAACGGCAGGCCATATAAGGACGTCCATATCGCGGAATACTACCGGGAGACACCGGAACTCCTCACCCGGGCCCTGGAATCGTTCTACCGGCTGGAACAAAAGTACGGATGCGTCATTGCCGAAGGGGCCGGGGGGGCGGCGGAGATCAACCTCTATGACCGGGATATCGCAAACACCCTTCTAGCAGCATCGCTCCGGGTCCCGATCATCCTCGTCGCCGACATAGAGCGGGGAGGGGTCTTTGCCCAGGTCTGCGGGACGATCTGGCTCCTGCCGGAGGAGATCCGGCCCCTTGTACGGGGCATCATCATCAACAAGTTCCGCGGGGACCCCGCGATCTTCCGGCCCGGTGTCGCGAAGATCGAGGAGCTGACCGGCGTCCCGGTCCTCGGCGTGGTCCCCTTTTTTACTATCCCGCTCCCGAGCGAGGACTCGCTCTCCATCAGCGACAAGAAAGCCTGCGGGTCCGCGGTAAGGATCGCGGTCATCCGCCTCCCCCGGATCTCGAACTTCACGGATTTCGAGCTGCTGGAACAGCATGCCTCGGTGGAATACGTCCTGCCCGAAGAGCCGCTCGACGGGTTCGACTGCGTGATCCTGCCGGGCACGAAGAACACCATCGAAGACCTTGCGGTGCTCAACGCAACCGGGGCCGGAACCCGGATCCGGGCTGCACGGGAGCGTGGCGTCCCGGTGATCGGGATCTGCGGGGGATACCAGATGCTCGGGACGAAGCTCATCGATGCCGGCTTCGAGTCTGCGGCAGGGGAATATGAGGGGCTCGGGCTCCTCGCGGGGGTCACCCGTTTTTCGTCGTACGACAAGTGCACCACCCGGGTCCGGCGGAGGGCCGGCCCGGTCGAACCCATCCTCTCCGGGATGGGCGAAGTCGAAGGCTACGAGATCCACATGGGCGTGACCGGGCCGGGCACGGACCGCGAGGCGTTCGAAGGAGACGGCAGGGCCAGCGAAGACGGCCTCGTCTTCGGTACCTATATGCACGGGCTCTTCCAGAACCCGTCGGCTGCAAACGCGTTGCTGTCGTACCTGTACCGCAGGAAGGGGCTGGGGTTTGTTCCCATCCCGGAGGAGACGGTCGATCCCTACGACGCCCTCGCGGCTGTCTTTGAGGAAAATGTCGATATGGAAGCGATCGTGGCGATGCTGGAAGAGTAAGGGCCGGCCGCTTGGGCCCCCGTAACAAAAGCCCCACACTCCCTTGCGTGTTTTTCTTTCACGAAGTTATCCTGGTTCAGGAGCGTGATACCCACACGATGAAAAGAAATCTTTTTTTTCCATCGGCTAAGTAAAGCATAAGGTTAAGATAGGTATAGAGTTAAAGCGTAAAATATATATCAATCTTTGCTATTCTATATCCTATTATCCTTAGGAATGATTTCAATG
>DATKMN010000006.1:0-8212 GCA_035541835.1 Methanoregula sp.
TTTTTTTTAAACCGTTCGGTCCTGCCGTTTTACCCTTACATAAATCACCGCTCGTGCCCGTGGTGCACCTCTGGCACATGGGGATGATCGTGTACGAGCGGCCCGTGGCTGTGGGCATGGCTGTGCTGTTCCCGGGCTAGGAGACCGGCACCCGCGATAAAGAGGGGGAGAGCAATGAAGAACTGCAGGCCGGGAACCCCCCCGAAGAGAATGAGCGAGAGCAGGGCGCCGATGAACGGGGCCGCTGCAAAATACGCGCTTGTCCGGGCAGCACCGAGTTCCCGCAGGGACCGCACGAAGAAGACGATACTCAGTCCGTAGGTGAAGAATCCTGCAACCAGCGCCGCTACAATGACTCCAGGAGCCGGGACAGGTGCGTGGACAAAGACCGCGATCCCGAGCGAGACAAAACCGGCGGCGAGTCCCTTGGAGGTGGCAATCACAACCGGGTCCTTCCCCGCGATCTTCCGGGTAAGGTTGTTATCGATCCCCCAGAAGATGGAGGCGAGGACGATTCCTGCGGCTGCGGGTGAAAAAAGGGAAGTTTCCTGAAAGTCCGCCGATAGGATGACACCGGCTGCCGCGATTAGCGGGATCGCGAGGAGCCCCCGCCGCCCGAGGTATTCCATGAAGACAAGCGAGGCAATGAGGGTCGTTGCTACGATCTCGAAATTGAGGAGCAGGGAAGCAGTAGCTGCCGGGACATACGCCAGGCACACGAGAAGAACGATGGGGGCGAAGACTCCGCCGGTGAGGATCCCACCAATCAGCCACGGGAGGTCGCGGGTACCAAGGCGCAATCCGGGGTCCGGGGGTCTCCCCCGGTTCCTGACACATGTAACAAGGAGAAGACCGAGACCGCTGCCGAGGTACAGGAGCGCCGCAAACAGGACCGGATCAATGTCCGAAAGGAGGAGCTTTGAGACCGGGGTACTGATGCCGAAGAGGACGGCAGCAGCAATCGCAAACGCCGGCCCCTGTACGAACCGTATTCCCGCCATTTCGTTTCAGGCCAACCTGAGATGCCCGGTACCATGAATTTTTCGTGCATAGTGAGAGAAAACAAAAAAACGCGCCCGCGGGCAGGCGGGCATTCCCGTTCCGGCCGCACCCCCGTGCCGGTACCATACCTATTTTGTCAAAGAGCGATCAAGTACAGTACAGGTAACCATGGCGCATGTCCACCGGATAGAAGCCCGCTATAAGGCCGATCCCCGGCTCAGGGTCAGGACCGATCGTATCCGCTCCCTCGGCTTCCCGGTCGACGATTTGCACCTTGTCGATGTCTACACAGTCTCAACGTGTTCAAGGGACTTTGCCCCTCAGGATCTGGAAGAGATCGGCTCGCAGCTCATCAATCCCGTGGTGCAGGAATTCACCGTAGATACGCCGACAACGGCAGCCTTCGATTCAGCTATCGAGATCGGGTTTCTCCCCGGAGTGACCGACAACGTCGGAGCTACTGCCCGGCAGACGATCGAAGACTATCTGGGCATGAAGTTTGCCGAAGGGGAGGGGGTTTATTCTTCCCGGCTCTACCTTGTCTGTGGCCGCCTTCCAGCAGACTCCCTGAAAAACCTTGCATCCACGCTCGCAAACCCGCTGGTCAACCGGATCCATACCAAAAGCCGCGAGGAATTCGGCGCGGCGGGCATGGACCGTGTCGTCCCGGCTGTCGAGCTCCACGAGCTGCCTGTTGCTGGGCCGGTGGACCTTGATATCAGTGACGCGGATCTCGCCCGGCTTGGGAAGGAGGGGATCTCCGACCCGCAGACAGGTCAGCGGCGGGGCCCGCTCGCCCTCGACCTGCCGCAACTCCGTGCCATCCGCGATTACTTCTCCGCGAAAGGAAGGAAGCCAACCGACATCGAGCTCGAGGCCCTCGCACAGACATGGAGCGAGCACTGCAAACACACGATCTTTGCCTCGGCAATGGACGATGATGTTCCGGACGGGCTTTACAAAACATGCATCCAGGCGGCGACGAACAAAATCCGCAGGGAGAAGGGGGAGAAGGACATCTGCCTCACGGTCTTCACCGACAACTCCGGGGGGATCATCTTCGACGAAACGTACCTGGTAACGCACAAGGTCGAGACCCACAATTCGCCGTCCGCACTCGACCCGTTCGGCGGCGCCCTCACCGGGATCGTAGGGGTGAACCGGGACACCATCGGCTTTGGCCTCGGGGCAAAACCATGCATCAACGTGTACGGGTTCTGCGTCGGCAACCCCGAATGCGATCCGGACCTGTACCGTGGGAAGAACCGGCAGAACCCCGTTCTCTCCCCCCGCCGCATCCTTGACGGGGTCGTAAGCGGCGTCGGGGTCGGCGGGAACTGTTCGGGTATTCCGACACCGCAGGGCTTTGTCATGTTCCACGACCGGTACCGGGGGAAACCGCTCGTCTTTGCCGGCACGGTGGGCGTCATGCCCCGCGAACGGGACGGGAAGAAGCTCTACGAGAAGAAGGCACGGGCAGGCGACCTCGTTGTTATGCTTGGCGGACGGGTGGGAAAGGACGGGATCCACGGCGCCACCTTCTCCTCCGAGGCCCTCGACCCGAAAAGCCCGGTCACGGCGGTGCAGATCGGTGACCCCATCACCCAGAAGAAGTTCTCCGACGTCATCGTCCGGGAGGCCCGGGACCGGGGCCTCTACACGAGCATCACCGACAACGGGGCGGGCGGGATCTCCTGTTCGGTTGCTGAGATGGCAAAGGAGTGCAACGGCTGCCATGTTGTTCTCGACA
The DNA here is from genome assembly GCA_035541835.1 of Methanoregula sp. Classification (GTDB taxonomy): domain Archaea; phylum Halobacteriota; class Methanomicrobia; order Methanomicrobiales; family Methanospirillaceae; genus Methanoregula. Next base: position 2,753 of record DATKMN010000006.1, read on the forward strand.
AGGTCCCGCTCAAGTATCCCGGCATGGCGCCCTGGGAGATCTGGATTTCCGAGTCGCAGGAGCGGATGACGCTTGCCGTCCCACCGGAGAAACTCGCGGAGTTCATGGAGCTGATGCAGCGCCGGGAAGTGGAGGCGACCGTCATCGGGACCTTCACGGACACAGGCCGGTGCGTTGTCGAGTTCCACGGTTCGATCGTGATGGACATCGACCTTTCCTTCCTTCACGACGGGCTTCCGAAGAAACACCTCAGGACCGCCCCGGTAACGACCACGTTTCCCGAGCCCGATGCCCCGTGCCCCGATGATCTCGGCGCCACCCTGAAGGCGCTGCTCGGGAGGAACAATATCTGCTCGAAGGAGTACATCTCAATCCAGTACGATCACACGGTCCAGGGAGGTCACGTCCTCGGACCGGTTCAGGGCATAGGACGGGTCCAGGGGATTGCAACCCTGACGAAAGTCGTTCCCGGCTCGAAGAAGGCCGTCGGCCTCTCGCAGGGGATCTTCCCGATGTACTCGGAGATAGACCCCTACCGGATGGCGATCGCCTGCATCGATACTGCGGTCCGGGGCCTCATCGCCCTCGGTATCCCGCCGGATGCGATCGCAATCCTCGACAACTTCTGCTGGTGCTCTTCCGATGACCCTGCACGCCTCAGCCAGCTGAAAGCTGCGGCCTTTGGCTGCTACAACGGAGCGACCGGCTTTGGCACCCCGTTCATCTCCGGCAAGGACAGTATGTTCAATGACTTCTCCGGGTTCGATGCCGATGACAAACCGGTCAGGGTCTCGGTGCCCCCGACCCTCCTTGTCTCCTCCATCGGTGTCCACCCGGATGCCGGCAGATCGGTATCGCTCGATGCAAAGATCGAGGGCGACCTTGTGTACGTGGTGGGGGACACATCCGAAGAGCTCGGCGGGTCAGAGTACTTCTCGTACCTCGGCGGCACCGGGAACACCGTCCCGGCGCTCGATATTCCCGCCGCAAAATCGCGGTACGGGCGGATGGCCGGTGCCATCGACCACGGGCTCGTCGCATCGGCGTTCCCGGTGACTCACGGCGGCCTCGGTATTGCACTCGCGAAGGTCGCGATAGCCGGCCGGCTCGGCATGGACATCACGATCCCGGCGGATATGCAGCCCGACCGGTTCCTCTTCTCCGAGTCGCTCGGGAGGTTCGTGGTCACGGTCTCTCCAGATCATAAGCGGGCCTTCGAGCTCGCCCTCGGTGCAGATGCGCACCTCATGGGCCGTGTAAAAGGGACGTCCCTGCGGATAACCGGGAAGACCGCCCTTCTTTCGGTACCGGTCAGCGAACTCGAGGCTGCCTACAAGGCCCCGTTCGGGAGGTTCTGAGACAATGGCACCGGTCATGAAGAAACGTTCGCCGGGAACAGTGGCTGCGACTGCGACCAAAGGAGTGGAGAAGATCGCCGAACGGGCGCTCATCATGAGCGGGTACGGGATCAACTCCGAGATGGAGACAAAAGAAGCGTTCGCCCGGTCGGGAATGGATGCCGACATCGTCCACATCAATGACCTGATCGACCGGGAAGTATCCATGGCCGACTACCGCCTCCTCGTTTTCCCCGGCGGGTTCTCGTACGGGGACGACACGGGAGCAGGGAACGCATATGCAAACCGGGTGAGGAATAACCTGCGGGAGGATGTCACGGAGTTCCTCGATGGCGACAACCTCGTGCTCGGCATCTGCAACGGCTTCCAGATCCTCGCCAACCTCGGCCTCGTCCCGGCGTTCGAGCGCTTCCGGCGGGATATTGCCCTGATGCCCAACCGCAAGGGGGTCCTCGAATGCCGGTTCGTCACGCTCAGGCCAGCGGCCGACAATCACTGGACAAAGGGCATAGAACGGATTTACTGCCCTGTCGCCCACGGAGAAGGGAACTTCTCCTGTTCGAGGGAGACTCTCTTTCATCTGCAGCGGAAGAAGATGATCGCCTTTACGTATATCAGGGACGACCTGAGTCCGGCAAACGGGGAGTACCCCTTCAACCCGAACGGCTCGGTGGCAGATATCGCCGGCATCACTTCTGCGGACGGCAAAGTACTTGCCCTGATGCCACACCTCGAACGCGCCATGGAATTTGTCAACCTCTACGACTGGCCGCTTGAAAAGGAGCGGCTGAAGCGGCAGGGACTGCCGGTGCCTTCGGAATCCATGAATATGAAGTTCTTCCGAAATATCGTGGACTATTTCCGGCAGGGCTGAAAACAGACGTGTGTAGTTAAACTCGAACAGAAGACAAAGAGCCGCCGGGGGGAATTGAACCCCCGACCTGCTGATTACGAATCAGCCGCTATGCCGCTAAGCCACGGCGGCGCAATACCTCATAATATCGGCGCCCGACGAATATAAAAGTAATCAATCCGGTTGATCCGTTCCTCGGATCATTTGGCAACAGAGAAATAGACCGCTTCCAAAAAATACGAATATGAACAAACATCTTATTGCGGTCCTTCTCATCCTGCTTGCCTTTTTCGCGTTCATGGGGTGCGACGCCACATGCAAAATGCTGAGTTTCGGATGCGACAACATCCATACGGTGTATGTATCTCACGATCCAGAGGCCTGTAAAAGTATAAAGGTGGACTGTTCCGGCTACGGAGACAACGGGTATTTTGACCGGGTCGATGGAGTCAGGTATAACCCGTTCTCCGACAGTTCGGGATGCGGGTGCCGGGCGATTACCCAGACAGACTAAAAAAAATTTATGAGTACCCACTCAGGGTCGTGACATTCTCCTTCCCCTGGGGGTCCTTTGCCGGCGAGATGGTGCCGAACTTGGACTCGTAGTCCGCGATGGTCTTTCCGAGCACCGCGAGGAGGTTCTTGGCGTGGTTCGGGGTGATGGAGACGATCGCCTTTGCCCGGGCCTGGTTCACCTGCGGGAGCTGGTGGAGGAAGAGGAAGGTAAATTCGTCGTCCTTGTACGCGATCTGGATCATGTTGCTGTAGACCGGGTCGAGGGTCGGGGGGATATTGACCGAGATTTCCTGGTTTGCCATGTTGATCCGGTATGCTGTGCTGGTATGAAAAGTGTCGTCCCTGCTACCGGAAGAAGGGGCCAAATCCCGTTGCACTGTCTGGTTTGCGCGGCCGGGACCTCCTTTCCGGGCCCGGTGCAAGAACTATTCTCCCTTGACGGGCCAGACCTTCCTGCAAAACTATAATCGGCAGCATTTCCAACGGGATGTAGGGATCATTCTGGCACCTGAAACAGCCTATGCTGCAATATCGGATCTCGTGCGGGTGCACGCCTGCCCGGTCCGGTTCTACTTCGAGAAGAACCAGCCGTTTCTGGAATCCGACCGGTACGCTGTCTGCAAGCAGCTCTCGTACCACCTCGGTACACCGCTCGATGCCGACGCCATCTGGGATGAAATCCTCGCGGTCCGGCCGGGCATCGATCCCGGTGCCGGCAGGGAGTTCCTCACTACCTGTATTTCAAAATGCAATGGCGGTGAATGGAAACCGGCGGTGGAGCATGATGTCCGTGTTGCCTCGGAAAAACACGCAATGGCCGGCATGATCGATCGTGTCGCAGACGACGGGACGTTCTCGATCATCCGTGCCGCCGGCGCTCTGCCGTTTGGCACGTACGCAGCCGACCGGCTCCGCGTCGCCGCGATCTCCTTTTGTCTCGAAGAGATGACCGGAAAGGAAGTCGCGGGAGGAAACGTCGAGTATATTCCCGACGGGGTCTCCCGGTTCCATGCAGTCCAGCCACGGGACCGCCGGCAGGTGATTGCGACCCTCCATAAGTTCCGGTCGATAAGAGACGGGCAGATGCCTTCGCGACCGCTCAATGCTCCCTGCAACCGGTGTTCGTTCAGGGAAAAGTGCGACGGGAGCGGGGGACACCGGCTGAGCGAGTTACTGTAAGTCGCCCGGATGAATGCGGCTGCGCAATGTTCTTTCATCGCGGATGAACCCCGCTATGCACCTAAGGAACAGGATCCCGGGTTCTGGTGTTGAAGCTGTTAGTGTTTCTATGAAAAACATCTGATGGTGAAACTGCAGGCGGACCAGATATTGCTGCCGTGAGGATAAAACAATCCTGACACTATCCTGCCAGGGTCCCGGTGAAAAAGAATCCCGGTGAAAGAACCGGTTATTCGCCCGTCGTTTCTCCGGGTTCGTCTTTCTCAAAGACCATATCGTACACTTTCTCGGAGACCTTCTGCAGACCGGATGCAAGGGTATTTTTGAGATCTTCCTGGCTCATCTCCAGCCGGTCCCGGAAATTCACCTGGGCGGGATCCTCGATCGTTTCGATCGAATGGTAATCTACCGGGAAACAGTCCAGGGTCCTCAGCCGGTGCTGCTCGACAAACCTCATATATCTCTGTTCGGCTTCTCTCGATAATTCAGTGCTGGTCGGAATCCGGATCGCAAGCGAGATCTTCTGCGTCTGGTTCTCCGCAATATTTGCGCCGAGGTTGATCACCCGGACATCCACGCTTCCGCTCTCCTCCCTCTGGACAACGGTGGACATCTCAAATCGTATCTGCCCGTCAACTATCGCACCTTCAGGAAGGCTCTCCCCAATCTGAGCGAGCGTAGCCTGGATGAAGTCCTTTATCGGGCTTGTTGGCGGAGTGTAGGCATCCATATCGGCACAGTGCGTGTGTCGTCCGAGAAAATAAATTCCTCCCTCCCCCATCTTTAGGAGTGCCGCGGCGGGTACCGGGCAGGTACCGGTACGGCCCGGCCACTGCCTTGTTGTTCCCGGCGTCCCCACCTCGGAATCTCAGTCGTTCACTCCAAAAAGGCTTCTGAACCAACCGATTATCCGATCGAACACTGTGCCCTGGTCCCGGGGGGTGGCAACCGCCGGTATGGCAGGACCCGGGAGCAGCGACGGGTCAGGCAGGTCGTACCGCTCGACGAGATAATCGCTCGCGACGGTCACGTTGTTCCGGGTATCGAATTCATCCACCGATAGTACGGCAGTTTTTGCAGTTCCGGAAACTGCGGGCGCCATGCCTTCGAGAGTGCCAGTAACCAGCACCTTTCGGGTCGGGTAATCGAGCTCGAAGCCGGAGATCGAGAAGTTCTTTTTCTCAACCGGCCGCGGCTCCGGGACCCCGTTGAGGAAGATAGTATAGTTCCAGACCGGGTCATCGAGTTGTGTGGAGAACCGCAGGTCATGCGTGTAGACGAACCTCTCCGTAAAGTTCATCGTAAAACTGACATTCACCGGCGATCCCTGGACGAAGTTCCCTTCGGGACTGACCGTATACCCGAAATTCCCGGAGGTTGCCGATACCGTGCCGGTGAACAGGCAGAGCAGGAAGAGTCCTGCGGGCAGGAGGAGCTTCATGTGACTACACAGTTTGTGGTTTTTGGGAGTTAAGGGTTGGTTTCAAAGAAAAGATCAATTTTTTCCGTACGGGGGGGGGTGGCAGCTACCCCTCCCCTCTCAGGCAGGGGGGG
>DATKMN010000007.1:0-10330 GCA_035541835.1 Methanoregula sp.
CGTCCCCCGGTCTGAGCTGATCCATGGGGTTGGCAAGCGGTCCGACGGCAGTATCATCGTCGACGATCACATGCGGACAACCGTTCCGGGAGTCTACGCTGCCGGAGACGTCACCGGCCCGCCGTACCTCACCCCGGTCGCCCGGCACCAGGGGATCGTGGCGGCAGACAACATCCTCGGGAAGGACCGGAAGATGGATTACCGGTTTGTCCCACGGTCGATCAACCTCACCCACGAACTCGCGTACTGCGGTGTTTCCGGCGAAGACTCCGCGAAGCTTGCCATTCCCGGCCCTGCCGGACCCGGGACTTTCTGGTCTGTCAGCGCAGGCGATACCGGTCTTGCAAAGATTATGGCGGATCCGGAAACGGGAACAATCCGGGGCATGTGCAGCGCCGGGCCGGGTGGCGGGCTCATCGCCGGCTACATGGGTTTCCTGATGCAGCGTCATTTCTCGGTCCACGATTTCGAGGATTTTATTGAAGTCCACCCGTCAACGGACGGGGTGTACGGCCTCGCGAAGTACGCCTCCGAAGTTCTGAAGAAGCGTGGGTAAAGCCTGCGCCGCGGCAGATTGACGGCATTCCCCCGGGATAGTCCTGTCCGGGCCATTGTAGGTATTATTATTACCGGGCTCATACAACTACGATACATTCCGTCCCCGGCCCGGGTGTTTTGATGATGACCAGTCCCACCGAAAACGTAAGCTTTGATCTGTCCCGCCTTGACAAACTGCGTGCCCTGCAGGAAAAGGGTATCCAGGTCTATCCACCGACGTTCGAGCGCCAGTACACCATCGGGCAGATCCGGGAGAAGTTCGCAGAGATAACCCACGAGAAGAGCCCGGAGCGGGTGATCACCGCGGGAAGGATTTACCTGATCCGGAATCACGGCAAGACCCTCTTTGCCGACCTCGGGGACGAGACCGGGAAAATCCAGCTCTACATCCGGAAGAACGACCTCGGCGACGATCAGTTCGATCTCTTCAACCAGTTCATCGAGCGCGGGGACATCATCGGGATTGCCGGGAACGTTTTCCGGACAAAACTGGGGGAGATCACCGTCTGGGTCGACAGCTTCACCGTCCTCTGCAAGACCGTCTGCTCTCTCCCCGAGAAGTTCCACGGGCTGACAGACGTGGAGAAACGGTACCGGCAGCGGTACGTTGACCTCATCGCAAACGAGGAGAGCCGGCAGACGTTCCGGACCCGGAGCAGGATTATCGCCCAGATCCGACGCTTTCTTGACGACCGGGGATTCCTCGAGTTCGAGACTCCCATCCTCCAGCCGGTGTATGGCGGCGCAAACGCCCGGCCCTTCACCACCTACCACAACTTCCTCGACCAGAAACTCTATCTCCGGATTGCGCCCGAGCTCTACCTGAAGCGGATTGTCGTCGGCGGCTTCGAGAAGGTCTTCGAGATCGCCCGGAACTTCCGGAACGAGGGGGTCGATACCAACCACAACCCCGAGTTCACGATGGTGGAGATCTACCAGGTTTACAAGGATTTCAGGGACATGATGGAGCTCACCGAAGACATAATCTCCGGCATTGTCTTCTCCCTCCATGGGAGGTACGAGATACCGTACGGGGAAAACGCCCTGAACTTTGCAAAACCGTGGAAGAAGATTTCCATGGCCGACGCCGTGAAAGAGTACGGGGGGATCGATGTCTTCTCCCATTCTGTTGACGAGCTCCGGGAGACAGCCCGCAGGCACAAGCTCCCCGAGTCCGAAAACCCCCGGTCACAGCGGGAGTTCCTTGTCTTTTTCTTCGAAGGTCTTGTCGAAGAGAAGCTTCTCCAGCCCACGTTCGTATACGACTTTCCGGTGGAGAACTCCCCTCTCGCAAAACGGCACCGCGAGAAAGAGGGCTTTACCGAACGGTTCGAGCTCTTTATCCACGGCATGGAAGTAGCAAACGGGTTCTCGGAGCTGAATGATCCGGTCGACCAGAAGGCCCGGTTCGAGGCGCAGGACGAGAAGAGGAGGCTCGGCGACCTCGAGGCCCAGATGATCGACTACGATTTCATCAATGCGATCGGTTTCGGCCTGCCGCCAACCGGTGGTGTCGGGATCGGGATCGACCGTCTCGTCATGCTGCTGACCGGGAACAATTCGATCAAGGAGGTCATCCTGTTCCCGTCCATGAAGACGGTGAAGCCGGGCGAGGAAGAGGGAGAGGCGAACGGGGAAGCGTGTTCCCTGGACGAGGACGACCTGGAATAACCCGTCGCTTCCGGAACCCCTTCCCCCGGCGAGGCTCCGGGAGATTATCCCCTGGAAAGGATCGATTGATCCCCCGGAGAAGATCAGGATCCTGCCGGTACAGGAATAGTGTCCGGGGGAGTCCTGCGGTATATCTGGAAATCTATCAGGGAAATTATAGCGGGAATCTGCTTTACGGTATCCCGGTCTTTCTCTTTCTCCGGTTCAGAGAGATTATTGTAGGGGATTATGGACGGATGGGTTTTTTTCCGGTCGTCACGCACAGTCCCATAGCGCCATCCCCCGCTTTGTTTTTCCTGCATCCAGCGTTCATGTTCGAGCGCGGCAAGATATTCCGTCTCTTCTGCTGAAAACCGGAAATTTCCCGGGGCATCCCAGTCGGTAATCGGGCCGATATCGTACCCGATCCCGTTCAGCTTGGTCCGGATCATCCGCGCCTGGTTCCTGTTGGACTCCTGGAATTTTTTGCCGTCAACGCCGTTCTTTGCCAGGGTCAGCTCTCCCAGTTCGTCCCAGGAAACGAGCAACTTGTTTGTCGCCGGGGTCTCCCCGCGCTGCCGCTGGTTCCTGCAATAAAATTCATGGATCGCCCGTGCAACGAGATCCTGCTCGCCGGCCTGAATTATCCGGCTGTCTGCGGTGAGTAAATTCATATCGACCGGGACAATTTCCGGCATACCGTTTCGGTTTTTCTGATCTTCAGCGATGAGACGGGCCACATGGTGGTTGCGCTCAACCCGGACAATGACCTGTATTTCTCGTCCGTATCCAGCGTCGGCAAGCATGGACGCCGTATGCAGCCCCAGCGAATCATCGCTGAAACAGATGTATGCAGTATAACCCTGTTCCAGTTCGGGCTTTTCAACAAGTGCCCATTGCCCGAAAACAACGGCGTTTACATCCTGTTCAACCGGGATAAGGGTGCACGCGTCCTTCATTCCTGAATAGCGGAGTCCGAGGTCTCTGCAAATTTTTTCTGCATTGATATCTACGAGGAAAATCTGCGGTTTTTGTCCGGGGAATTTTTTGCCGTACCAGGATCGTGCAATCCGCGTAGTGATCATCTCTCCAAGATCTCCTGCGCCAAAGACAATCACCGGATACGGAGGAGAACCCGGTCCATCTGTGACAAGGGGAGGATTATGATCCAGCATCAGTTTTGCACCCATCAGGTACTGGTTAAAGAACTCAAGAGAGGGACCTGATCCCGGTTGCAGCGAAAATGCCTGCCTGCGGACAAGCATATAGAACCGTGGATCGCGTATCTGGATAACCGGCGATATTTTTTGCCGGCCCTGACGGGGGGCGATCTGGATCGTCTGAAGAGCGACCTCTGCATTGGTTTCATCGTCTTCACCGAATGCAAGAATATACCGGGCCCTTTTTATTCCTGCGCGGAGGAGAGTGTTTTTATCGGCGGGATTCCCGATAATCACCGTTATTCCTTCCATTTTGCAGGAATCCAGGTAACTGTTCTGGCTGTCCTCTTCAATGATCACAGGTTTCTGGTTTCTCCGCGCCAGATCCCGCAGGATCAGGAAAGAATGGTAATTCAGGCCGCATACAATAGTGTGATTACGACGTATTCTTAAAGGGAAAAGGTATATTTCTTCCCGGAAATACAGGTAGACCGCTCCCATGAATCCTGAGCCGGCGAAGGCGCCGAACGCGGTCCTGAGAAAGGCTGAATTTGCGGTTCCGATAATATCCTGGACAGCCGGAATATTGACAATCTCACCTGCGGCATTCTGGGAAAACATATTGAGAAACGCAGCAATGACCGCGGAAACGTCGGGAGAGCTCATGGACCGGGATCCTTTCTGTTCTCCTCGTTTTCATGGGGGTGGTCGGAGAGGATTTTTTCAATGGTCGCTCCGAGAAGCTCCATGTGTTGTTCGATCGGAGGGGTGATCGCATCGAGCCAATGGGGGACGCTGATAAGGTACTCCATGGACTTCGACGGCTGTACCTCCTCGATCCGGAACGGGACAATAATGATTCCTTTGTTGACCGCACTGGTTATCTCTCTTAATACATGAGGCGATACGTTTGAATGGGACGAAAAAACCAGCACCATGACCCGGCTCCCCTCGATGCCCTGGATAATCGCCGCGGGAAATTCCATGCCCGGAGGAACGTCGCGGGGTGCAATCCAGCAGCGGATCTGCCGGGCTTCGAGTTTTGCACACACCGCATCGGCGGTCGGTTTGTCCAGGTGTGCATAGCTGACAAACACGTCGTGGTGCGAGGAAGATGTGCTGCCGGCTGTCATGGCTGCCGGAGCGGACATAGCCTCGGCCGGCACCACCGGAGCAGGAGCCACCGGGGGGACCGTTGCATCCGCCCCCGCACCCTTTGGTTTCCGCCGTTTTAGAAATACATATGCCAGCACTCCGATAACCGCGATCACCAGCAATCCCCCGGCAGCAAGGAAGACGACCGGAACCGGTGAAGAGGAAAGAATCCCGGGTGAGGCAGAGGATCCGGCAGCGGTCCCGTTGCCGATACGGACATAGTGCACCCGTATCATCCAGTCGATATCGCTCTCGGCAAACTGCCGGTTTGACGGGGCTGGCTGGATCACCGGCTGGTCGTCAATCCTGTTGGGACTCAGAAGCGTGGTGTGGGAGGTTGCGGTTGTCGACAGATAAGTATAGCCGATCTCGATACCGTGATTTTTATCGCTGTTCGGCGTGGAATCCGTGAACACGGATACATAAAAATTACCGGATACTTTATGCGTGGGAAGCGGTATTTCAAACCATTTTCCGACACACTTCTGGTTCGGTGAGAGCCCGTTCAATGAGATACTTGAATAGGGGACCTGGTCCTGGTACAGCGTATTGAAGCTGTCGTCCCAGATGGAAATGGTGACCGATGCATCCTGCCGGGCGGGGTTCCATTTACAACCATAGATCCGTATCCCTTCAATGGTCAGGTTGTCGGAGTTGGTGAAATGAACGGCATGCCCATAGTCCTTAAAGAAATAGAAGAACGAAGATCCGCCCGTATCGTACTGCAGCGTACCATCATACTGGGTCGCTGAAACCGTCGGTACAACCAGAAGACATGCCAGCAGGAACAGAGCGGTGAGAGCTGGGGCCCGGAAGCAGTTCACATTACATACTTCTTCAGGTAACTTCGTATTAGGTTTTCCTTTTTTTCCAGCGGTTATTATAAGACACGTGGACTCCGCAGCCGGGCGTTTTTTTTATTATTCGGTTGCAGTCACCGGTCCCGTGCCTTACCCTGCGGACTGGCAGGAGGTAACCTCCGGTGATCTGAAAGGAAGGTGTAAATCGGATAACCGGGCGGCCCACGGTCCAATCCTCGAACCCGGCCTGACCTTCGGTCCTGGAAAAAGGGATCTGAAAACAACAATGGACTCGACGGGATTTGAACCCATCAAATCGCGATGGCTTCCGCCCTTCGAACCTGGCAGGACCTTCGGTCCTGGAAAAAGGGATCTGAAAACAGCAATGGACTCGACGGGATTTGAACCCGTGGCCTTCACGTTGCAAACGTGACGATCTACCCCTGATCTACGAGCCCGGATATGACTTTTTTGCGACATACTATTTTCCTGCCGATTCCATATAGTTGTTACTGATCCCAACGGCAATTCAGGCGCCATTTTTTCTGGGAGGCAGGTTTTTGCCGGGATGCAAAACCCTTTTGTGGACCCGCACGAGATACCGGTAGTCCCCGGTCAGCGGGTTCCGGATGTGAGCTCTCAATTGCAAAACTGATCATTGAACCCGGGAAGAACCGGGAAGGGCAGATCGAATACATTGTCAATTACCATGATCCCAAAAGCGGCAATTCGTTCATGATCACGACAACCAGCGATCCTGACGAGGCAATCGGGCGACTGGGATCGACCCTGGAGAGCGAAATGCAGTCAATTCTCCGGAAGAACCCGTGACCGGAATTTTTTTTAGCTGCCGGCGGATAAGATCGCGAACGATTGAAGAACGCAGATGAGTGCTTCTCCTTTCCGGGGCCGATGGATCCCCCGGGACCCGCATGACCTTTCTGACGTGAAAAAATGGAAAGAACGATGGACCCGGCGGGATTTGAACCCGCGGCCTCTACGTTGCGAACGTAGCGATCTACCCCTGATCTACGAGCCCCGATGCGGTATACGAATTTCCTTTCGAAGGGATATAGTTGTTACTACAATTCCTTAAAAAAAAGATACCTAGAGGATGATCTCGATGTCGAGCTTCTCTGCGAGTTCCTTGTACCGGTTCCGGATGGTTACTTCGGTAACCCCGGCCACTTCTGCAACCTCGCGCTGCGTCCGGCGTTCCCCGCCGAGGATGGAGGAGATGTAGATCGCGGCTGCCGCGACACCGGTCGGGCCCCTGCCGCTTGTCAGCTCGCGTTCCCCGGCCTGTCTGAGAATTTCCACCGCACGGCTCTGGACTTCCCCCTTGAGGGTCAGCCCCGAGCAGAACCGCGGGACGTAGTCGATCGGAGAGGTCGGGAGGAGCTTCAGTCCCAGTTCGCGGGAGATGAACCTGTAGGTCCTTCCAATCTCCTTTCTTGAGACACGCGACACTTCCGCGATCTCGTCCAGCGTCCTCGGGACGCTGCACTGCCGGCAGGCGGCGTAGAGTGCCGCTGCCGCGACTCCTTCGATACTCCGCCCACGGATGAGGTTCTTGTCAACCGCATCGCGGTATACGACAGCCGCGGTCTCCCGGACATTCCTCGGGAGACCAAGCGCTGAGGCCATCCGGTCGAGCTCGGAGAGGGCGAAGGCCAGGTTGCGTTCCGTCGCATTGCTCACGCGGATCCGCCGCTGCCACTTGCGGAGGCGGTAGAGCTGGGCCCGGTTCTTGGAAGAGATCGCCCTGCCGTACGAATCCCGGTTCCGCCAGTCGATCATGGTCGAGAGGCCCTTGTCGTGGATCGTGAAGGTCATCGGGGCCCCGACACGCGACCGCTTCATCCGCTGGTCATGGTCGAACGCACGCCACTCGGGGCCGCGGTCGATGAAATCGTCATCGATAACAAGGCCGCAGCTCTGGCATACCAGCTCCGCACGCTCATAGTCATGCACCAGCTGCCGTCCGCCGCACTCAGGACAGACCGTCTCGGTATGGTTCTCTGCTTTCTTCTCCTGCTCTTTTACTTTGATTCTGGATTTGAGTGCTTCCCTCTCGCTCTGAAGGACTTTTAATTTCTCGACTTCCTGCATCCACGTTCACCGTTTTTGTTTCATCTGATTTGCTGCCTGCACTTCCAAAGGCAGGCATCTGTCTACTTTGTGAAGAGTTTTTCATTGGGCTGGACCGTGCACTCCCCCCTGCAGAGGACAGCTGCATAGGGGTTTTTTATGTTCCCGAACAGGTCCAGGATCTTTCCGACCGGTTTCATCCGTCGATCATGTACTTCGCTGTACAGGGCGGGCAGCTGTGCGGCATCGCACTGGATGACAAGCATCCTGGTGCCGACGGTGCTCACCGCTCTTCCAACAACCTTCACAATAACCTCGGGGACTCAAGGATACTAAATTTATTTAGTAATCTATATATGTATGCTGTAGAGCTATTTAAAAATTGCGTGAAATTTAAATAGAAATTTCACAAACCCGGAAATTCCCCGGCATTTAAAGATAGTGCGTCCCGGCACTCCGCATCGGTCAGTCCGGCACCCTTTGCCACAAGGAATTTCGCGCGCTTATCGAGAATGTCGTGCGGTCCGTGTGCATCCGAGTCTACAACGAGCCTGCACCCTGCTCTGCGGGCGATGCTCACAACGTGCCCGTTGGTCCGGTTGTGCCCGCCCCGGGACGTGATCTCGAGAGCGACCCCGTTCTGTTTTGCGAGTTTTGCCTCTTCGACCGTGATGAGTCCGGGATGGGCGAGGACGTTGACGTTTTCGCACCCGCACGCCGCAAGGTTCGTTCCCGGTGCGACCGGCTCGACCGGTGTCTCACCGTGGACTACGACGATATCAGCTCCTGAGGACCGGGCCGTCCGGGCAATGCCGGCTATCTGGGACGGCGGCACATGGGTGATCTCGACTCCGCAGAGGAGGTTTACCCCGAAGAGGTGTGCCGATTCACGGACCCTGCACAGTGCATCGAGCACTGAGACCGTATTGGAGGCGTCGACATGATCGGTGATCGCGACCGTAGTGTATCCTGTCACGGCCATTCTCCTGATAAGTTCGACCGGGAGCATCTCCCCGTCAGAGAGTATCGTGTGGGTGTGAAGGTCGTACAGCCCTTTCATCTCTTCACCTCGAGTTTCTGCGCCACCTTCCTGATGAGCTCTTCCTTGCTGCCCGTCCACGCCACAACCAGCCGGCCTTCGTGGCGTATCCAGTGCTGCGGGTGGTGGTGCTCCTCGGCGCGGAAGGTGAGCCCCAGTTTCCGGACCACGCGTTCGAGATCGGTGAGGGCCGGCCCCTTCATGCCGAGATTGCGCGGGACCCTCCGGCCTTCTGCCCGGGAGTACGCCGCATTGAAGTAGCAGGGATACAGGATCCGCTCACCTTGTGCCATTGCAGGATCGTTTGTGGGTCAAGGTATAAACAGTGTACGCTCTTACCTTCTACCATGCATCACATCGACGTCAGGATCGAGAAGGATGTCTACGACGTCAACAACGCACTCGCCGACAGGAACGCACAGCACCTGAAAGCGCACGGCGTCCGGGCATTCGATCTCCTCGGGGCCATCGGTTCGGGCAAGACCGCGCTCATCGAACGGCTCGTGCCGCTCCTTGAAAAGAAAGGGCTCCGGGCGGGGGCAATCGCCGGGGACGTTTACGGCGACGACGATTACCAGCGGATTATCGCGACCGGCATCCCCGCGTACAACGCGAACACCGGAAAGGAATGTCACCTCGACGCACACCTGGTCGAACACGCGATCGAGCACCTGCCGCTTGACAGGATCGACGTGCTCTTCATCGAAAATGTCGGGAATATGGTCTGCCCCACCGATTTCAGGCTCGGCGCCGAGAAACGGGTCGTCATCGTCAGTTCGACCGAGGGCGACGATGTCGTCAACAAGCACCCGATGATGTTCCGGGACTCGACCATCGGCGTCATCAACAAGGTTGATCTCGCCCCGCTGGTAGGGGCAAACCTCGACCGGATGGAGAAGGACATTCACCGGTACAATCCCGGCATGCCGGTCTTCCGGACGAACCTCAAAACCGGGGACGGTATCGTTGCCCTTCTCGATGAGATCCTCAGAGGGTCCCCTTCATAACCCCTCATTTTTTTAACCGGCCGGGTCAGGGATGGTTCCTGGTCGTTCCCCCGGGTCAACCTTTGACGGAGCAGGTGAACGAGGGAATGCGATACCGGTATCACGAACATTCCGGGCGACACCGGAGGTTGAGATCCTGATCGGATCTGGTGAGTACTATAAATAATTCAGAAGGGAATATATAGAGCACCACTTCGGGACCATTGTTCCCGCAGAATACAAGTTTGGAGTGATACCATGCTCTGGCAGCGAGAATCAGTGCGGAAGGTAACCGGAGGCAGGCGCCGCCCGGCTGCAATGAAGCGGAGATCGGAGATCGGGCTTGCACCGGCAGACACCCATATCGGGGAAGAGCGGAGATGCATGATCCGCACGTTCGGCGGAAACGGGAAGTCCCGTGCCCTGCGGGCGAATTTTGCCAATGTCACCAACCCCGCAAACGGCGAGACGAAGAAAGTGAAGATCGAGACCGTCGAAGAGAACAGCGCCAACCCGAACTATGTCCGGCGGAACCTTCTCACCCGGGGCGCAGTCATCAAGACCGAGATCGGACGCGCCCGGATCATGAGCCGCCCCGGCCAGGACGGCGTCATCAACGCAGTGCTGCTCGTATAAGCGACGATCCCGCAACCTTTTTTCTCTTGGAAAAGAGCATAGTGTAGCTATGCGAAGGATCTATTATCGTTTCCCCCAGCGGGTGGATCTCTCGTTTGCGATGGGGATGCCGTTCAATGAGACCCTGAAGCACATCGCGGGCCTTGACGGCGACGAATCGACCAAGACGACCGGCAAAGAACTGGTCAAGGTCAAGACCAAGGTCAAAATCGCAGTCGACCGGGCGACCTTCGGCGATATAACGCCCGATGTCCT
>DATKMN010000008.1:0-9634 GCA_035541835.1 Methanoregula sp.
AATCACGGTGAGAGTACCGGCCCCGCCAGTCCGGACATTACCAACCCTTCGGCCTCCCTCCCATCCGTGATTGTGCCCGGTATCACTCTTTTTTATCATGGACACGGTTTTCTGCCTCTAAAAAAGAGAAAAACGGCTGACCGTTCCGGACCTGACCCCCAAATTTTTACTCTTCCCCCGACCCGATCTCCTGCCCGAACCCTGCAAGCACCTTCCAGATCTTTTCGCGGAGCTCGCTGACTGCAAAAAACGGTACGTCCGCTGCCGTGCCTGCCCGGCTGGTCTCATCATAGATCGCCCGGTTCACCTCGATCTGGATCCACGGCACCCCTTTGTGCCAGTAATGGGCGTTTGCGATGAAACCCCCCGAGAACGGGTCGTTGATGGCGACCTGCCCGGGCACCCTGAACTCTTCTTCGAATCTGCGTGCAAGACCGGCGATCCAGCCGGGGGGGCAGGTCGCAAGCCCGCCCGGGTTTGCAAGACCCGCACGGTTCCCGTTGTTCCCGAGACAGAAGAGGGGCCGTTTCCGTCCGGCATCCTTCTGCGACACTGCTCCTTCGGGAAGCATCGAATGGCAGTCGAACGCTATCCGGACCCGGTTCCGGTCGAAAAGATCGTCGATCTCCTGGTGGTACGGGAAATAGTACGTCATGAGCAGCCGGTGGGAGAGACGGATGTCCGGAACGCTGCCCGGCCGGTACACGGGTTTCCCGTCAACGGTCAGTACCTTGATGATCCCGTCGGGGTCTTTGGGAGGGAGCGGGAGCGGGGGCCGGTTCAGGTCAACCACCATCCGCGAAACGGGTGTATCGATAAAAGCACTGACCCGGTCCCGGAAGCCGAAGATCTCGCGGGTCGACGGATCGGCATGGAACCGGATCTCATCCGGTGCCAGTGCGAGGACGGGACGGACGATCTCCGGCACATCGGTCCCGCCGTGGGGAATGGAGATGAGGAACGGCAGCTTCTCTTCCATACGATCTCAGGAATGGGCCGGGGGGCCTCTCACGCCGGCCCCGGGTTTTCAGTTCTCGACCTGGAGCCGCGACCTCGGGGCGGCCTTGCCAAGCCCGTGGTGCACGCGCCGGTAATTCCCCCGGGGGACAAGGATCTCGAACTTCGCGCCGGTCTGGTAGGTCCCGGTCTCCCGGATCGAGATGCCGGTTGTGGAAAGGATCTCCCGGGCGAGGAAGAGCCCGAGACCGGTGTTCTTCCCGTACCCGCGGGTGAAGATCCGCTCCTTGTCGTGGTCGGGGATACCGATCCCGTCGTCCTCGAACCCGATCACAAGCCCGTCGGCAGTCTCGGAAGACGTCATATGGATCTCCTTGACCCTCTCTCCATGGGCAATAGCGTTCTCTACGAGGTTGTAAAAGACCCGCTCGAGCAGGGGATCGGCAAAGACCGAGATCCCCACCACATCCGAGTACAGCCTGACCTTCTTGACATCGAGCATGGTACAGGCCCGGATAAAGACACTGTCAACGTCCTGCCAGTCGGGTGAGATGACCCCGAGGTTCTGGTACAGGCGGGTAAATTCGATCGTCGAGCCGATGGTCGCAACGGTGTCCCGGACTTTTGCAAGGTACATGGAGTGCTGCGGCTCCGGGGGATGTTCCCGGAAGAGTTCGATATACCCGCCGAGCACGGTGAGCTTGTTCCGGATATCGTGGCGGGTGATCTCGGCAAGAAGGTTGAGCTTCCGGTTCGCAAGCTGAAGGGCGTCCTGGGTCTTCTTGATCTCGGAGATGTCGTGGTAGATGCTCATCAGGCAGCGCCTTCCTCCGACGTCAACGGGGGTAGCGCTCACCATCATGGGGATCTGCCGTCCGGCCCCGTCCACGACCAGTTCCTCCCAGATCCCGTTCACGTCACGCGCTCCGGTCGTCGCCGGTCCTGTGCCGGCATCCCCGGCCGGGTGGAGTTCGTCCTGCCGCATCGTGCGGATCTCGGCAATATCCTTGCCCAGCAGCTCCTGCGCCTTCCGGTTGGCATCGACCAGCAGGCCGGACCCGATGTCTGCTATGAATATCGCGTCGTTTGCATGGTCCATGAGCCCCTTGTTCTTCTCGTATGCCCTCCTGAGGTCGTCCTCTGCCCGCTTCCTCCGGACTGCCATCCGGATCTTGTGGCTGAGTTCGCTGAACTGGGCCTTGGTCTCGCCACCTTTCTGGATATAGAAGTCGGCGCCGTTGTTGATGGCCTCTATGACCACCTCCTCCCGTCCCTTCCCGGTAAAGAGTATAAAGGGAAGGTCGTTATGGGAAAGCCGCACCTTCTTGAGGAACTCAAGCCCGTCCATGCCCGGCATCTGGTAGTCGGAGATGACCGCATCCAGGGTTTCGGCAGCCAGCATCTCGAGACCCTGGTCTGCCGAGTCTGCCGTGACGACCGAGAATTCCCCTTCCCGCTCGAGGAACAATTTACCGAGTTCGAGCAGATCGGGCTCGTCATCGACATACAGGAGATTAATCACGCTGCTTCAGAATCTGACAGACTCATATAAAACTTTTGTGGGAATTGCCGCCGGTACATTTGCCAGTACTCTTAATAGGCGCCCTGTCTCCCTCAGGGATTTTCCGGGATGCGGCCGGGCGTACCGCCGGTGCCGGATAAACCGGACTCCCGTCCACCCGGACCCGGAATCCGCCGGTATCCTTATATCCTTCCCCGGATATCCGGGTTGCAGGCAGAGTGATGGGGCATTATGGGAGAGTACGATCTGGTCATCATCGGGAGCGGTGCAGCAGGGTTCTCCGCGGCCACGCAGGCCCGGCACCTCGGGGCAAAACGGGTTGCAGTCATCGAACGGGGGACCCTCTGGGGGACCTGCGTCAACTACGGCTGTGTTCCGAGCAAACTGCTCATCACCGTCGCGGAGATGGCGTACTACCGGAACTTCCGTCACCCCGGGCTCGAGGTCACCAGCCATTTCTCCCTTGCGGCAACCCTGCAGGAAAAGCGGGAAATCATCCGCCGCTCGCTTGAGAAAAAACAACAGACTCTGGTCGAAGAACTCGGGGTGGATATCATCCGGGGCGAGGCAGCGTTTGCCTCCCCGGATGCGGTCCGGGCCGGCGGGGAGGAGTTCTCTGCCCCGAAGTTCATCATCGCCACGGGATCGAAGGCTACGATACCCCGCATAGAGGGCATGGAGACCGTTGATCGGCCGATGACCAGTACCGAAGCCCTCGAACCGGAGGCGGTCCCGGGCCGGCTCATCGTCGTCGGCGGGCGGGCGCTTGGCTTAGAGTTTGCGCAGCTGTACGCCCATCTCGGTTCTGCGGTGACAGTCCTCCAGCGGAGCAAATCCATAGTCCCGGAAGAGGAACCGGTGCTCGCCCGCCTCCTTGCGGACTGCCTTGCGGAGGAAGGCCTCGCCATCCGGGCCGGGGTCGATATCCACCGCGTATCGGGGAAAGGTGGTGGCGTCCGGGTTGAGGCTGCGATCGGGGGAGAAGAGACCACGGTCGAAGCCGACCGGATTCTCTTTGCGACCGGGCGGACTCCCAATACCCGCGAGCTCCGGCCGGAACTAGCCGGTGTCCGGCTCGGGAAGAACGGGGAGGTGGTGGTCGACCGGTTCCTCAGGACCTCGGCCTCCCATATCTGGGCTGTCGGCGATGTGCTCGGAGAGCCCCAGCTGGAGGTAGCGGCAAAAGCCGGCGGTGTCATTGCCGCTGAGAACGCCATCGCCGGCCGCGGCCGGGTCTTCGACAGGTCGGCACTTCCTCACGCCATTTTTACTACTCCGCAGCTCGCGGCGGTCGGGATGACCGAAGATCAGGCCCGTGCTGCCGGCATCCGGACTGCCAGCCGGTGTGTACGGATGGATACGCTCGTGAAGTCCGCCATTGCCGGCGACACCCGGGGGATGGTGAAGATTGTCGCCGAAGCGGGGACCGAGCGGATTCTCGGGGTCCATATCCTTGCCCCGCTCGCTGCAGACATGATCCAGGAGGGTGTCATTGCCGTGAAGCACGGTCTTGTGGTCCAGGATATTATCTCCACGTTCCATGTATTTCCCACGATGACCGAGGCGATCTGGGTCTGCGCCCGGGCGTTCCGGCACCCGTCAGCCGGCCCGTGCGATGCGGGAATTCCCGGGCCGGCCCCGGAAAAGCGCCCGGTGCCCGGGCCGCTTGAGGGCGGACAGGAGAAAAATTGATATTCCCGCTCTCGTATTGGAGTGTTATGTTCGATATCGTCACTACCAAGCGAATGCCGGACGGCATCGTTGTTTTCTGGCTTGATGATGAAGGAAAGAAGTTCGAGGCTTTCGGGTACTCCAATCTTATCGACATGAAAGTGAACGCACTCGATCTTCTCAACCACCCTGGAAATTATGCGATCGATGCGGAAGAAAAGGTGCTTGTCCAGAAAGTGTAGTCCCCCGGCCTGACCGGGAAGTGCACGACAGCCTGGTTCGCCGGTGCGTTTCTTATTTTTCAGGGGTCACCGATCCGGGGAAAATACGGGACCCGGACGGTCGGGGTCGCAGCAAGGATTATAATCCGGCATGACAGAGCAACAACGCCATGGGGACCGTGACCGATGATCCCCGCCTCCGGGAGAGACGTTTTGTCTTCTCTGACCGGCACGATGCGGGGCGACAACTGGGCGAACTGATCCGGTCGATGCCGCCTTCCAAGGACCCGGTGGTCCTTGCCATCCCGGCCGGCGGGGTGCCGATCGGTGCGGAGATCGCCCGGGCTATCCACGCGAAGTTCGGTCTTGCGATCGTCCGGAAGATCCAGGTCCCGGGAAATACCGAGGCTGGATTCGGTGCGGTGACCTGGGACGGCCAGGTCCTCATCAATGATATTCTCAGGTCTGCCCTCGGCCTGACCGAATCGCAGGTCGCTTCCGCGATAGAGAGGACCCGGCAGAACGTTGCCGAACGGACGGCCCGGTTTTCAGCTGGTTTCCCCCTGCCCGATATCGCCGGCAGGCAGGTATTCATCGCCGACGACGGCCTTGCCTCCGGGTTTACCATGCTTGCCGCAGTCGCAAGCATCGGGAAACTGCACCCGGACCGGATTACGGTCGCGGTCCCCACCGCGTCGGCTTCTGTTGCCGAGACCGTGGCCCGGCAGGTCGACCGGCTGGTCTGCCTCAATATCCGGTCCGCCCCGCGGTTTGCGGTTGCCGAGGCCTACAAGCGGTGGCATGACCTGGACGATAACGAAGTCATTGCCGAACTCGGTTTTTTCCGGCCAGGGAAGCGGGAAGTCCATTAAAACGCCTCCGGCACGCCGTTGGATCTTCGGAAACTGTCCATGTATCCCGGAAATTCACACGGCAGTCCGGCCCGTCTGCCCGTACGCCCGAAGCGCTTCGGGCGCCCCGTCCAGGATCCGCCTCGCGGTGTTGTACGCGCTCGGGGTCTTTTCCGGGTCCAGTCCGTCGATGATACCGGTGAGGAGCGTGACAAGGGGGACATGGTAGCCGGCTTCCATACGGTCGATGGCATCGAACGCGTGGAGGATTGATACCGTGGTGAACTCGTTGATTGGCGCAAGCATGAGGATCGTGTTTTTCAGAAATTCCCGCCCTTCCCGGGTCTGGAGCGACTGTTTCCGGTTCATGGCGAACCGGCCGAAGAGTGCCCGCTGGTCGTTGGCCTGATCGATCCTGAACGCCGGGGAACGGGCGACACGGGCTACGATGGAGACGAGATCCGGTCGCGAGAGCCCGGCCGTTGCCGAGAGGAAGTTCTCCCAGCTCACCGGATGATCGGCGGACTCTTCGCAGAACGCTGTGAGAAGGCGATCGCACCCGGGGAACGAACTGTCCATGAGCAGGGCAAATGCCGTGAGCCGGTCGCTTGCGTTCCGGGACTGTTCGAACTGGTCAACCAGCACCCGGTGGACCGCCGGGGTATCGAGCCGCGCAAGGACCGCAAGGCAGGTGTTGCCGGCGCCCCGAGCTTTGATCTCCCGGGCTTTCCCTTCCAGCTCACCGGGCCCTGAAAACGGGGCGCCGGCCGGCAGGTGGAGTTCGGCGTACCGGTCCATGAGTTCATCGGAATGAGCTGCGGCGGTGGCTTTCAGGATCTTCTCCCGGGCCTCCCAGAGGGCCTGGTACCGGTGTGCATAGGCCGGGTCCTGCACCGAGTCGGGGATTGCGGCAATCTGTCCGCCGGTCCCGGCCAGTGCAGGGCCGGTAAGGAGCCGGAAGAGGAGACCGGTGCACCGGCTGTCAGGCTCAGCGGCCGGATCGGCAAGCAGCCGGATTTTTTCCCGGTCCGTGATCGCGAGGAATGCGAGATACCGCGCCACGATGTCCGGGTCCTTCTCGGCCTGGAGGTACAGCTCGTCGACCTGAGGGTCGTACCGTGTACTGCCATAGAAGGAGAGCCCCCGGTTCAGGGAGAGGAAGGCCGGTTTCTCCGGGGCTGGTACGACGATTGAGGTCTCCCGGTCGCGTATCCGCCGGGTGTACTCAGCGATATCCCGGCCCTGTTCGCTGACCAGCGCGAATTTGAAGGGGAAATCCCACGGGGCGCCGTCGCCGTACCCGGACTGGGTGAGGCGGAGTTCCAGCTGGCGGGAGGCGGGGTCGAAACGGGCGGCAGCGTTGACCGTCGGGAACCCGGTCCTCTTCAGCCAGCCCTCTGCCATCCCGGCCAGGCTGGCACCCGATACCTCTTCCATTGCGGCTATCCAGTCCTCCCGGGAGGCATTGCGGTGCCGGAACCGGCGGTGATACAGGTCGAGGCCGCGGGCGAACGCCTCCTGCCCGATGGTGGTCTCGATCATCCGGATGAACTCAGGCCCCTTGACGTAGGTAATATCCGTGATGAGTTCGTTGGGGTCGTTGAACCCGTCCGGTTCGACCGGCATCGACGCCGCCCCGCTGTCGAGCGCAAGCGTCCCCGAGACCGGCGCAACGATGCCCGCAACGTTCCTCAGCCGGGTATAGTCCTCACCGAAATGAAAGGCGTGGTACTGGTTCTCGACGTGGACGGTCACCGCTTCGTTCAGCCAGATCGAGAAGGGCGACCGCCCGGTCACTTCCGACCCGTTGAGGTTGTGGTAGAACTCGTGTGCCTTGACGTCCACCATGTACTCGAATGCCGGATCGGTCTGGACGGGAAACGGCATGATCCGGTTGGTGGTGATGGTGGTGTTTCCCACGTTTTCCATGCCGCCGAAATCGGAGTTCTGCATCCCGATCTCCCGGTATACCGAACCGGTGTACTGGTATCCCGGTGTGATCCCCGCCGACATCCGGGCAAGGTCTGCATCCAGTACCGCGAGTTTTTCCGGATCCGCACCTGAAGCCCGGAGCTTCGCAGCCTCGAGTGCCAGGGAATAGATCTGCTTCCGGAGCCCGGTCCCGGTATACATCTCCGGGCCGGTGAAAAGGTATACCCAGAGTATGCTGTCGTGGAGATACCCGAGCGCCTGTCCTGCCATGGCAGGATCGGAACCCGGCGGTGCGAGCAGTTCCAGGCTGCAGCGCTTCCCGTCCGGGTACACCAGGTCGCGTGAGAACCCGGCGTATGTACCGCACCCGAGGAAGAAGAGGTACGGGGCCATCGGGGTTGCCGAGTTCTCGTACGAGATCGCGGCCCGGCCGTCTCCGGCCCTGTGCCGGGGGACCGATACGTCCCCGTTCGAGATGAGGTGGGTATACCGTTCATCTGCGGTGATCGCCACCGAGTACGTGCACTTCGCCGTCATGTCATCGATACAGGGAACGATCCGCTGGAACCCCCACTGCTGGCACTGGGTGATCTGCTGGGGCGGTGCACCGGGCGGGGTCGCATCGTAATACAACCCTTCGAGCGTGGTGCGGTTCGGCCGGCAGATCGTCCTGGTCCTGACCGTAACCTCCGTTGCCGGGGGGACCGGCTCAGTAAAGGAAAGGTGCAGCAGGCTTGCTGCCGCATCGTACCGGTACCTGACCGGGTACGACTCGCACCCGACATCGAGAATTTCGAGTTCCTTTGCGTTGAGCGGGAGATCGGTGAGCGGACGATCTCCGGTCACGAACCTCAGTGCAGAGACTACGACAGTATGATCGTCGAATACATCGAACGAGAGGTCCATGTGGAGGACCTTCACCGCCGGTTCGCTGAAATCTCCGGGATGGTACCGGAACAGGGGAGCGTTCATATCAGGAGTCCGAAAGAGTTTTCCGAAAGGAAAAGGTTTGCGCCGGCCTGAAGGTTCACGGTGCTGCTGATGCCCCCATAGAGGTCCAGGCCCTGTCCGGACCTGTTATACGCGGGGCGGCTTGCCGCGTTACGAAATTTTTTTCCGGTGGTGGTGCTTCCCGTCCAGCGCCCTGCGGACCGATTCACGGGTCTCCTCCGGGAGATCGAGACCGTCCAGCGACCGTGAGAGAAGGAGGATTGCCATCTCCTGCCCGTGAGGGGTTTTGAGAAACGCGTCCACTGCCTGCTGCCCTTCGGGAGTGGACAGGTAGTCCCGTATCATCTGCTGGCCCTGGGGGCTTGAGAGGAAATGGGCGGCCATCCCGCCGAGGCCGTGAAGGTGCGACATTCTGCTTTCTACTCCGGGTACTACCCGGATCTTGATCCCGGGCACTATAATAACTCCGCCCCGTGGGATACCGGGCCGTTTTGCTGTCGTTCAACGGTAAAGCCCCTGTCCCGCGCATGGAACATTTTTATAAAAGAACACAGTAATTCCATGCTGACCGGAGGAAATTTGTGAATGACATGAACAAACCGGCACTGTGGGCACGGTGCTGCATGGTAATCTGCCTGTCCCTGATGATCAGCATCCTTGCCGTTGCGGCCGATGGGCAGTCTGCCGGCAGCCTCACACGGGGCAGAGCATTTTCCGTGACGATAACAGGCCAGCCGAACACTATTTACTACGTCTGGGATGCGGGTACCTTCTCAATGTCCGGGTCACCGGGCGACCAGCCCCCGATCATTGCCGGGGGCACATTCAACCTGCAGAAAGACCCGCCGGGAGGACCCTACGTCATCGGGATGCATACTATCAGCACCGGCGGCACTATCCTGGACGATGTGGCCCCCTCGAACGACGGCTTTTCGAATACCGATTATTACGCCGAGATTACAACCGATGCCAACGGTCAGGGAACCGTGGAGCTCCGGACCAGCTCGAATACCGCTGCCCAGAATTTCCGGATCAAGGTCGAGGACCAGGGAGGAAACCCGGGTGCGCTGCAGGTGACTGCCAGTCTCCCTCCGACAATGCCATCTCCTGTCGCGACACCTGCCCCGGAATTCACTACGGTCACACTCCCTCAGACTGTCACCACCACGGTCCCGCCGACTGCAACCAGTACGCCGGCCATTACCCTGGCCACATCCGTCCCTCCTTCGGCCGAAACAACCCCGCTCGGCTCACCTGAGGAGAGTCCGGTCAGGAACACCCCGGTGCCCGCTGTGTCAGCCGTCCTCGCAATAATCGTCGGCCTTGCGCTCGCAGCAAGGCGTTGAAAGGGAACCCGTTCTTTTTTGTGGCAAATTCTTATATATCCAGAAGGCGCTGATCCGTCCCGTCTGAGGAACACCCATGAAGATCGCGTTCATCGGCAAAGGAAATGTGGGGACATCGCTCGGGTCCGGCCTTTCGCGTGCCGGCCACGAAGTACGGTACGGCCACCGCGACCCGAAGGAACC
>DATKMN010000009.1:0-4822 GCA_035541835.1 Methanoregula sp.
CGATTCCGGCAGTCCCCACCCCGGCAACGAGGACGGGGGGCGAGGCCGGGTCGAGCGCCGCGATGGTGACCGGATGGTTTATTACGAGGCTTCCGGGATAGGTCCCGGGGGCGAGGAGGATGGTGTCCCCCGCGCCGGCGCTGTCGGCAAGCTGCTGGAGGGACTGGCCGCTGCTGCCGTTAACCGTGATAACTGCCGCCGCTGCCGGTGCCGCGAGGAAGAATGAGGCGAGGACGGCGAGGATGGTAACGAACATAATTGCGGCCGGGGCAGAAGTTCCGCCCCGTGCCACCGGGTCATGGTGCTCACTGCGGCGGGCCGGCTCGTTCATCGGGGGATCACTCGTCAGCCACGAAGAGGAACCGTGCTGCGTTCTCCCCGATTGCAAGGTCGATGACATCCCCGTTCCTGAGCGTGACCCGGTGCATCGGGGCGGCGGGCTCCGTGTTCACGTACGTCCCGCCCGAGCTGCCCCGGTCCTCGATCTGCCACCCGTCAGCGGTCTTTGAAAGGACCGCGTGGGGTTTTGTGATCCTCGTCACCGCCACGTAATCCTCGGGGAGCACGATCTCATGGTCCCCTTTCCGCGCCGGCGCATCGGGGTCCGCCCTGCCGACCGGCACCCGGTCGTTCCTGAGCAGGAACGTCCGGCCCGCGAGGCTCCCTTCCACCAGGTAAAGGGCGGGGAATGCCCGCCCCGCCTCGTCCCGTACCGCGGCCTTTACCGATTCGAGCCGGCCCTGGATCTCGCCGTACCCCATCGGGATGTTGATCCGGGAGAAGACCCCGATGTTCCGGACCACCACTTCGAGTGCCCCCTCGGCGAGGGAGAATTTCCAGACCGGGTGGATGCCTTTTGAGGTCTCCCGGCCGAACCCCGCCTCTTTCCGGACGAGCCCGATCCGGACGAGCTGGTCGATGTGTTTTTTCGTGTTCGCGTAGCTCGTCTCGATCCGGGAGGCGATCTCGCTGATCTCTCGGGGTTCCCGCTCGAGCACCTTGAGGATCTTCAGCCGGGCCGGGTTCGAGAGGACCTCGAGGTATTCCGAGAGTTCCTGCAGGAACACGGGATCGCTCGCGACGCAGACGGTCTCTTTCCTGGTCATGGCGGGCACCGGGCATCACGTGCCGGTCTTTTCGGGGGCGACCGGCCGAAGAGCTGCTACGATCTTATCTGGTGTTCCTGCTAAAAAATGTAGGGTCTCCTTTACATCGTCCGGATTGTCCCGACGGTTCTTTCCGTCTTTACGCTCGTTTTTTTCGCATTCCCCGTCCATTCCTTTCCCGGTCCGCTCTTCAGCCGGCCGCCCCGGGGTCCTGGGCCAGGCGTACCGGAAAATCCGCGGTCCTCCGGGCCGAAAGAAAACTGCCGGGCTGGTCCCCGGGCTCCCGTACCGGCTGGTTTTAATAACAAACGGGAGGAAAAGGACACTATCCACTTCATGACCTGTCCGTGTCCTGCCCCTCCATGACGATCTCGGTACTGTACGTTGACGATGAGGAGAGCCTCCTCGACATAACAAAGCTGTTTCTCGAGCGGTCGGGAGATATCCGGGTCGATACTGCCGTCTCCGCCGGGGCCGCGCTTGCGGTGCTGGGCACGAAGGCGTACGATGCGGTAGTCTCGGACTACCAGATGCCCGGCATGGACGGGATCCTCTTCCTCAAGAGAGTCCGGGAGGAGTTCGGCGACATCCCGTTCATCCTCTTCACCGGGAGGGGCCGGGAAGACGTGGTCATCCAGGCGATCAACAACGGCGTCGACTTCTACCTCCAGAAAGGGGGCGAGCCCTCGTCCCAGTTCGCCGAGCTCGCCCACAAGATCAGAAAAGCAGTCGAGCGCGACCGTGCCCTCTCCGCGGTCCGGAAGAGCGAGGAGAAGTACCGGGAACTCGTCGAGGACGCCAATGCCATCATCCTCCGGTGGGACCGGACCGGCACCATCACGTTCTTCAACGAGTTTGCGCAGGAGTTTTTCGGGTACCGGGAGGACGAGATCGTCGGGAAATCCGTGATGGGGACGATCGTGCCTCCCACCGAGCTGGGATCGGAGCGGGACCTTGCCGGGATGGTCGCGGATATCATGAAGGACCCCGGCAAGTACCTCGAGAACGAGAACGAGAATATCAAAAAAGACGGTACCCGGGTCTGGGTCCACTGGCGGAACCGGCCGATCCTCGATGAGAAGGGCGGGTTTGCCGGGCTCCTCAGCGTCGGGACTGACGTGACCGCGCAGCGCCTCGCCCGCAAACGGCTGCGCTGGTACCGCAGGGTCATCGACAATGCCCGCGATGTCATCTTCTTCATCCGGAAGTCCGACGGGCAGATCCTGGACGCGAGTGCGGTCGCGCCTGCTGCGTACGGGTATTCGCGCGAAGAGCTTCTGGGGATGACGATCTTCGGAATCCGGCGCAGGGACTCGCCCTCGTCCATCGAGAGCCAGATGGACGATGCGCTCCGGAAAGGAATCCTCTTCGAGACCGTCCATGTCCGGAAAGACGGGACGTTTTTCCCGGCGGAGGTCAACTCCTTTGCGATGGACTGGGAAGGCGAACCGATCATCATCTCCGTGGTGAGGGACCTGACCGGGAGGAAGGCGCGGGAGTCAGCCCTGCGCGAGGTCGAGGACCGGTACCGCGTGATCATGGAGAACGCAAACGACGCGATCTTCATCCACGAGATCTCGGCTTCCGGCCCGGGGAACTTCATCGAGGTGAACGAATCGGCCTGCCGCATGCTCGGGTACAGCCGGGACGAGCTCCTCGCGCTGGGCATCCCCGATATCGATGTCCCGGAGTTCCGGCCGACCGTCCCGAAGGTCCTCGCAGAGATCCTCTCGAAGGAGAGGGCGGTCTTCGAGACGGAATTTTTGCGGAAAGACCGGAGCAGGTTCCCGGTCGAGATCAGCGCCCGCCACATCGGACTCAACGGGAAGTCCGCGATCCTCTCCATCGCCCGCGACATCACCGACCGGAAGAACGCGGAGAAGGCGATCCGGCTCGCGAACCGGAAACTCACCCTCCTCTCCTCGGTCACCCGGCACGATATCCTCAACCAGATCACGGCGCTGGACGGGTACCTGCACCTTTCGGAAGCGGGCCTTGATAACCCGGAGAAGACGGGGGAGTTCATCGAAAAGGAGAAGGCAGTCTCCGAAACCCTCAGGCGCCAGATCCTGTTTACCCGGGACTACGAGAACCTGGGCGTGAAGTCCCCGGAGTGGCAGGACATCGCCCGTTGTTTCCGTGTTGCCTCGTCCTCGCTCTCCTTAAACGGGGTCGCCCTCTCCCTCCCGCCGGAGAAGATCGAGGTCTTTGCCGACCCGCTCTTCGAGAAGGTCTGCTATAACCTCGTCGACAATTCGCTGCGGTACGGCGGGCCTGAGATGACCCGGATCCTGGTCAGCGCCCGCATGGCCGGGAAGGAGTGCGTCCTGCGGTACGAGGACGATGGTGCCGGGATTGCCGGTCCCGACCTGCCCCGGATCTTCTCCCGCGGCTTCGGGAGGCACACCGGCCTCGGCCTCTTCCTCGCCCGGGAGATCCTCGCCACCACCGGGATCGCGATCGCGGTCATCTCCCCTCCTTCCGGGAAAGGGGCGTGTTTCGAGATCCGGATGCCGGAAGGGTCGTGGAGGATCGGGGCCGTTTCCGGCAGGAAGAAGCCGGGTGCTTGAAAATTTTCAGGAGCGGGTGGGTCGGGCATGGTAACGAGTCCGTGTAATGATAATCCGAGTAATACTGCAGAGATATGGTATTATCATTCTACACCTGCGAACAAATATCTGGATAATACAATAGTTGATGGATGGACGATCGAGGTGTATCCAGTATCCAGATAACCTCCATTAAATTTGAAGGCTATCAAACAAATCTCCATTTATGCGCTCAAAGAATGTGAAATTATCATGAAAATCCAGATACCGTTGATTATTACAATCATCATGATGCTTGTGATTGTCATAGGGGTATATCTTGGACTGTCTTATGTGATCACTCAAAAAGAGAATATCAC
Organism: Methanoregula sp.; assembly: GCA_035541835.1. Taxonomy (GTDB): domain Archaea; phylum Halobacteriota; class Methanomicrobia; order Methanomicrobiales; family Methanospirillaceae; genus Methanoregula. The sequence goes on from DATKMN010000009.1 coordinate 4,015, forward strand.
GACAGTCAATCAGTCATTGGTGAATCCATATACACTCACGGAAAAAACATCGCCGGCGGAAATATCAAAACAACTGAATCGTATGTTCTTTCATTTCAAATTTGGTATCAATAAATGGGAATTTGGCCCGGACGCCAATGAGATTACTCTACATATATACGACATTCATAACGAGAGCCAGGTTGAGGAACTCCAAGGAGCTCGTCTCGATAACTATTCGATCAGGTTAATCCACGACACGGAATTTGAGAAAACCCGGCAGGCGGTTGAGGATAATCTGATCCGTCTCAGGAATAATACACAACTCCAGATCAGCTTCATTGATATGGATACTGATCCCTTCGGAGATCCCCCGGAATATACAGCCGAAGTGTGGGTTTCTAATTTGACCCCGGAGAACAGGAACCTCGATAATACGATGATTAACGGATGGAGGATCCATGTATACAAGGCATCATAAGAATGCTTCTGACGCGGAAGCGAATCATATAGGTTAACGTCGATCTCTAGTCAATTTCAAAGTCTACTAAAAAATCCTTTTTCCTTTGGTTGTTTTTCTTTAGTTATTCTTGCTCATGGGATGCTTGTCAAATTCCATAGTCTCGAACAATACTTCCGGATTCCACGACTCGAATATTTCTATGATAAGCTCAATCCCATTAAATTCAACATTCACACAATTTCGGCGGGTGGAATATTCAGCCTTGCCCTCAAGAATGACGGGACTATCGTTTGCTGGGGTGGCGATACCAGATTTGAGGTATGCGATGTGCCGGAGAATTGACCAATGTGCCGTCCCGTCTAAACT
>DATKMN010000010.1:0-5220 GCA_035541835.1 Methanoregula sp.
ATCTCACCCTTCGTGCAGAACTTCGTCACCCCGGCATCCGCACCGAGGACGTCGGCAAGCGGCCTGCCCGCTTCGAGCGCCTGCATGCTCGCTGCCCGGACCCGCTCGTGGGCGTCCTGCCGGTTCATCCCTTTCTTCGTCAGCTCGATCATCACCGACTCGGCCATGTTGATCCCGTGGAGGAAGTCCAGGTTCCGCCGGATCGCTTTTTTATTGATCACGAGGCCGTCGAGCACGACCGTCATCAGCCGGAGGCAGTGGTCGGTGAGGATGGATGCCTCCGGGAACAGCACGCGCTCGCAGGAGGAGTTCGTCAGGTCCCGCTCGTCCCAGAGGGTGTTGTTCTGGAGCGCCGGTTCGACCGCGGCCCGGATGATCCGGGCAAGACCGCAGACCTGCTCGGACTTGATCGGGTTCCGCTTGTGCGGCATCGTCGACGACCCCACCTGGTTCTTCCCGAATGCCTCCTCGACCTCCCCGATCTCCGTCCGCTGGAGCGAGCGGATCTCGATCCCGATCTTGTCAAGGGTGGTCGCGACGTTTGCGCAGAACATGAAGTATTCCGCGTACCGGTCCCGGGCTATGACCTGGTTCGAGACGTCCACCGAACCGATCTTGAGGAACCCCATCATCGCCTGCTGGACCTCCATCCCCTTCTCGCCCATCGCCGCCTGCGTCCCCACCGCGCCGGTCATCTGCCCCACGACGACCCGGGGGCGCATCTGCTCCAGCCGCCCGATGTGCCGGCCGACCTCGCTTGCCCAGATGGCAAACCGGAGCCCGTAGGTCGTCGGCACCCCGTGCTGCCCGTGCGTCCGGCCGATGCAGACGAGGCCCTTGTTCTCCTCCGCACGCTTCAGGAGCACCGTAAGGAGCCGGCGGAGTTTTGCGTCCAGGAGGTCGAGGGACTGCTTCAGCTGCAGCCCGGTCGCCGTGTCGAGGATGTCGTTGCTCGTCGCCCCGTAGTGCACCCACCGGCCGGAGTCCCCGCAGACCTCCGAGATCGCTTTTACGATCGCCATCATGTCGTGGCTGATCTCTTCCTCGATCTGTTTTGCGCGTTCGAGCGACGCGTTCTTCGCATTCTTCTCTATCTCCGACGCCGCCTGCGCCGGGATCATCCCTTCACCTGCCTCGGCCTTCGCGAGGGCGACCTCCGAATCGATGATGCAGGCGAACCGGTTCCTCTCGCTCCAGACGGCGCGCATCTCCGCCGTGCCGTAGCGCTCTTCGATGGGGTGGACTGCCATAGAAGAGTTTTGTCGTGGGGGGATATAGTGGTTGATGATCGCGATTCAGAGACCGTTCCTGGCGGGTATTTTCCCGGGTTATCCTGGCGGGATTAAGACCGAATCAATAACATCGACGACACCATTGTCGGTCTTGATATCGGTGATGATGATCTTCGCATTATTGACATAAACCCTGTCTTTGGTTGCGTTATTCGTCAGGTTTCCTCCCCGGAGTGTTTTGAAGCCATACCTCTTACGAATAACAGGCAGGGGCTGAATACATCCCGCCACTATGAATCAATTTCTGCGGTCTGCAGGTTTTAGAAAAAAGAGTCCGGAGAGATTTCCAGGCCTCACCTTTGAATTTCCATCCCCACTTCATTCCTCCGCAGGAAGCCCGGGGTCCAGGGCGCGTTGTACCTCATCAGGAACGGCGGGCCCACGGTATGTATACCCGCGTTTTTCAGACCATCATGCAATCGCGCCTCCGCGGCAGTTACATCGTCCTGAGATGCATATCCGCTGAAGCGGATGACCGCAATCTCCCGTCCGGGCAGGACCTCAATTCTCACCCGGCTGTCGGTTGGATCGGGAATCTCGTCTCTCAGTTTGCCGGCAGGCATAACAAACGACATTGAGCTGGCGTTGGAAAAAACCGGCGCGGTCATAGCTATCTTCTCCGAAGTTATTACGGGAGCGGTCATCGCGATTGAATTATGAGCTTTGTTGCTGCCGGAGATATACGCAAAGAGCAGACCAAACCCCGAATCGTCACTGGAGTTATCAACGGTCGCAAGTACCAGCGGGGGGTACTGCCGGAACTCTATCTCTCCGGCCTTTCCGCTGACGACGTAGGGAATTGTTTCAGCGGAGGGCAGGGTCAGCAGCAGGGCCAGGGCCAGGATAATTACGATGGCAGTCCCTGCCACAACTGAAGTACGCATATCCCTCCCATGGGAAGATCCGGGTAATAAACAATCGCTTCGCTTTCGGATAGGAACGTACGAAGGCTGCCGCAGCCCGTCCCGTTCTATTATGAGATTCGTGATCGGTCCGGTTACGGTGGGAAGGGCTTGAAAGGCAGGGGATAAGAACCTTATCCGTTTTTCAGGGCAACAATGTCCTTTACATCGACCAGTTTCCAGACCACTGAATGCTCCTCGCGGACCAGCACGTCCGGAGATTCATCCGGGCGGTGACCAAGAGCAGTGAGAGCATGGCGGGAGAGCCTGTTTCTGGCAATCATCCCGACAAACTGTTGCCGTACCTTCTTCTTCCGGGCAGGATCAACAACCTCTTCAAGCCTCCCCTGAAGGCTCACAAAGGTAAACGTGGAAAGGTCGGGTTTGTACTCTTCGATCTCTACTGAGACCCCCGGGTTCGCTGCCATGTATTCTATCTTCCTCCCGTATTTTGTTGACAGGAAGTAGAGATGCTGTTGGTCAAAAATATACATGAACGGAGCAATATAGGGATGACCTTTTCCCTCGAACGCGATACGGCATACATACTGGCGTTCGATCAGTGCGTCATATTCTGCCTTCTGCATCGCAGGGATTTTTACCGGGTTTGCCATACCATCATTCCTCACATGGAGTATTTTTCCTTCAGAATCAAAGTCATGATTGTTAATAAGAGATTTAAATATTGACCCGCCCGCATGGTCTTTCCGGGGAGATAAAATGGCGCGAACCTTTTCTGCATCCTTCCGGGGTTTGCTGATGGTCGGTTTCGTCCGGTCACCATCAGTTCCTTGTTCGTGAAACCGGGCAGGACCGTTTCGCTAAGAAAGTACGGGAAATAAATACCGGATCGTCACAACAATCCACTATGGAATGTCCTGAGTGCGGGTATGACGTGGATGCGGACGCGAATTTCTGCCCCCGGTGCAGGCACCGGTTCCGGGTACCGGAACCCGAACCGGATTTCATTACCGAAGAAATGCCGGCCGAACCGCCCATCCTGCCCGCCTACGGCTCCGAAGACTTTTCCGAACCCTCGGCCGAGGAGCGGTTCACCGGAAAAGAGCTCCAGTTCCTCAGGATCCTGCTCCTCCAGCCGGCGATGATCCTGGGCGCCGCAGTCGCGGTGATCGGCTACTTCTCGATGCCGCAGGTCCAGGCGCTCTCCGTGGTCGTCAGCAACACCTCCTTCTTTATCGGCGGAGCGATCTGCGTTCTCGCCGGGATCATTGTCGCCGGGATCTTCTACTGGGGAATGTCGGCAAGGCTTAAGAGGTTCAAGGGAAAGTGAGAGCGGTTTTCCTGATGCGGAGGAATTCGATACAATTCCCGATAAGCCAGTGTTATTGAGAGATGAAATCCCATTCTTGTTAAAAAAAGAAAAAAATTTACTATCCCTCCAGCTAAGGGCCATTTTGGAGGGTGACGTTCTCCATAGGAATTTCCGTGACTGTCGAAGTTTCTTCAATTGTCGGAGTACCCGTCACCGTCTCGTTGTCCACCTTTATCGAACCGTCCGGTATCGCAAAGGGCGAATTCTGGTCTTCAGTCAGAGCCATCATGGAATTTTCACGGCTGAGCGACACCCTGTAATAATGCATGCCGAAAAACGGTCCCCACGCCGGATTCTGTCCATTCGCGATAGTTACTATCGCCGTTGATGAGAGCGGGAATGATCGTTTGATTTCAAACGGAACGTTGTTGCCGGGGGGCATCTGCTGGGCTGTTCCTCCGAAAACCTGGTTGCCGTTGACAGAAATGGTCATCCAGCGCCCTCCAAGGACGTCGGTTGCAGTCATCAGGCCGTCGAAAGTAATGGTATTCCACCCGGATCCGGAAGGATCGGTGAACGTTTTGGTAATACTTGATTGTGTCGATCCCGCGAGGAGATTGTTGTTGGTTCCGTAAATCCCGTAGGTCCCTTCAGCAGCATTGCTTTCGATCGCAGGACCATAGGCGGAGTTGGGTCCAACTTGCGGACCCGTGATTGACCACGAAGGCTGCCAGTCACCCCAGCCCTGAGTTGACCACGTCCAGCTGGAGGACGCTGGAGGCTGGGTTGGGGTTGGGGTGGGTTTGAGTTTGAAGGTTGCCAGAATTGTTTGATCTACGTGGACATTAGAATCGATGAACGTCGAGCCTGACAGACTTTCCTGAACACCATTGACGGTCACGCTGCTAAGTTCATAACCCGGATTTGGTGTTATTGCAAAGGTTTGGGAACCGTCGTAAATTACTGAAGTGGAACCTGAAGGAGAGATGTATCCACCGGGGCCGGCGGTCGCTGTTACCGTGAGCATCGGAGGCTGGCCACCGGTAATGTACTGCACCAGTCCACGGCTGTATTTCACAGATTCGCCGATGCGGTCCTGGGTAATAGCCACGATTGCCCTGTTACTTGTGAAATCTGTGTTATGATAGTCGATAAAGTGCCAGTAACACGCATAGACCAACGGATAGTTCAATACCCAGGAATTTGACCCGTGTACATTTCCTGCCGAAGTCGGATCACTGAAAGAATACGTTCCTGTATTCCCCAGATAAATTAAATTCCAGTTATCATCAGCCCAGTCTTCATATTTGTTGTGCAGAAATTGATAATTTAAAATCATCTGGGAATTGGGGAATACAATCTCCGAAAACGGAGAATCGATTTTCCCGAGCGGGATAAGGTAAATATTCGGTGTGTGGTACGGTTGTCCCAAGTCGCCGATGAAATGGTCTGCCCAGCCCATGTTCTGAAATGCCCATACATAACGGTGCGCTGTGAAGTTCCGTCTCCCTTCATTTGCCCATATTCCGAAATTTGTTGGAGCTAATCCAATATCTGGAGGAACAAACCCGTGGTTGATCTGCTGGCAAACCGGATTCGAATCGTATTTGCACCAGTCATCAGGATCATAGGTTGCAGATTTGGCGATTTTTTCGAGGACATCTGGAAGCCCATCACTTGAAGAGAATGAATAGCTCATGATGTTTTCATGAGTAGATCTGGAGCCCCTATCCCACATCGGCATTATCTGGTC
>DATKMN010000011.1:0-3813 GCA_035541835.1 Methanoregula sp.
CGCCCGTTGCCGGGTCCACCGGGAATTTTGTCCGACTCCCGGGGTAGGCGACGATCTCGTAGAGGGGTATGACCAGGTATTCGGTTGCTTCTGTCTGATTCTCACGCTGCATGATTACTCCGCATATTTAGTTCTAGTTTACCTAACTAATTTCCCGGCGAAAAAAAATTACCGGACTTTCCTTAAGATCCCCACCAGGAGATCCAGTTCGTCTTCGTCAAGCGATGCTGCCATCCGTTCGATCACCCGGCGCAGGGCTGCCTCTTCGGCCTGCGCGATCGCTTTTCCTTTCTCCGTCAGGTGGATGTAAGCGATCCTCCCGTCATCGGGGCAGGGCTCGCGGTACGCGCAATCCATCCGGACAAACCGGTTGACCATCTCGGTGACGGTGGGCTTGGAGGTGTTGGTGACCTCGGCAAGCCGGGAGAAGGTCACGTCCCCCTCCTCGTCGATCGTCCTGAGGTAGGCGATCTGCCGGACCGTCATATCGGAAAGCCCGCATTCGGAGAAGATCCTGCAGGAGCATTCGTTCCTGATCCGGAGAAGGTTTTCCAACTCCTCGAAGAGCTGCTCCTGCGGGTCCGCCATGGATCGATCCCGGTTAGTTAGGGCATCCCTAACCATAAAGGTACCGGTCGGGTACCTGGTGCGGTACCGCACCGGGCCGCGATAATTGGGAGGGTGGGGCGGCTCACGACCGGAAACCGGGGCCCCGGCACAGCCCGGAGAGGCTGGAGGGAAATGGCGCAAAAAACGGGAGCGTATATATCGATTGTCTGATTATATTCTCCTATGGACGCCAGTGACCTCCTCAAAAAATACCAGAGAGCTGTATATCTTGTCCTCATCGCTCTCTTTGCGATCATTGTCACCTGCTCCATTGGCGAACTCGTCTATATTGTGTACATCAACTTGTTCGTCCAGACACCGCTTTTCCTGGAAAACAGCGAGCTCCTGGGAATATTCGGGTATTTCCTCCTGGTCCTGATCGGTGTGGAGCTTCTGGCAACCGTGGTGGCATACATCAACGAAAAGGTGATCCATGTCGAGGTCGTGATCCTGATTGCGATCATCGCCATTGCCCGCGGGGTTATCCTGTTGGATTCCGCAAAAGCGGACGCATTAAGCATGTTTGGGATCGCCGCAATCATCATCGCGCTCTGCGCAGGGTATTATTTTCTCAAAAAGGGCGGTCTTGCAAGCCAGCAGAAAGCGACGTGAACTTCCCGGATCCGCAAACCGGGCCGGACACAGGAACAAAAAATGGGGATACGTTCTCCCCTGCCGGGTTTTTGGTCCGTTCAGGCAGGAAGGTTATTGTATTTTCTTCAGGCAGCCTCCGATGCGCCACAGGGGGCTCTCTTTCCCGGGGCATGCGGCATCCCTGGTACGGGTCCGGGGAAACGGACACCCGGTTCTCCCGGGATCTTATTTTTGGCGTGCGATCGTGTCCTGCACGATCCTGGCCCGCACTATCGTGAACATGTGCGCATTCGCCGGCCCGGGTAAGTCGTCCGAATCCCGGGAGAAATAAGAAAAAGAAATGACCGGTTAAATATACCTGTTTTTCCGCAGCCAGTCGGTCTGCGGCTTGAGGTACCGGTAAATAATATCGCATTTCTCATCCTGGAAACTCCAGGGAACGATAAGGACGGTGTCGCCTTCCCGGATCCACTGCCGTTTTTTCATCTTTCCCTTGATCCTGCCCAGGCGGGAGACCCCGTCAATGCACGTGACGCGGATGTGGTTTGCCCCCTGCATTGTTTCAGCACGGGCAAACTGTTCGTTGTTCCATTTTTTGGGCAGCCGTACGCGGCAGACCGGCGTACCATCCGGGTTCAATGCATTCGGGTCTGCTGCACCTGTATCATCTTTCCTGTGAAAACCAGCCATTCAACCAACTACGTATACATTATGTAGGGCGGCTGACATGTTGAAGTGATGTATTGAGGGGGCGAACACACCGGCAATCTCCCGGGATCCGGAAGTGCGGGGAGACCCGGCACGGGTTGCAGGCCGGATGCCCCCCGGCCCGGGACCCGCGCCCGTGCCTTGACAGATATCTCTATGAGCCCGCAGGCCAATTACCCCTCATCACAGCAGAGCGATGAGTGCGTACGGATCAGCGGTCATGCGCTGGTGGCGCCCCGCGACCGATCATGACGGGGCGGCATCATTCCGGATATCATTCTTTTCTGTCATGATCGAACTGATCCAGGGTGCGGCCGTTGTAATAACCGGCACAGGCAGGGCCCGGGTTTTTCCCGAAAATGACAGGGAGATGGGCCGGCGAATCCGAAAAAACCGAGGCAGGAAATGTCACAACAGCTTGGCGGGCAGCCAATTATTATCTTACGACAGGGGACCACGAGGAACCGGGGCGAGGAGGCCCAGAACAGCAACATTTCCGCCGCAAAAGCGGTGGGAACCGCAGTCCGTTCAACCCTCGGGCCAAAGGGTATGGACAAGATGCTCATCGACAGCATGGGCGACGTGGTGATCACCAACGATGGCGCTACCATCCTAAAACAGATGGACATCGAGCACCCGGCTGCAAAGATGATGGTCGAGATCGCAAAGACCCAGGACGATGAGGTGGGCGACGGCACGACATCCGCGGTGGTCCTTGCCGGGGAACTGTTGAAAAACGCAGAAGATCTCCTCGGACAGCACGTCCACCCGACCGTGATCGCGGAAGGGTACCGGCAGGCGGCGGCAAAATCGCTCCTTCTCCTTTCCGAGATTGCAATCACGGTAAAACCGGGCGATCGCGCGATGCTGGAAAAAGTCGCGGATACGGCGATGAGCGGTAAGGGGGCGGAGGCATACAAGAACCTGCTCTGCACCATGGTCGTCAAGGCGATCACAAGCGTTGCCGATCCCGATGGGACGGTCGATATAAAGCACGTGAACGTGCAGAAGAAGACCGGGGGCGCTGTCGAGGATACCGTGCTTATCGAGGGCATGGTCATCGACAAGGAACGGGCGAACCCGGGAATGCCAAAGACGGTGAAAGACGCAAAGATCCTGCTCCTGAACGCGGCTCTCGAATACAGGAAGACCGAGGTCTCCGCAAAGATCAACATTTCCCGGCCCGAGCAGGTACAGGCGTTTCTCGATGAGGACGAGCAGATGGTCCACGCCCTTGCAGAGAAGGTGATCCGGAGCGGGGCAAACGTGGTGTTCTGCGGGAAAGGCATTGACGATGTCGCCCAGCATTACCTGGCAAAAGCCGGGATCTTTGCCGTACGCCGGGTAAAAAAGAGCGACCTCGAAAACCTTTCCCGTGCCACCGGGGCAGCGATCATGAACAGCATCGATACCGTCACACCGGCCGATCTCGGCGCTGCCGGCCTTGTGGAGGAGAGGAAGTTCTCCGGCGATGAGATGATCACGATCTCGAAATGCAAAAATCCCAAGGCGGTCTCCATCATCATCCGGGGCGGGTCCGACCATATTATCGATGAGATCGAACGCGCCCTCCATGATGCGCTCATGGTTGTCGGCGTAGTCGTGCAGGACAGGAACGTTGTTGCCGGCGGCGGGGCGCCCGAGATCGAGCTCTCGCTCCAGCTGCATCGGTACGCGGCGACTCTCGGCGGACGGATCCAGCTGTCGATCGAGGCCTTCGCAAAGGCGCTCGAGGTCATCCCGCGTGCGCTTGCCGAGAATGCCGGCCTTGACGCCATCGATATGATCGTTGCGATCCGGGCGGCGCACGAAGCGGGGAAGAAGACCTTCGGCCTCGATGTATACGAAGGAAAACCGGTTGACATGCAGAAAGCCGGCGTTATCGAACCTTTAAAGGTGAAG
>DATKMN010000012.1:0-15809 GCA_035541835.1 Methanoregula sp.
ATCAGCCATTCCACCGGTCCGGTCCGGCGTTTCTGTTGACTGGCGGGGAAAATACGTCCTCTCTGATTACCCGGTGAGCACATGCAGACAGGTTCCGGCTTCGTTCCCGTCCCCCGTACGTTTAAAGGGAAGCGAATTTTCGTCACCAAAAAGGTGCTGAAAGCCAGGATTACCGGGTTCAGATCATCTGCTGCAGGCTGAGAACTGCAAAGGCCAGGGACGCGATTATCATAACGGCAAAAACACCGTAGTCGAGCCGACGGAACGGGAACTCGCGGACCCGCGTCCTCGCCCGGGTCCGGTACCCGCGTATATCGATGGTGAGGCCGAGGATGTTTGCCCGGGCAAGCGCGTTCGAGACCAGCGGGACGACAATCGGCGCAACGCTCCGCAGTTTACCCGTAAGGCCTGTGCCCGGCTGGTACCCCCGGGCGAGCTGCGCCTCGTGGATCCGGCGACCCTCGATCTGGAGCGTGGGGATGAACCGGAGGGCGATGACAAACATGAGGATATAGTCTACGGGGATCTTCATCCTCTCCATGGTATGGACCAGGTCGCGGGGCTGGGTCGAGATCAGGACCAGCTGGAACGCATAGATCAGGATCATGAACCGCAGGCTGAGGATGACGCCGATCGCGAGCGCCCCCCAGGTCAGCGGGATGGAACCCTGCGGGGAGATGATACCTGCGGGCACGAGATAGGCGATGAGCGACCCGTTCGGTATGGTGAGGAGCGTTATCACGATAAAGACGAGGCTCATCATCACGATCAGTTTCGACTGGAGGATAACTTCGTGGTACAGGTTGCTGAATAGTGCGGTGGCCAGGAGGAACGCCACGAACAGGGCAAGGAACGGGATCCCCGTGGCGACCACGCACATCCCGCTGACCAGCGCGACGAACACGATCTTGGTGACCGGGTGCAGCCGGTGAAAAAACCCGTCCTTGTGGACATATGCAAGAATTTCGGACATCTCAGGCCCCCGGGTTTTTCACATCGGAGATCACGCAGCCCCGCTCCATGGTGATGATGCGGTCAGCACAGTCGCGGGCGATGACCGGGCTGTGCGTGATCACGATGATCGTGTGGCCCGCCCGCGTGAGCCTGGTTAAGAGCTCCATCACCTGCCGGGCCTCGTTCCCGTCGAGGCCGGTCGTGGGTTCGTCGAGGACCATGACCGGCGGCCTCATCGCGACCACGCAGGCGATGGCGAGGCGCTGGCGCTCTCCCCGGGAGAGCCAGCGGGGGTACAGGTCCGCGGTATGGGCGAGGCCGGCTTCCCCGAGGGCTGTGGTTATGTTCTCTTCCGAATCCTCGATCCCGGCGTTCCGGAGCCCGAATCCGACCTCCTCCCGGACCGTGTCGCAGAAGAACATGTGGTCCGGGTTCTGGAAGACCAGGCCGACGCGGCGGGCGAGGTCTGAAGTGGTGGAGTTCCGGGTGTTGATTCCCTGGACAAACACGTTCCCGGATGCGGGGACGAGGAGCCGGTTGAAATGCTTGACAAGCGTGGTCTTCCCGGACCCGTTCTCGCCGACCAGGGCGACGAATTCCCCGGTCGCAATGGTGAGGGAGATCCCGCAGAGGGCCGGGACGTCGCCGTAAGAGTACGTGAGGTTCTCGACCTGGACGACGGGTTCTGCAGACGGAGTCCCGTTCCCCCCCGCAGTTCCCGTACCGGACCGGATACCGGAAAAATCAGGGACAACGATCCGGTGGACCCGGTCGTTCCGGAGGACGTCGTCCGGGCTTCCCGAGGCGCTGATCGTACCGTTTTCCATGACCACGAGCGTGTCGACCATGTCCGCGAACTGGGCAAACTTATGCTCGACGAGGAGGATGGTCTTCCCCTCGTTCCTGAGCGAGCGGAGGATATCTGCGATCCTCCGGGTCCCGTGCTCGTCGAGTTCGGAGGTCGGTTCGTCGAGGACAAGGAGATCGTTCCCGAGGGCGAGCGTCGCCGCGAGCGCGACCCGCTGTTTCTGGCCACCGGAGAGGTGGTGGGGCGACCGGTCCTTCAGATCCGCCAGGCGGGTCATCTCCAGTACCGCGGAGAGCCGCTCCTCGATTGCTGCCGCCCCGAGCCCCCGGTGTTCGAGCGACGAGAGGACTTCCTCCTCGACCGTGGTGAAGATCATCTGGGCCTCGGCATCGTCAAAGACGATACCGATCTTCTCGGCAAGTTCCGAAAGGCCGCTGAACTCCGCGACATCCCGGCCGTCGATCAAAACCTGTCCTTCTTTTTTACCGCCGTACTCGTGGTGCAGGATACCGGCTGCAGCAAGGCAGAGGGTGGACTTTCCGGCGCCCGAGGGCCCGGTGACGAGCGTGCAGGAGCCCCGTTTTAAGGAAAATGAGAACTGGCGCAGGGCTGTCTGCGCCGTGTGGGGGTAGGTGTAACTGACGTTTTTGAGATCAATCATTCCTGTCCTCGTGACAACACCCTGCTGGAGGGGAGGTAGAGGATCTGGACAATAATAGCATTAAAGACTGCCGTTATGACTACGATGGGGACGAAGACGATGACAAAGTTCCAGATGTTGCCATTGTACTTCTGGAGGACCGTTGCCCCGACAAAGATGATCGCGATCGCGGCGAAGGAAAAACCGCTGACGAGCGTTGAGAGGAACGTGGTCACGGTCGGTGCCAGCTTTGTCCTGTTCGCCAGCAGGGCGTACAGGCCGAAGCATGTGAGAGCCCCCAGCGGCTCGCTCACCAGGTTTGCCGGCGGGAACATCGAACTGGAGATCAGCATCGAAAGTATCCCCGCCACGATCCCGATCCCGAGGGCTTCGTACACCTTCGGGCGTATCAGGATGATCGCAAGGCAGTAAAACGCGATGATCATGTTCGGGGTCAGGGGCGTGTGGAGCGCCGTGAGGAAATACCGGAGGATCGCACCTATCGCAAGCAGGATCCCGACAATTGCTATATCTTTTGACTTCATGGACATCACATCCGGGGATAAGGGACTAAAAGGTATGGCAACAGAGCCTGTTGACTAACTTATACCTTGATGTATAATTTTGTTCATTCATGTATTAAAGCGTAACTTTTTTGTTTTCATGAAACGGAAAACAGGCCCCGGTCCAAAAGCCCCACAACTTTATACCCCGGCAGCGGGATGCATCTTTCCGGAGACTGAAAAGATCATGAACCTCCTTATCGTCTACTACTCGATGTACGGCCACGTCCACCGGATGGCCGAAGCGGTTGCCGAAGGCGCCCGGGAAGTAAAGGGCGTCGAAGTCATGATGCGGAGGGTGCCGGAGACCCTCCCGCCGGAGATCCTTGAAAAGATGGGAGCAACGGAACTCCAGAAGAAATTTTCCCATGTCCCGGTCTGCACGCTTCCGGAACTCGGAGCGGCGGACGCGGTGATCTTCGGGACGCCGACCCGGTACGGGAACATGTGCGGCCAGATGCGCCAGTTCCTCGATTCCACCGGCCAGCTCTGGGCAGCCAATGCCCTGGTCGGCAAGGTGGGGAGCGTGTTTACGAGCTCGGCAACCCAGCACGGCGGGCAGGAATCTACCATTACAAGTTTCCATATCACGCTCCTCCACCACGGCATGATCATCGCGGGACTCCCGTACAGCTTCGAAGGGCAGAGCCGGATCGATGAGATTACCGGGTGTTCGCCGTACGGGGCCTCGACCATCGCGGCAAGGGACGGGTCGCGGTGGCCCACCCGGAACGAGCTCGACGGCGCCCGGTTCCAGGGAAAGTACGTGGCGGGGATTGCGGCAAAACTTGCCCGCTGATCCTTGCCGGTACGCGGGCGGTTTGCCTGACCCGGCAGGAGAACTCCCGCCCCATGAGGGTGGCAAGATTCATAATCTATCTGAACGCTCTTTGGACATGAGGATCTTTTCGCATGATGTTCACACCGGGCAGCGACGATATCTACCAGGAATCCCTCCGGCTTCATGAGGAGCACCGGGGGAAACTCGAGATCCGGTCGAAAGTCCCCTTAAAGACCAAGCACGACCTCTCCCTTGCCTATACCCCGGGCGTTGCCGAAGCCTGCCGGCAGATCGCGAAGGACAAGAACCTCGCGTACAAGTATACGATGAAAGCCAACACCGTCGCGATCGTGACTGACGGCTCGGCGGTCCTCGGCCTCGGGAACATCGGGGGCTATGCCGCGATCCCGGTGATGGAGGGCAAGGCGATCCTTTTCAAGGAGTTTGCCGGGATCGACGCGATCCCCATCTGCTTCGAGAGCTACGAGACCGATTTTACCGACCAGGTGAGGAATATCGCGCCGGTCTTCGGCGGGATCAACCTCGAGGACATCGCCGCACCCAAATGTTTCGAGGTCGAGGACGCCCTCCAGGACATCGGCATCCCGGTGATGCACGACGACCAGCACGGGACCGCGGTGGTCGTCCTCGCAGCCCTGATCAATGCGTGCAGGGTGACCGGCAGGAAATTCGAGGATCTCAACATCGTCCTCTGCGGGGCAGGGGCTGCGGGGTACGCCATAACCCGGCTCCTGAAATGCATCGGGTACGACCCCGGCGTCTGCACGATGGTCCGGGAGATCATCGTCTGCGATACGAAAGGCACGATCTTCCGGGGCCGGGAAGGACTGTACGCGAACAAGTACAAGTTCATCGTAGCCGAGGAGACCAACCGGCCCGCCCTCTCCGGGACGATCGCGGACGCTATGATCGGCGCCGATGTCGTCATCGGCGTATCCGCTCCCGGGATCATCACGGAGGAGATGGTACGGTCGATGAACCGGGACCCCATTGTTTTTGCGATGGCAAACCCGGTGCCGGAGATTATGCCCGATGCAGCCCGGAGGGCCGGCGCTGCGATCGTGGGGACGGGGAGGAGCGACTTCCCCAACCAGATCAACAACGTTCTGGCCTTCCCGGGGATCTTCCGCGGGGCCCTCGATGCAAAGGCGACCCGGATAACGGACGAGATGAAGATCGCTGCCTCCCACGCCATCGCCGATTACGTGGAGAAGCCGAACCGCGAGCACATCCTTCCCAATATCCTCGACAAGGGGGTTACCCGGGCGGTGGCGGCAGCAGTGGCCGCGGCTGCAAAGAGCTGCGGGTGCAGCCGGGAGATATAAGTATCCGTATCCGGCATCGGGCAACTCCCGAAGCGCCAAACAAAGGTAAAAATAAGTTTTTAATCAATTCGTCATATAAAAAACGGAATTGCCGAGAGGAGGATTACATCCCTTCGCCGCTTACGTTCAACAGATCCCCCGGCCGAAAAACTACCTGCCCGTGGTGGTAGTTTTGAGGGGAGGGGGGCAGGGAGGCACTTCCATCGCAAACCCCCCACGGCTCAACTGGACTCCAGAGTTCGAGACCGGGAGGCGTTGACTGTGCCTGAGCCTGCCAACCCTGTGGAGCCCTTTTACGTTAAGGGCCTGTTCTAAGAACACAGTCGAGATCCCAATTTTTCCGGAGATCACTAGCCATATCCGGTTATCTCGTAATTGATCTCGGTGACCCGGCCAGCGCACTCCTTGCCGTGGACGAGGACCTCTTCGACCATCTTCCTGAGGATCACCGGGAAGACGGCGCCAACGATCTCGAAGACCGGCTTTCCGCCGCAGAAGAACTTGAACGTCGGCGTCCCCCGTATGCCGTACCGCTCCGCGGTCCACATGCTGGTCATGATATTGAGACGGGCAAACACCACCGTGTCCCGGAACTCCTTTGCGTACGTGGTAAAATACGGGTCGATGACACGGCAGTACGGGCAGCTCGTGCTGTAGAACATCACCGCGACCGGTTTCTCGCTCTTCTCGACGATATGCTCCCAGACGAGGTCGCTCACTTCGACCGGCGCCCCCGGTTCCGGTGCCGGTGCGGAAGGCTGCTGTGCGGGGGTCGGCGGCGCTGCCGGGCCGGGAGCGCCGGTGTCCGGAAGCGGGGTAGACGGCCCGGCTGGCGGGGCCGGTTTCTGCGGTTCTGGTTTTTCCTGGGCCATGGTGCACCCGATGTGCAGTCATTGGGACATGCGATTGATAAAGTTTTGCCACAGACCGCCGGCAACGGACCAGCATTCTGTCCCGATATATCCCGGAGGACCGTCCAGGAGTTTCGAACGAATACCGGGTATCAGCCCGCGGTCCGGCACCCGGACAAGGAGCCGGCCGCTTTTTTTGCTTTTGTAATGCCGGATCGCTTCAGGAAAAATGAATCCGATAGAACGATACCGATAAAAATATTCTTCGCGTATGAAACGGCATGATAACCGGAAGGAGAAGACGTGAAAAGAGAGACCGGACAGGCCCGGGACAGGGCCGGCAGGAAGGCAGGGGCAGCTCCCCTCCTTGAGTTTTCCAACGTCACCGTGTACCGCAATAACCGGAAGGTCCTCTCCTCGGTTTCGGCGGTAATCGGACGGGGCGAGCATGTCGCCATCCTCGGACCGAACGGCGCCGGGAAATCCTCGTTCATCCGCACGATCACCCGGGAGTATTATCCTGTTGCCGGTGACGACGTTGTCTTCCGGATCAACGGGAGCGACGTCTGGGACGTCTTTACCCTGCGCTCGTCCCTCGGGATCGTCTCCAATGAACTGCAGGCGACGTTCCACCGGGACATCTCCGGCCGGGAAACTATCCTGTCGGGCTTCTACAGCAGCGTCGGCCTCTTTAACCGGACCGTCAGCAGCGCTATGGAAGAGAAGGCCGACAGCATTGCTGAATTCCTCGATATCGCCCAGTTGCAGCACCGGAAGATGAACGAGATGTCGTCCGGCGAAGCCCGGAGGTTCCTGATCGGCCGGGCCCTGGTCCACGACCCGGCGACCCTCATCCTCGATGAGCCGGCAAACAGCCTCGACCTCCACGCCCTCCACGCGTTCCGGACGATGCTGCGGAAGATCGCCTGCGCCGGGACAGGGATCATCCTCGTCACCCACAACCTCCACGATATCATCCCGGAGATCTCCCGGGTCATACTCATGAAAGAGGGGAGGTTCTGGCGTGACGGGCCGAAGGGCGAGATCCTGACCGGTGAACACATCGCCGGCCTCTTCGGCCTGCCTGTCACGGTCCGGGAAGAATGCGGGTACTACTACGCGACGGGTTACTAAACCGGACCGGGCGGCCGGTGCTGATTGTTTCGGTCCCCGTTGATGAACGGGAAAACGTTTGGTGACAGATGGGTTTACTAGCGATCAGCAAAATAACCCTGATCAGCACTTCGCGGCGATCTTATGACTGACGATATCACCCTTATCAATGCCTATTCGATCATTATCACGACGATTTCGACGATCGTACTCGCCCTCATCACCATCTTCTATGCCATCGAGACCCACAAGATGCGGATCGGGGCCAAGGCCCCGATGCTCTCGATCCAGTGCGACTTTGCGTTTGGTGAACATGACCTCCCCCGGAAACTCTATCTCTGCAATTACGGCCCGGTTGCGCAGAACCTCACTGTCAATGCCGAAGTCAAAGCCGGCACCGAAAGCACGGTGCTGAAGAAATACCTCTACTCCATGGCGCAGGGCGAGCGGACGGAGATTGTCGATAATTTTTACGATATCAAGGACCGGAACGGCGAGATCGTGGTCCGGATGAAATATTACGATGCGAACATGAAGGAGTACCGTTCGGAGATCATCGTGGACTTCAACCAGATGACCGCGGACCGGATCATCAGCGTGCCGGAACCGGCATCCTCAGGGATAGCGGACTTCGGCGATCTTCTCAGCAAACTCCCGGAACGATAAGGGAATTGCGACTGCCGCCGCGGTAATCATCGGCATGCCGGAAATACCGGAGTGCTATCGCCGCCCGCCCGTTACGGTTTCCCGGCCGGGAGCTCGGCCTGGGGCACGCCGACCAGCGACCGTATCCACTTCTGGGTCTCTGCCGGCGTCCCCCGGGTGTTCACCACGTACGCCGTGGTTCGCCCGAGCAGGGCGGCCGCGTACCGGCGCCGGACCCGCTCCTTGTCCGGGCTGTCCACCAGAAGGTGCGGGTTGAAGAACCGGTTTTTCACAAAATACCCGACGCCGTCCTGGGGATCGAGCGTCATCACGATGTTCTCCTCGTCCATGTCCCGCCGGAGCACGATGATGGTCCGCAGCGTCGTCATCGGCAGGATCCGCCCTTTCCCGATCACCCACCGGATATCGGCTATCGCCCGGCCCTTGCCGTCAAACCCGCCGTCTTCGACCAGTCCGCCGAACTCCTTCCAGATCTTCCCCACATCTTCCCCGATATAGAAGTTCCGCTCGGACCCGTAGGCGAGGATATCCGAGCCGTATACGCGGGAGAAGAACCAGTCGTCGGAGACCACGCGGGTCCGGGGGTGGGTGAGGAGGCCGTACGTGTGGGTCGTCTTCCCGGAACCGGAGAGGCCGACGAGGCAGACTCCCTGCCCGCCTATATCGAGACACGCGCCGTGCATGGAGAAGATATCGTGCTCGTCCTCGAGGATGTCCCCGGCAAGGCTGAGCGCGATCGACTTGATCCACCCGTAATAAGTGAAGTTGATCAAAAACGCGGTCTTCGAGCAGGGGTCGTACCGGACCGTATCGGGACCGCAGGACTCGTCGGCAAAGACATAGAGCCGGCCGTGGGACCGGACGTTCTGCGACATCGAGTAGAAGTTTGCCTCCCACGTGTCCTTGAGGGCGTGGTCGTCGCAGAGGAGCTTGATACAGCAGCCGTATATCTCGGCCTTGATCTCGTACCGGACCCGGGGAAGGAATTTTCCGGCAAGCTCTTCCTTCTCTTTGGCTGAAAGGAGGGAAACGGAGTACACGTCAGGACACAACCCGGATATCTGTTCTACCGGGTTTTGCCGGCGCATGCTTAATACTTGCCCGCGTGGCTTTTGAGAAGGACCGTGAAACACCGGATGGTGCGCGGGGATTTTTACGATCCGTACGAACAATGTTCCGCCCGGTTCCGTTCCGGGAATTCCCGGGCGATGGTGGCAGCCATGCAACGTACCGCGGTTTTTTTACCCTGAGGCATACCACTTAGCTTGAATGACAACCGCACCCGTCCGGCAGGGTGCGACAGTGCAGAGCCGTTCCATGCCAGAAAGACCGACCATCTCCGTCTCGACCGACCCGGAATTCCTGGGCGAACTCTCCGAGTACCTCGAGGTCCTCTCGAACCCGGTCCGTCTCCGGATCCTCAAGCTCATCGAGCGCGAGCCGATGGAGATCAGCGAGATCGCGGAAACGATCGGTTCCAGTTACCAGACAACGAAAAAACACCTCGACCGGCTCGTCAGCAGCAGTCTCGCCCGGAGAGGAGCCGGGTTCAGCCGGGAGACGGAACGGGGGATCGCTCCCGTCTGGAAATACTCGCTTGCTGAAGGAAGCCTCGAGACGCTCGTGACCACCATCAATGTCTTCGGGAGCGTGGCGGTCCCTCCCGGGTACGGCGATATCCGGAAACGCATCAGCGGGCTGCGATCGGGCCTGCCCTGCGACGACGGAAGCCCGGGCGTGACGGGGCCGGTCCTCTTCCTCATCAGCGGGCCCGCGGACGGCCGGGTCTTTTCCCTGAAAGGGGATCGCATCGCTATCGGGAGGGAAGACGCGGGCATGGCCGGTCCAGGTGCGGCGGGCGCAATCTCCCTGCCCGACCAGTACCGCGCCGTGACCCGGGTGACAAAACCACATGCGTATATCATCCATGAGCGGGATACATGGCAGATCGAAGACAATGCAAGCAAAGGGGGGACCTATCTTAATTCCCGGAGGCTCGCCCCTCTCAAAAAGACTCCCCTCGCGGAAGGCGATGTCATCGATCTCTCGGCAGGTGCCCATGCAGCGCGATTCCTTTTCATTGCACCGGAATGACGGCCGGTCCGGGGCCCCCCGCACCCGGGCCCGGCCGGCGGTGTTGCGCACTGCGACCGGGATCGGGCTCATCCTGCTTCTTGTATTCCTGGCTGCAGTTCCGGTGCCGGCAGCGGGGCAGGTGCCGTGGCCGGTGAAAACCGGGCCGGCCGCACCCATTGCATCCGCGGGACCCGGTCCGGGGATCCTTGCGGGTTCATCCGGGAACTCCGGGGGGCGCAGCCTCTCTCCCGTAGTCGGCGCAAACCCCACTCCAGTGCCTGCCCGTGACGTGAGGGTACCTGCAGCACAGCCGGGGATTGTCCAGAGGCTCATCGAACGGCGGCTCACGAACGCCGAATTACGGACCGTTTTTTTTATTCTCCTTGCGGTCTGCGCCCTCGGTATAATCCTGTTCTTCGTGATCCGGAGCCGGGCCGGAAAGACCAGCGGTAAAACCAGGAAGGAACGGCCTGCGGGGCCCGGGGCCGCCCCCGTACCGGATGATCGTTCCCGTGCCACCGTGGTGGACACTCCGGCCGCACCGCAGCAAGGACCCGCCCCGCCCGGTTATGCGGACTCCCCGGTCCGGTTCCCCCCGTCGCTCGAACGCAAATTTACCGGTGCCGAATTTATCGGCGAAGGCGGGCTTGCACGGGTATTCCGGGCAGAGAATGCAAAGACCGGCATGCAGGTTGCAGTCAAGGTGCCGGTTAAATTCGACGAGACAACCGGTACCCATTTCTCCCGGGACATCATGCTCTGGCAGGGTCTCGTACATAAAAACATCATCCGGATGTACTCGTCCAATATCCTGCCCATTCCTTATATCGAGATGGAATACGCGCCTTCGTCCCTTGCGGCGGTAAAATTCCCGGTGAGCGAAGAGAAGGCCCTAAATATCATTGCCGGTGTTGCGCACGGGCTTGCCTATGCCCACGGTCTTGGCATCGTGCACCGGGACATCAAGCCCGAGAACATCCTCATCGCTTCAGACGGGACCCCGAAGATCACCGACTGGGGGCTCGGGAAGGCGATCGGGGACCCGCGGCAATCGGTCATCATCAGTTTTTCCCCGGCATATGCAGCACCGGAACAGCTTGACCCGCAGCAGTTCGGCAGGCCCGGGCCGCAGACCGATATCTACCAGCTCGGCGTGCTCCTCTTCGAGATGCTCACGGGCACAGTCCCGTTCGCGCAGGAAGGCTTCAGCGACATGAACCGTGCGATACTCTCCGAAGAGCCATCCATCCCGTCATGGGACGGGAAGAGGCTCGGACAGATCCGGGCGGTAATCGCCCGCTGTCTTGCGAAGAGGCCGGAAGACCGGTTTGGATCGGTCGCCGGATTCCTCGCGGCCCTTGGGTTACCGGAAAACTCCGAATAAAGAGAGACGGCAGTTCCCGAAGTTACTGGCAGGAGGGTTCTATCCGGGCACAGCCGGTCCGTCCCGCTGTTCATGGCCTCTCATCCAGGAGAGGAGGGCTGCGAGCACCATGAGGCACACCGACGACGCGAGCGCAGCATCGATCCCGTGGATGAATTCCATGGCAACATTCCCGGACAGGTTCGTGGTCCCGATGAATATCTCGAATGCCACGAGCCGGGGGATGGAGGCGGAGGCGACCGTGATGGCGATGATGAAACTTCCCAGGATCCCGATGTTCTGCACCGTCCGCAGCACACCGGATATCCCGCCGTACGAGCCGGGCCGGGCATGCGCCATCACGGCGCTGTTGTTCGCGGGGAAGAACATCGCCGACCCGATACCCGATACGCCGGAGGCAGCAAGGACGACCAGGTAAGACGTGCCGGGCCCGAGCGTGAGATAGATCAGGGTCGCAAGGATGAGGACTGCAGCTCCGGCGGTGGCAACGATGCGTGACCCGTACCGGTCCGACATCCTTCCCATGAACGGCGAGAGGAGGCTGCCGGCGATGTAGCCCGGCATGAGGAGGAGCGCCGCATCGAGCGGGCTCAAAGCCCGGACACCCTGGAGGTACATGGTGATCAGGAAGACCACCGCGAGGTAGCCGAGGCTCAGGAAGAACGCGGCGAGCAGGGAGTACTTCAGGATCCTGCTCCGGAGGGATGCGAAATCAATAATGGGGGCTTTTGTCCGCGACTCCCACAGGAGGAAGAGCAGCCCGAAGGCCACGCCGGTTAACGAGACCGCGCCATTGAACCCGCTCGCGCCCTGGCCCGCAAAATCGACGCCCCCGTACGCGATGAGTGTAAGCGAAGTGCCGAGGAGGAGCATGCCGGGAATATCGAGGACCGCTGTTGTCCGGACATTCTCCCGGACATACCGGAGACCAAGGGCGGTCGCGATGATCCCGATGGGGACGTTGATGAAGAAGATGTACTCCCAGCCGACAAAGGTCGTGATCACCCCGCCAAGGACGATCCCGAGCATCGCCCCGCTTGTCCATCCGAGGGAGATGTAGCCAAAGGCAGCGCCCCGGACGTTTGCCGGGAACGTGTCGGCGATGATCGCGCCGCTGTTGGCCTGCATGAGCGCACCCCCGAAGGCCTGGACCGCCCGCGAACAGACGAGCAGCGAGACCGAGGGGGAGAACCCGCAGAAGAGGGAGCCGGCCGTGAAAATCCCGAAGCCGGCGTTGAACATCCGGCCCCGGCCGTAGATGTCGCCGAGGCGCCCGAGCTGGGTGGTACAGACCGCAACAACGAGGAGGTAGACAAGGATGATCCAGAGCGTGCTGAGAAGGTCAGCGTGGAGTCCCTGCGAGATACTGGGAAATGCAAGGATGACGATGGTGCTGTCGAGCGAGCCCATCAGCGTCCCGAGCATAAGGATGGAGATGATGATCTTCTGCCGCGCGTCCATGTTCCGGACGAAACTATGGCCGGTGAATACTGATGTAGCTATCGATGAAAGCCATTGTTCCCGACAGTTGTACCGGTGGGGCAGGTGTTGCCTCGTATACACTCCTGCCATTGCTGAAGGCTTTCATTACGGGTTCATACACCGGGCGGCCGGACGGATGCCAGCATATTTTTAACCGGCACGGACATGTTTGTTGTACAGGAATGAACTTCCGGGACCACCGGGAGCAAAAGGACGGTTAGGGAATGCAGATGATCATCGGCGGGAAGGAGACCGGGTCGGGCAGTGGCGGAGAATTTTCGGTCAGGAACCCGGCAACGGGCGAGGTGATCGGGACGGCCCCGGCCGGGACCGGGGACGATGTCGGGGCGGCGGTGGATGCCGCCCGCGATGCAGGCGCAGAATGGGCTAAAAAGACCGTCCGTGAACGGGGGATCATCCTCTTCCGCTCCGCGGCGGCAGTGCGGGAGAAGCACCAGGATCTCGCCCGGCTCCTTACCATGGAACAGGGAAAACCTCTCCGCGAGGCGACCGACGAGGTCCGGGGGTTTGCCAATATCCTGGAGTTTTACGCCGGGATCTCCGCCTCGCAGTACGGGGAGGCGGTGAGGCTCGGGGCTGCAGGCGACTGCATGGTCGTCCGCGAGCCGCTCGGCATCTGCGGGGCGATCATTCCGTGGAACATGCCGGTCCTCATCATGGGATGGAAGACCGGGCCCGCACTCCTTGCCGGAAACACCCTCGTCCTCAAGCCAGCCTCGACGACCCCTCTCACGAGCCTGAAGATTGCCGGTATTCTGGGGGAAGCAGGCCTGCCACCGGGTGTTCTGAACATGGTGACCGGCAGTGGCGAGGTTGTCGGTGAAGCGATCGCCGGAAGTCCCGGGATCCGCAAACTCTCTTTTACCGGTGAAGCAAAGACCGGGGAGCGCGTCCGCGCGCTTGCCGCAGGACATGCAAAAGAACTCGTCCTCGAGCTGGGCGGTTCCGACCCGATGATCGTCATGGACGACGCCGATATCGCAAAGGCGGCCGAAGGTGCCGTCCGGGGCCGGTTCTACAATGCGGGCCAGACCTGCACTGCCGTAAAACGTCTCTTTGTACACGAAAAGATCGCCGAACCCTTCAACCGGGCGCTCAAGGCCCGGATCGAGGCGCTCGCCGTGGGAAACGGCCTGGGATCGAAGATCGACATGGGGCCACTCAACAACCCGGCGCAGCGGGACCGGATCGCGGAGCTGGTCGAGGGGGTCCGGCACAATGACGAGGGGATGGTCGTCACCGGCGGCTGTCCGCTCAAGGGCCGGGCCTTCGAGGACGGGTATTTCTACCGGCCAACCCTTGTCACCGGTGCCGCGCCGGGCAGCAGGCTCCTCCGCGAGGAGGTCTTCGGCCCGGTCCTCCCCGTCACGACCATCCACGATCTCGATGAGGGGATCCGCGAAGCGAACGCTACCCGGTTCGGTCTCGGGGCATCGGTATGGACAAAGGACATCGGGAATGTCCGCCGCGTCTTTGCTGAGGTCGAAGCCGGAATTATCTGGGTGAACCGGCACCTCACCGTCCCGCCGGAAGTCCCCTTCGGGGGGGTAAAGGAGAGCGGGTCCGGGCGGGAGAACGGGCAGCAGGCATTCGAGAGCTATTCCCGCACCAAGACCCTTTTCCTCGGCTGGTAAAAACCAGGGAGATTTTTTTTAATATTACACCAATTTTGCATAAAATGCAGAGAAAACTAAATCCACGCGGAAAATTCTACTGGGCTGTGTTCAATCGCATAAAAAACTTCACCGGACCCATGGCTGGAAATCCTGTAATCACCATCGGTGCTGGTGCAGCTTCGGATGATTGAGGAATTTCAAGCGAGGGAAAATAGTAGTCGCCAGACGCCAACACAACAGAACCCCGCGAAGAGATTACTGGCATGCCATCGCTTTCTTCATTTCCTGCAGGTTATTCTCCATAATAGCCACGTAATCCGAATCTCCCGGCGTAAGGGGGCCAGGAGGAAGCACTTCCATAGTAGTGAACGGATATAATGGGAGGTTGAGTTCGGAAGAGATGGATTTACTCAGATCTTCAGCTTCGTCCGGCTCTGCGAGGACTCCCTTTACATTGTGTGCCCTTGCCTCCCCAACGATGGCAGCCATCTGCTGAATGGATGGTTCGGCATCGGGACTCATCCCCGCAATCGAGATCGGCGTCAGGTTATATGCCGCTGCCGTATAGTCAAGAAAAGCGTGCGAACTCAGGAATGTTCTCGTAGAACAGTTTGAAAACCCGGTCTTATAATCGGAATCCAGTTGCTTCAGTCTTTTTTCAAATGCTGCCGCATTATTCTGGTAATCGGTTGCATTTCCCGGGTCAGCTTTCGATAATTGCTGGGCTACATAGGGAACGTAATACTCTGCGAGCTGCGGTGATAACCAGAGATGCGGATCCTGGGTCATATTCGGAAAATCCGGGTACTGGCTCTTCATCTGTTCATAGACCGGTCCAGGAATGGCATCGGCAAAAGTGACCAGCTGGATATCGGGGTTTGAAGAGGCCGCAAGATTTGCCGCCCATGGTTCGAGGAATGGTCCGTCATAGAAGAAAATCTTCCCCGTGCTGAGAGCCGTCGCATCACCTGGTGTCGGTTCATAATCATGAGGATCGGCACCCGGTGGAAGTATCTGGGTGATGGTGATATGATCTCCTCCTACTGGTGCGACGAGGAGCGTGAATGGGCGGAAGGATGTGATTACCGGTATTCCGCCGCTTTGAACAGTATTGGCAGCAGGTGTTGAGCCGGAAATGCCCATTGAACTTGTTACGACTGCTGAACCAGGTTGATTTGATCCCGGTGAGCTGCTCATGCAACCGGTCGCTGCAATAAATGCAAAAATGAGTACAAATGCCGCAATTGGCAGAATTATCAAATTTTGTCTTTTAACCATCGGATCACAATCCTTCGAAGGACACAGGGTCTTCTTCAAATCTGCTTGGCAGGTTGCATATAAAATAGTTGCGGGAATTTTGGATACCTACCAAATTTTTTAAATCATATTTACCCCGTTAATGAAAAAGTAAATTAAGGCACTTCTGATTCCGACATACGGTAATATTTTGAACATGGTCCAAATTCTGGAATACACACCTTTCTTGGTTTCTTATTTTTTCAAAAAAA
>DATKMN010000013.1:0-8633 GCA_035541835.1 Methanoregula sp.
TACCAGACCTCATTCCGGGATCATCTCGCATGGTCCGAGTCCTCTGCGGTCAGCTAT
The DNA here is from genome assembly GCA_035541835.1 of Methanoregula sp. Taxonomy (GTDB): domain Archaea; phylum Halobacteriota; class Methanomicrobia; order Methanomicrobiales; family Methanospirillaceae; genus Methanoregula. The sequence goes on from DATKMN010000013.1 coordinate 58, forward strand.
GCAAATTCGGTCATCGGGGCCCGGACGAACCGCGAAGGGGGTCCCGGGGCCCTTGCTGCCGCGCTCATTGGGAAAACCCCCTGCTATGGCCTTCATCTCGCAGTAAACAGGAAACCATCGGTCATCATCGATGTCGCAATGCCGAACAGGAAAATGGGGACAGCCGAGTTTGGGGCTCTTGGGTTCCATGCCGGCAAACTCGCGGGAAACCGGGTCCCGTACTTCCGTGGGATCAGACCTGACCGGGACCAGCTCAAGGCACTCGGCGCGGCAATGGCAGCTACCGGAGCAGTTGCCCTGTACCATGTCGAAGGGATCACACCGGAAGCACAGGATCTTTCCGCACTTCCCGCAGGCCTTGAGACCGTTTCCATAGAAGCCGCGGAGGTCGAGCAAATATTCAGCGATGTCCCTGTTGATGCTGTCGCGGTAGGTTGCCCTCATTGTTCTCCTCAGGAACTGGAGGAAATTGCCCTGCTCCTGACAGGAAAGTTAGTGACAAAGCCGTTCTACGTCTTTGCATCGCAGGGAGTGATCGAAGCGAACCAGAAGACGGTTGACCGGATAGAAAAGAGCGGCGCGCGGGTCTTCGCAGACACCTGTATGGTAGTCTCGCCGGTTATGGAGCAGTATATGGCGATCATGGTGAACAGCGGTAAAGCACTGGCGTATGTCCCCGATATGTGCGGGGCTATCGCCCGGATGGGAACGATAGAGGAATGCGTCAGGGTGGGTACCGAGTGGGGGTGATCCGGTCCCGGAGATCCCAAGAAGGATGCTCCGGACACCTCAAATCGATCCACTTATTCACCATCCTATCCTATATTCCGGTATAACATGGTTCTGCTTGTCACGCTGGGCCTCATAGTCATCTTTGCCTTAGTACTGGCCCTCCCCTTCAAATTAAAACGGGTTGAGCATAACCTCGAGATCTTCCTCTTTGCATGCGGGGTTGCAGCGTTAAGCATAGCCGGTTTTGCCGGTATCCCGGGGGAACATACCGGCTGGAGCACAGACATCGTCATCGAAGCGCTCATATCGCCCCTGAATATTACAAACGTCTTTGGCATACCTGTAGGCATAGTTCAGATTGTTCTCCTTGCCGGGCTTATCCTGTACGTCTTTTATCACCGGATCCAGGGGGCGGTTACGGGATTTGCCAGGCGAGTGCCGGTCACGTTTATCGTACCCGGCCTTATCATAGTTCTCGGGCTTGTGGCAAGCATAATCTCAGCTATTCTCGCGGCGATCGTCCTCGTTGAAATTGTCAATGCCCTTCCCCTCGGCCGACAAACAAAAATCGATATTACTGTCGTCTCCTGCTTCTCAATTGGCCTCGGAGCCGGGCTTACCCCCCTTGGTGAGCCCCTTACAACTATCGTCATCTCGAAACTCGCCGGCCCACCATACAATGCCGGTTTTGGGTTTCTCATCGGCCTTGTCGGCATCTATATCATCCCTGCCGTCATCCTGCTCGCCCTCGCCGGGTATTACCTTGCCACGCGAGTTCATGCCGACGATCTTCTTCTTGAATGCCTGGTGGAGCGGGAATCGATCCAGGACGTCGTGGTCCGGGCGGGAAAAGTGTATCTCTTTATCATGGCACTCATCTTTCTCGGAGAGGGATTCAAACCTCTCATCCTCTCGTTTGTCGTATCCGTTCCTTCTGCAGGCCTGTATTGGATCAATATCGCTTCTGCAGTTCTCGACAATGCGACACTCGCCGCAGCCGAGATCGGCCCGGTCCTGACCGCTGCCCAGATCAAAGGTGCCCTGATGGGGCTCCTGATCTCGGGCGGGATGCTCATCCCCGGCAACATACCGAATATCATTGCGGCGTGCAAGCTCGGGATCACGAGCTCGGAATGGGCACGTACCGGAATCCCCGTAGGTTTTATCCTGATGGCGTTTTTCTTCGTCATCATTTTTCTCCCGGGATTCTTTGGATCCTGAAGAGCCCAACATTTCAAGCTGTATGAGAACACCGGAGAAATTGCCGGGTAGCCGGTTTTGTTGGATCAGTAAAAGAAATAACCCTCCGGGTCCATAGACCGGAAGAAGAGGCTGTCATGGTGAAGAAAAAAACCGCGGGCGACAAGGGAACTGGTGCTGGCCAGCTTTCCCGATTCATCGGAGCCCTCAGCGATCCGTCGATTGATGTGAGACACCAGTCAGTCGAAGCTCTTCGCTCTTTCGGAAAGCCTGCTGTTGCACCCCTGGTAAAATTACTCGCGGAAACGAGCGACAATGACCTCCGGTGGTACGCGGCAGTAACGCTGGGTAAGATTGGTCCGGATGCAGTCGGGCCCCTTCTCCAGGCCATGAAGAATCACCCGGATAAGGATTTCCGCCGGTATGCAGCTGCAGCTCTTGGATCCATGGGGGAGCCGGCAATCGACGATCTTATAGGGGCCCTTGAGAGCGAGGATCCCGAGTTGCGGGGCTTTATATCCCTTGCGCTCTGCCGCATCGGGGAGCCGGCAGTTGAACCACTTACACAGAGGCTCGGCGATGCGAATCCCATCATCAGGACCTGCGCATCCCTGACGCTCTGGCAGATGGGTGAGAAAGGACTGCCGGCCCTTATCGAAAAAATCCGAAAAGAATAATTTTTTGTGAAGTGATCCCCGCTCTTGTGATCACCGTTGATTGGTAGACTTTTCAGCCAACACCTGATTTTATTTGTCCGGATTTTCTCATCTCAAACCCAATGAATAAATCTCTACCCTGCGAAATCCTACCAACATGCTCGAGCGCTCGCCCATGATGGAGGCATACGAGAAATCGCTGATGGACGGTCTTCTTTCCGCCATCGCCATCGCGCAGGCAGCGCGTGCAAAAGGGCTCGATCCCTCAACAGAAGTCGAGATCCCGATAGCGAGCGACCTTGCAGACCGGGTTGAAGCACTCCTGGGAATCAAAGGTGTGGCAGAGAGGATCCGCGAGCTCGAGCAGCAAATGTCACGGGAAGAAGTGGCCCTCCGTATCGGTGACGATTTTGTTGCGAGACGGTTCGGGGAGAAGAACACCGATGAGATCCTCGACCATTCGATCCGGACTGCGATGGCACTTCTTACCGAAGGAGTGGTGGCCGCTCCTACCGAAGGCATAGCGAAAATCGGCCTCGGTAAAAATGATGACGGGAGCCAGTACCTGACGATCTTTTACGCGGGACCGATCCGAAGTGCAGGTGGAACCGCTCAGGCGTTATCGGTGCTGGTGGGTGACTATGTGCGGCAGAAGCTGGGCATTAACCGGTACATTCCCCGTCAGGAAGAAGTCGAGCGGTACATCGAGGAGATCCGGCAATATAATTCGATCATGAACCTACAGTACCTCCCGAGCGAGGCCGAGATTCGCCTCATAATCGAGAACTGCCCGGTCTGCATTGACGGGGAAGCAACGGAACAAGAAGAAGTCTCGGGGCACCGGAACCTCGAACGGGTCGAAACGAATGTAGTCCGTGGCGGCATGGCCCTTGTCATCGGTGAAGGCATCGCGGGCAAGGCAAGGAAACTTAAGAGCCGGGTCGAGAAGATGAAAATGGAGGGATGGGGCTGGCTCGACAAGCTCATCGCCGGCGCAGCGAAAAGCGGGGATAACGAAAAGTCGGTGGGGATAAAACCTCTCGACAAGTACCTCAGGGATCTCATCGGAGGTCGCCCTGTTTTCTCGTATCCGATGAGGAAAGGCGGTTTCCGGCTCAGGTACGGCAGGTCACGGAATACCGGCTTCGCAGCGGCCGGGTTACACCCGGCGACTCTCTACGTACTCGGGGAATTCCTTGCTACCGGAACGCAGATGAAGACTGAACGGCCCGGGAAGGCGTGCGGCGTGGTCCCGGTGGATTCGATCGAAGGACCGACTGTACGCCTGAAAAACGGCAGCGTGCTGAGGATCGATGACGAGGAGACGGCAAAAAAGCTCTCATCCACGATAGAAAAGATTCTCGATGTGGGAGAAATCCTCATCTCATTCGGTGAATTCCTCGAGAACAACCACCCGCTCGTTCCCTGCGGGTACTGCGATGAGTGGTGGCGGCTGGATGCCGGGCCCGGGGCCAGGGCACCGGAAACTGAAGCCGAGGCCATCGCCTTTTCACAGGCGGGGGGCTTCCTCCATCCTGTGTATACATGGTTCTGGGATGACATTACCACCGGCCAGATGCAAGATCTCTCGGTGTTCGTCTCCGAAAAAGGAAGCATTGTGGATGACTGCCTTGTCATGCCGGTTGATCCGGCCCTGAAACCGGCACTTGAATACCTTCTCATCCCCCACGAAGTCAGAGAGGGCATCATCCGGATAAGAGTGTGGCGTGCGTTCGTGGCAGGGCTCGGCCTGGATGAATCTCTCAGGAGGCGGGATTCATGGGCTGGCGTTCTTCCGGAAAACCCTCTCGATCTGGCGATACACCTCTCCGGAATGGCTATGCGATCGCGGTCCGGGACACGGATTGGCGGCCGCATGGGCAGACCGGGAAAATCCAAGCCGAGGAAAATGAACCCTCCCCCCCATGTCCTCTTCCCCCTTGGGGACACGGGTGGGGCCCGGCGGTCTTTCCAGTCTGCATCTTCCCATACCGCAGAAGTAGACGCAGATGACACCGGGATCGATTTCCAGAAGGAGGGGGGGATTATCCAGATCGAAGTCGGACGCCGGAAATGCTCGGTATGCGGTGAGATAAATTACCTTAACCGGTGTGAAAAGTGCGGGGGGCACACGGTAGCCATCACCAGTTGCCCGAAATGCGGACGAGAGACTTTCCTGTCCCGATGCCCGGGCTGCAATGTGCCGACAACCTGCAGCCAGCATATCACCGTCAACCTCAAAAATGAATATGCAAGGGCGATGGAGGGTCTGGGGATGAAGCCGGGGAGCGTCGCACTTGTGAAAGGCGTCAAAGGCGTAATCTCTCGGGAGAAAACCGTGGAGTCGATGGAGAAAGGGATCCTGCGTGGGGCGCAGAATATCTTTGTCTTTAAAGACGGGACGACAAGGTTCGATATGATCGATCTTCCCCTCACCCATATCCGTCCCGACGAGATCAGGGTATCGGTCGAACAGCTCCGGAGCCTCGGGTATACAAAGGATACACGGGGTTATGATCTCCAGAACAGTACCCAGGTTGTCGAAATCCATCCACAGGATATCCTCGTCTCGGATTCGTGCGCAGAATACCTCGTCAGTGTGGCGCAGTTCATGGATGAACTTCTGGTCAGGTTCTACGGACTCGCCCCGTTCTACCAGGTAAAAAAACCGGAAGACCTCGTCGGCCAACTGGTAATCGGTCTTGCACCGCATACGAGCGCCGGCGTGCTTGCCCGCATCATCGGCTTTACCCGGGCAAATGTCGGTTATGCTCACCCGTTTTTTCATGCGGCAAAGCGGCGGAACTGTTTCCATGGTGATACCGAAATTGAAGTTCTCGAAGGAAAGCAGTGGAAGAAACTCCCGATCCGCAAGTTCGTCCTGGAAAACTTTGATATAAGCCGGCCCGGAATCGACCGCCTCGGGACATACTATTCTGATCCGTCACAGTGCTGGCTTACCCGTACCGTCGATACGAATGGGACAATGCACCTTCGGAGGATTACCTCGGTCTCGATCCACCGATCCCCGGCGACCCTGATTCATTTTACCACGAAGCTGGGCAAAAAAATTGCAGTTACACCTGATCACGCCATGGTTGTATGGGATACCTCGTATCTCCGCAAAATACGGGCCGTAGAATTAAAAAACGGCGATGCAGTCCCGGTGTTTGAAGGAACAGGTGTTATAGCCGACTACATCGTTTCGACCGAGACGGTACCGGCCCTTGAAGAACGGGTCTATTGCGTTACCGTTGCAGACGACCACACTTTGGTTGCAAACGGCATCTTCACGGGCCAGTGCGATGGTGACGAGGACTGCATCATGCTCCTTCTCGATGGTCTCATCAACTTCTCCCGTTCATTCCTTCCCCAGAACCGCGGAGGATCGATGGATGCGCCGCTCGTTCTGACCAGCCGGATCGATCCGGCAGAAATAGACAAGGAAGCCCTGAACGTCGACGTATGTGCCTCGTACCCCCTCGAGTTGTACCTCGGGTCTTTGAGCTATACCGAGCCAAAGACTATTGCAGGACTCATTGACCGGGTGGAGAAACGGGTCGGGACCCCGGCCCAGCTCGAAGGGTTCCAGTTCACCCACGATACAACCGATATTTCCTCAGGGCCACTCGAATCGATGTATACCCAGCTCAAGTCCATGACCGAGAAACTCGAAGCGGAGCTCGAACTTGCAGAGAAGATCCGGGCCGTAGATGCCGATGACGTCGCCGAACGCGTTCTCACGACCCATTTCATCCGCGATCTCATGGGAAACCTCTCGGCCTTTTCAAAACAGAAGTTCAGGTGTACCAAATGTAACACGAGTTACAGGCGTATGCCCCTTGCCGGCAAGTGCACGAAGTTCAGGGGCAAGGGTCCGTGCGGCGGAAACATTATCCCGACCGTCCATGAAGGATCGGTGAAGAAATATCTCGAAATGTCGCGGGAGATCTGCCGTAAGTACAATGTTTCGGAGTACACAAAGCAGCGGGTTGAGGTTATTGACCTGGCAATCCTCTCAACGTTTGGCGAGGAGAAGCAACAGCAGCTTGGTCTCTCGGATTTTATGTGACTGTATAATCGCAGTAACGAAGGGGATTCATCGTTCACTGGTGTGTTGATTTTCAGGTCTTCCAATTAGAGAGGAGCGGGTACCAGACTTTTATAGTATACCGAAATAATCCTCTGGCACAAAATGGAGCCGCCCCCGCGGGATAACGCACATTCCCTGAAGATCGCGCTGGTCATTACCGTCCTTTTCCTTCTGGTAGAGCTCGCGGGAGGCATAGTCTCCGGCTCGCTTGCACTCGTAAGTGATGCCGGGCATATGTTCAGCGATGTTCTCTCCCTCATTCTCTCGCTTGCTGCAATCTCCCTCGCTGCCCAGCTTCCCACAAAGGAAAGGACATACGGGTTCAAACGGGCTGAGATATTTGCGGCATTTGCAAATTCGCTCCTCCTCATCGGAGCGAGCGCCGGCATCCTGTTTGAGTCGTATCACCGTGCGCTGAACCCGGCCCCGGTACAGAGCGGAATCATGGGAGTTGTGGCCCTTGCAGGCCTTGCCGCGAACGTCTCGGTGGCTTTCCTCCTGCACCGCAGCCACAACCTCAATGTCCGAAGCGCGTTCCTGCATGTAATCGGAGATGCGGTCTCTTCGGTAGCGGTCATCGCTGCTGCGGTCTGGATCGCGTTAACCGGCCAGGTGATTGCGGATCCGATCCTTTCCGCAATAATCGCGATCCTGATCGTATACTCAGCAGGGAACCTCCTCCGGGAAACGATTGTGATACTCCTCCAGTTCACTCCTAAGGATGTGGATTTTGATACCGTTGTTTCGGATATGATGTCTGTCGAGGGGGTTTCGGGAGTCCATCACGTCCACCTCTGGAGCCTCAGCTCTGATATCTACGTACTTGATGCCCACGTGTATTCCTGCGAACAGGAGACAGAAAAAATCGAGCTGGTCAAGCGCGAGATCAAAAAAAGGCTGGAAAAATATAATATCAACCATTCCACGCTCGAGTTCGAGTGCGAGGAATGCAGGAATTGCACCATCGTGGAAACTCCAGAAGAAAAAAGTAAGAGGGCCTGAACGGCAGGTTGCTATTCTTACGCCTGTAACCGCCTTTCCGTGATAAAACGGTTTTGCCTCCGTTACTTTATTGACTCAAGGTGACCAACATAGACCCGCAGAGACGCGGGGATAGCCAAGCCTGGCCAACGGCGATAGACTCAAGATCTATTCTCGAAGGAGTTCGTCGGTTCAAATCCGGCTCCCCGCACTTGTGCACGGCCTAAAAGAGAACAACTCTGGTCAATTCTGTTTTTTGCATCAGTTCAAAATCTTATTGATCTAACGCCTCCTCCCTGTGGAAAGGATCATAATTCAAGAGTCTGCTGGTGCGAATCCCTTGTTTCAAAACCCGAGAGCCGGAGGCCAACCAGACGTATCTTCTGCTCCCCTATGAGCTCCCGGAGGAGGGACTGGCCCAGAGTTCCGATGGTCCTGATATCATCAGTAAAATGCGAAACCGACCGTGCTTTGGTCCTTGTTACAAATCCCGTATACCGGACCTTGACCGTGACGGTCCTGAACCGGAGCCCCTCCTGACGAAGGGCACGGTGCACGTCCCAGGCGAGGCCATCCATGGTATTCCCGAGCATCTGAATGTCATCAGTGTCCTCTTCAAACGTCGTCTCCCGGGAGACTGAGCGGGGGCCGTCCCGTTCGGCAACCACTCCCCCGTCATTTCCGAGTGCAAGCTCCTGCAGTCCCACACCCCATTTCCCGAACCTTGCGAGCAGTATCTGGACGTTAATCGAAGCAAGGTCCCCGATGGTCTTAATGCCAAGCCCGAAAAGCTCCGATTCGGATTTCTGCCCGATGCCCGGGATCTTCCGAACCGGGAGTGGAGCGAGGAATCCGGTTACCTGTTCCGGAGGAATGATTGTAAGCCCGTCGGGCTTCCGGAAATCGGAAGCGAT
>DATKMN010000014.1:0-3811 GCA_035541835.1 Methanoregula sp.
GGACTGGGGGATGAGCAAGGTGCTCGCGGCGGATGTCAAGCACTCGAGCATCGCCGGGTTCTCCCTTTCGTATGCTGCCCCCGAGCAGGTCTCGCCCTCGGAGTTCGGGAGGACGGATGAGCGGACCGACATCTACCAGCTAGGCGTTGTCTTCTACGAACTCGTCACCGGGACGATCCCATTCGGCGGCGAGAGTATCGTTGAAGTCGGAAATGCCATTATCCGCGACCAGCCCATCTACCCCTCCGAATACAACCCCGATGCTGTTGCAGTCGAGAAGATTATCCTGAAATGTCTTGCAAAGGATCCTGCACAACGTTTCCAGTCTGCCGCTGAAGTCCTCGACGCGCTCTCACGGTACCTTGACGAGGATGAGGAGTAAGTCCCTGATGCAAAAAGACGCCGGCGGATGCAGGGATGGAAAGCAGGTTGTCCGGTACGAACCCGCTACGTGCCGCCACTGCGATGGCCTCGGGTGCCTCTACTGTAATAAAACCGGGACCGTCCTTGTCCGGGCGCCAAAACACCTGTGCGGCCAGTGCGAGGGTGTCGGGTGCATCTACTGCGGGTTCACCGGATGGGAAAAACCAAAGAGCAGGTGCGACTGAATCCGGCCTCCCCGTGCGCCGGATCGATCAGGTAAACCGTCCTTCTATTACCCGTGGGATGACACATTCTTCGAAGCGTTTGGCGAAGTAGCGGTCGGTCATTCCCGCAATGTAGTCCCGGACAAACTCTGCCGGCGCAGCAGACTGCCGGTACCGTTCGCTGACCCACGGGCTTTCGATGAAATCAGTGTGGATCTTCGATTCCTGCCGGCCCTGTTCCGCATCCCCGAGGCAGGAGGCAAAGAGCGTCTCAAACATATGCCGTATCTTCTCCTTCTCTTCGGTGAGCTTCCGGTTCTCGTAGATGTGGACACGGGAATAGCTGCGCAGGAGTATCAGCGCTTTCTCAACATCCCGGCTGTAGGACATGAACCCGGTGTCTGTGGTGTCGCTGTTACTGATGAGGTCGGAAATCAGGGTATTGATGATCTCCCGGTTTGAGGTTCCGAGAACCTCGCTGCACTCGGCCGGGACCGGTGCAGGCGATGGAACGATGCCGACTTCCTGCGCGTCCTGGAGATCCCGGCCGATGTACGCGATGGTGTCGGCGAACTTGACCACGCAGCCTTCGAGAGTCATGGGCGGCCGGCTGCGGCGGCCTTCCGCGTTCTCCTGCACCTTGGCATCGAAATCCGCAAAGTCCCGGCACTGTTCGGGGGACATGCGGACGTCGTCCGATTCCCCGTTGTGACAGAGGATCCCATCAAGGACCTGCATCGTGAGGTCGCAGTCCTCGATGGTGTCGAGGAACCGCACGCTCTCAACATTATGGTAGAACTTCCCGATCCCGTACCAGGTACAGAGCTCCGAGAGGCAGGTCTCGCCGAAGTGTCCGAACGGGATGTGGCCGATGTCGTGGCCAAGCGCTATCGCCTCGATGAGGTCCTCGTTGAGCCGGAGCGACCTGCCGATGGTCCGTGCGATCCGGGAGACGAGCTGGACGTGGATGACCCGATGAGTAATGTGGTCGTTTGCCACGAGGTAGAAGACCTGCGTCTTGTCAATGTACCGGGTGTAAGCCCGGGTATGGATAATCCGGTCTGCATCCCGGGAATACGGTGTGCGGATATCGTCCGGTTGCCGGTTATACCGTCGCAGGGAATCGGCACTTGTGGCCGCGAGAGGCGAAAGCAGGGATTCCTGGCGGGCTATGTATGCCTTGATCTCAGCATCCCGCCCGGTATTCGCATTCCGTCGTGACCGATGTGGCTGCATTGTACGTGATATCGCCACAGAGGGTAATTAATTGTGGCTCAGGCAGCATGTTTACCACAATCCCCAGTGTTCGTCATCTCCCGTACGTCACGTGTGTCTCACCGTACTGCACGATGTGGCCCTCCATGGCCCGTACCAGCTGGTCCTTCGAGGCACCTGGCGCAAGCGCGAGCATGGTATCGATCCCGTAGACCTTGAAGAAGTACCGGTGCGTCTGGCCCCGCGGGGGGCAGGGGCCCCAGTACCCGATCTTTCCGAAACTGTTCTTTCCCTGCACGGCTTTCATCGGGAAAGAGACCTCAGGGGTCTTGGGAATATTGTCCGGGATCAGCTTCACCAGCTCCATATTCCATGCAATCCAATGGATGAACCCTCCCCCACCCGGCGCGTCCGGATCATTGACGATGATTGCCAGCGACTTCGAAATACCCGTATTCACCCCGCCGATACCGATCTGCGGTGAGATATCCTTCCCATCGCAGGTGTAGTCGCTTGGCAGGTGTTGTACCGAGATAGTAACCGTCAGGTTTTCCATTGAACTATCAACCCCCGTGAGGATGATGTGCCGGGGTACTGATAAAGATAGTGCACTCCATCCTCCCGGTCCCCTGCTTACCGGGAGCAGATTGCGACCGTCTCCCCAAACTGGAGGACGTGGCCTTTCATTGCTGTAATAAGTTCATGCTTATCCGAGCCCGGCGGGAGATCGAGCATCGCATCGAGCCCGTAGACCTTGAACTGGTACCGGATCATTTCCCCGGGAGGCGGGCAGGGGCCGGAATATCCCGCGACGCCATAGTCGTTTGTACCCTGGATACAGGTAACCGGAACGCTTACGATCCCGGTACGGGGAATGCCGGGCGGGATTTCGGGGAGCGGGGGGAGGTTCCACGCAATCCAGGGAGTGAACGAACAGCAGGACTTCTCGAAGGGGTTGAAGACCATGACAGCGACCGAGACGGCTTTGAGCCCGGTGAGCCGGATCCTCGGCGAGAGGTTCTCCCCTTCGCAGGTATATACCGGGGGGAACTCGAGGAAATCGAGGGAAACTATGAGGGGGTCCATCACGCCAACCATCGCAGCCGGAAGATAAAACTGCTTTGCCGGTCTTCCGGAAAATCCGGATACGGAATGTCCCTTAATCCATCCTTCAATAGTTTACTAAATTCCCATCAGCACCTTCTGCTGGAACATAAGGGCCGCAACGCAAAGCAGCAGGATACCGAATATCCTCTTGATCTGGTCCTCATGGATCTGCGTGGCAAGATAGGTCCCAAGAAACGTGCCCGTCGCCGCCCCGATCCCGTACACCGCGACAAACGGCCAGACAACCTCTCCAAGAGAGACGTGGGAAGCAGTACCAGTAACCGAGACAAGGATACTCGAAAACATCGCGGTTGCGACGGCATAATGGACAGGGATACCGGCTGTGGCCAGGGCAGGCACGAAGATCGCACCTCCGCTTGTCCCCGTGATGCCGCTGAGGACGCCACCGGTGGCTCCCCAGAAAATGAGATGGGAATACCAGATCCGGGTGACCGGCTGGGTTCCCTGGTGCGGGACGCTCGTGTCCAGAACGAACGAGGGGCCGGATCGCACTTCCCTGAGGAACCGGAACCACGGCACGAGCATCTCAAGGGAGACCAGGGTGAGCACGACACAGAAAATCAGGACAAGCAACCGGGAATCTATCAGGGTCGTAAGGTAGGAGCCGATTACAGAGCCTATCATACTCGGGATAATGAGGATCAGTGCAACCTTATAGAGGATCTTTCCCTCCTTCTGGTACCAGAAGGATGCAGAGACGGTTGAGAAGATCATGATTGCAAGGCTCGTACCGATTGCAGACCTGGCATCGAGGCCGAAGATGAGCGAAAGGGTAGGGACATACAGGAAGCCCCCGCCGAGGCCGACGATTGCAGCGATGATGCCGATCCCGACCGAGATCAGGTACGCGGCATAGTATTCGATCACAGTATTCCCATCCT
>DATKMN010000015.1:0-2798 GCA_035541835.1 Methanoregula sp.
GTCCCGTTCATCCGGGACCAGGGGATGAGCCTCCTTGCGCCCGGCCTCGTATCGATCGACGACGCGGTCCGGGCAGGTGACGAGGTATTCCTCCTGGCCCGGTCCGGCGAATGCATCGGCGTCGGCCGGGCCAAGGCGGACGCCGCGACCGCACGGGAGATGAAGAAGGGGCAGGTTGTCCGGACCCGGAGGAATATCCGTTCCACGATCGTCCCGGGGGAGGCTGGCTGGGACGATGCCGTCCGGGCAAACGCGGGAGCCCTCGAACGGATGGAGGCGGACTCCGTCCGCTTTGTCCGGGACGTTGCCGGGCAGAATGCCGGCCTTGCCACCAATGTCTCGTACTCCGGGGGAAAAGACAGCCTCGCGATGCTCCTGGTCGTGATGAAGGCGATCGGGAAGGTCCCCCTCCTCTTTGCGGATACCGGTTTTGAGTTCCCGGAGACGTACGAGAACGTGGACCGGGTTGCCGGGACCTACGGCCTCGACGTGATCCGGACCAGCGGGCTCTCGAAATTCTCCGAAGAGTTCGAAAAACAGGGGCCGCCTGCGGTCAGCGCGAGGTGGTGCTGCCGGGTGTGCAAGCTCTCGCCCGTGGCGGACCTTATCCGGGAGCGGTGGGGGGAGTGCCTCTCGTTCATCGGCCAGCGGAGGTACGAGTCCGCCGCACGGGCGCAGAGCGACCGGGTCTGGCGGAACAAAAATGTCAGGGTCCAGCTCTCGGCAGCCCCAATCCATAACTGGACGGCGATGCATGTCTGGCTCTATCTCATGCAGGAGCGTGCCCCGTTCAACGTGCTCTATACCCGGCAGCTGGACCGGATCGGATGTTTCATGTGCCCATCGAGCGATATGGCATTGATCCACGCGATCGAGCAGGACTATCCCGGGCTCTGGGCCGGGTGGCAGGAAAAGCTCGAAGAGCACCGGAGAAAGAAAGGTCTGCCGGAGGACTGGATACGCAGAGGACAGTGGAGGCTGAAGGAGGGGGCCTGCGATGAAGAAGATAGCTATTATTGATTACGGCCTCGGGAACCTCCGGAGCGTGATGCGGGGTCTCGAGCGGGCGGGGGCAAAGGCGTTCATCACCTGCAATGCGGACGAGATCGCGGCCGCCGACGGGCTTGTACTGCCGGGAGTCGGGGCATTCCACGAGGGGATGGAGCAGCTCGGCGAGCTGAAGGAGACCGTCAGCTCAGCGACCCGGAGTGTGCCGCTCCTTGGCATCTGCCTCGGCATGCAGATGCTCCTCGATTCGAGCGAGGAGTACGGGCTCCACGCGGGCCTCGGCCTCATCCCCGGCAGCGTGAAGCGGTTTCCCCACGGCTCCGGGCAGAAGGTCCCCCACATGGGCTGGAACTCCCTTGCCGTGCGTGAGAGCGATAACCCGCTCTTCGACGGGTTCGGGGCCGGGGAGTACATGTACTTCGTGCATTCGTTCTATGCGGACACGGCCCCCGGGTACTGCCTCGCGACCACCGAGTACATCTGCCCGTTCGCCTCATCGGTGGGAAAAGGCAATGTCTTTGGAACCCAGTTCCATCCGGAGAAGAGCGGGGCGGCGGGTCTGAGGCTGCTCTCTAATTTTATCGGGATGGTCTGAACTCGTCCCGGCCTCATCCAGCCCTGGTGCTCCCGCAGGTTACATCCGGAACTTTTTTGCCCCGGAACGGATTGATAGTACCGCATGAAGAAGATCCTCCTCCTCGCGATCGGCCTGATGCTCCTCGTGGGGTCCGTCTCCGCATACGGCCTGTACATCGCCTGTCCCCAGAGCATCCAGGCCGGCGACCCCCTGAAGTGCTCGGTGGACAGCGACTTTCCGGCCGGGACCTCGTTTGACCTGGTCTTTTACCGGTCCCAGTATACCGCAACCGAGATCAAGTCGGAGCCGGTGGTGATCCAGGACGACCACGCCACCCAGTACGTCCTTTACGATACCGAGGGCCTCCCGGGCGGGCAGTACAAGGTCGAGGTCCACTTCAACGGGCCGGAGGAGTCTTCGCTCCGGTCGGACTCGGTCACGTCCCTCCTGGTCACGCTCCAGGACCGTTCCGGCGAGATCACCATCACCTCCCCCTCTTCACAGCCGCTGGCAAGCGCCCTGAGGATCGAGGGATCGATTGCCAAGAAAGGGAACAGCGGCGTGCAGATCAAGGTCACCGGGCCGGACGGCACGGTCTTCCCGCAACAGTACATCGAGACGACGAACAACCCGCAGAACGGTGCCGGGATGTTCTCAAAGCAGGTCCTGGTCGGGAGCCCGGGTGACTATGATGTCAGCTTCTCCGACGCAAACGGTTTCATCGGCACCATCAGTTTCCTGGTCACGGCACCCGCGACCACCGTCCCCGTAACGGTCCCGGTTACCGTGACCACGGCCCGCACGACCCGGCCCATAACAACGGTCCCGACACCCTGGCCGACCCCGACCAAATCCCCCCTTGCACCGCTGACAATCCCCGGCGCCCTTGCCCTGGCAGGGATATTCATTGCCTGGAACAGGCGCCGGCTCGGATAATTTTTTTTTTATCCCTGTTCCGGTCGGATCACGATACGAACGAATCGGACAGGACTCGAGATCTCTTTTTTTATTTCCCTGCACACCACACGGTGAATTTACCGGCGTTTTCCGGGAGTGGAAGAGTGCCCCATCCACCCCGGCGCACCCTGCACCCGCGTTTACGCCAATAGTCCCGGTGGCCAGGCTTTCCCGCACCGGCCCGCACGGCGTCTGTACACCGATCGATTCGTGCCCGGAAAAAACGAGCCTGCCTGCGCACCGGGACCGGGCCATC
>DATKMN010000016.1:0-8422 GCA_035541835.1 Methanoregula sp.
GATTTTAAAAAGATTATTAACTACAACTAAACTTATAATTAGATGGTGAAGAATGCGGAAAGTTTTCCTGAAATATAAAGAAGAGGCGAAGAAGATTATTGTTGACGCCGCAATCAGAGTTGCGATCCGGAAAGGGTACCAGTCTATGACCATTGAAGACGTAGCCAAAGAAGTTGGTGTCACGAAGGGTGCCTTGTACGGCTATTTTAAAAATAAGGAAGAACTCCTAAGCGAGGTTCTGATTGAGATCGTAAAAACGTTTGAAAAAACCTTAAATTTTTCCGATCTGGATGGGGATCTTGATTCCATCCTTGATCAGAGCATGGATCGGTTATTACACGTTCTCCCCGATCAGACTCCATTATTTGCAGAACTTATTTCGATATCCGGCCGGGATCCTGCTATCCAGCAGATGTTATCAACCCAGATAAATAATAATATACAGATCATTGAAAAAAATCTGCGGTTACTCCAGGATAAAAAACTCATCCCCGATGCTCTTGATTTGCGCGTAACAGCCACCATAAGCGAATCTCTGGGAAGGGGTCTGTTAATGCAATGCCATGTCACCCGTAACGTCGATGAAGTCAGAGCTCATTGGAAGCTGGCATTGAAAAAGATAATGGAATTACCATCACCGGAAGGGCATTAAGGAGCCGGTATATTCTGGGAGAGGTTGATATTTACCAGAAATTTTTCATCTGGTGAATCCAAATCCGTTTTGATATGTATCAGGAATCTCTTTTATGGGAAGTAAGAGTACCTCCCAAATAAGCTTTTGAAAAACCCCGCGGATTTCTTCTCGTCTTCGCGGTTTGATAACCGCTCAGAACTCGCCGAAACCTGACAAACTCTTCCCGTGAGGTTTCAGCCGACCTTCGAGTTCAGGAGAGGTTCATCAGAACCCCGATGAGGAGAATCGGAGGGGTTTTTCAAAACCCCGACGAGAAGAAGGGAGGCGTCAGCCGACCTTCGACCGTGAGGCATCAGCCGACCTTCGAGTTCAGGGGAGGTTCATCAGAACCCCGATGACGAGAAGGGAGGCATCAGCCGACCTTCGAGTTCTACGCACCTCAACCCTTATAACGAATGACCAGTCCATAGGCCCGCTTTGTGAACCCTATGACACGCACAAACCACCTCTTCATCCTCCTCGGCCTCGCAGTCCTCGTTTCCCTCTCCCCGGTACTCGCGGCCTCCGCGTCCGGGACGGGCAACGGGACCGTGCAGCCCGCGATCCTGCCGTCCGGCACCACCACCGGCCCGGCATCCGCCTCCTTCCAGGGCGTCCGGGTGTACGGGGAGGTCATGTACCCGTACGCCCTCCCGTCCCGGGTCGTCCCCCGCCCGGTCGGCCGGGGCTACCCCGTGGGCCCGGCCTACACGCCGTCGTACTATTACCCGGCGGGCTATACCCCGTACGTCACGAACTACCCGACCGGGACCGTGACCGTCACCTCCGACCCGTCGAGCGCGATCGTGACCATCGACGGCGGGACCACGGAGACGACGCCGTGGATCTACACCGGCCTCTTTGCCGGCTACCACACGATCGAGATCAATTACCCCGGTTACGAGGCTTACACCACCAGCATTTACGTGGGCGACGGGAGCAACCCGGAGGTCGACGCCGAGCTCGTGCCCCTCCGGACCTACGGCTCGCTCACGGTGGACACGGCCCCGGAGGGAGCGGATGTCTTCATCGACAGCAATGACGAGGGCCTCTCGCCGGTGACGGTCGGCGGGCTCACGGCAGGCACCCACCAGGTCGAGGCGCACCTCGCGGGCTACACCACCCAGGTCCAGATGGCGACCGTGACCACGGGCCAGGGGACGAACATCAACATCCCGATGCAGCCGTATTCGTCGTCGTCCTCCGAGGGATCGATCGCGGTGAGCACCAGCGTCCCCGGGGCGCTCGTGTACCTCGACGGCACGTACAAGGGCGCGATCACCGACGGCAACCCGTTCAATATCGTCGCGGTCAGCCCGGGCTCCCACGCCCTCCTCCTCCACGCGCCCGGCTATAACGATTTCACGCAGGATACCGTAGTAACCGCCGGCCAGGTCACCTTCGTCACCGCTTCGCTCACGCAGGCGACCCCGGCCCTGCAGGGCACGCCGGCGTCCGGCCAGTCCGGCTCCCTGGTCGCGACCTCGACCCCTTCCGGGGGACAGGTCTATGTCGACAACCAGTTCCGGGGCGTAGCGCCGGTCACCATCTATGACGTGGCCCCGGGCGACCATATCGTGAACATGCAGCTCGCCGGGTACAACGGGTGGTCGGGCACGGTGACAGTGCAGCCGGGTCAGGTGGCGCAGGTCACGGCCCAGTTCACCGGCGCCACGGGTGCGGTCCCGACCCGGGCCGGGCTGCCGGCCGCGGCCGCGGTTTTTGCGGTGTTCGCTGCCGCTGTTGTCGTGGTTGCCGTGCGGGGCCGGAGACGGGAGTGAGAGCACGGCGGGGGGTCTCTTCTCCCGTTTTTGTCGCGTATTTTCGTTCGTGTGTTGAATTTTAAAATCCCGGGAAACCGGTCATTGTCCCGCTTTTTTTTGTAACCTTCCCCATCGTCCCTTCCCGGGTCCTCCGGCCGCCCGGCACGCTTGCAGGAAAAGAGAAAACCAAAAAAAAAAAGATTGCCGTGACCGCGTCGCAGGCCATACGGCCCTGCCGGTGCCGCCGCACAGTTACCGTACGGACATATAAACAGGTTATTCATACTGGAAGGAAATACCGGAATTACGCGAGGGAGTTTTGCGACCTCTATGTTCTCCGTTCTGTACGTGGACGACGAGCCAGCCCTGATCGAGATAACCCGGCTGTACCTGGAAAAAGACGGGGAGTTCAGCGTGGACACGGCGACGTCCGGCGCTGCCGCACTCGCCCTGCTGGGTGAAAAGACGTACGATGCCATCATCTCCGACTACCAGATGCCGGTGATGGACGGCATCGAGTTCTTAAAACGGGTCCGGGCCGCGGGAAATCCCATCCCGTTCATCATCTTCACCGGCCGCGGGCGGGAGGAAGTCGTGATGCAGGCCCTCAACGAAGGCGCCGACTTCTACCTCCAGAAAGGCGGCCACCCGAGAGCCCAGTTCGCCGAGCTCTCCAACAAGGTCCGCTACGCGATCCTGCGGCGGCGTGCGGAGGATTCCCTCAGGCAGGAGGAGGCCCAGCTCCGGCAGATCATCGACCTCGTCCCCCACATGATCTTTGCCAAGGACCGGGACGGGAACTATATCCTCGCAAACCGGGCGGTCGCCGAGGGGTACAACACGACCGTCTCCGGGCTCGAGGGAAAACCGCACGCCCTGTTCCACAAGGATAGCGCCGAACTCCGGCACATGCTTGCGGACGACCGCGAGGTCATGGACACCGGGGTCGTCAAGTTCATTCCGGAGGAACCGTACATCGACGCGTTCGGGAAGCGGCATTACCTCCAGACCACGAAAGTCCCCTTCACCACCGCCGGCAACGGGCGGCAGGCCGTGCTCGGGGTCGCCATCGACATCACCGAGAGGAAGCGCATCGAGGAGGAACTCCTGAAAAAGAACGAGGAACTCCAGGAGTCCTTCGAGAAGCTCGCGGCGTCGGACGAGGAACTCCGCTCGACCCTGGACGAGCAGGCCCGGCAGGAACGTGCCCTGCGGGAGAGCGAGGAACGGTACCGGAACGTGGTCGAGGACCAGACCGAGTTCATCTCCCGGTTCCTCCCGGACGGCACCCATGTCTTTGTCAACGGGGCCTACTGCCGGTATTTCGGCCTGGACCGGGAGAAGCTCCTCGGGCACCGGTTCAAGCCGGAGATCCCGGCCGAGGACCGGGAGCGTGTCGGGCTCTTCTTTGCTTCCCTGACCCCGGACACCCCGGTCGGGACCATCGAACACCGGATTGTTATGCCGGGCGGCAGTATCCGGTGGCAGCGGTGGAGCGACCGGGCGATCTTCGGCCCTTCGGGTGCCCTCCTGGAATACCAGTCGGTCGGCCGGGACATCACGGAGGAGAAGGCGACCGAGGATGCGCTGCGGGAGAGCGGGGAGAAGTACCGGTCAACGCTCGATGCCTTCACCGATGCCGTCAGCATCGTCGACCGGGACTTCGTGCTGGTCTACGCCAACCGGAGCCTGCGGGAATGGGCCCGCTCCCTCGGCATCGCCGATGAGATCATCGGAAGGCCGGTCCTTGCGGCCTTCCCCTTCCTCGCGCATTCGGTCCTCGATGAGTACCGCACCGTCTTTTCCACGGGGACGGCCACGGTCACCGAGGAGTCGTCCATGGTCGGCGGTGTCCGGATCGAGACCGAGACGCGGAAGATCCCGCTGTACGAGAACGGCAGGATCGTCGCGGTCATCGCCATAATCCGGGACATTACGAAACGGAAGGACGCGGAGCTGGCCCTCCGGGAGAGCGAGGAACGGTACCGCAGCCTGTTCAGCAACGCCACCCTGGGCATCTTCCATTCAACCCCGGACGGGAGGTTCATCGACATGAACCCGGCCCTCGCACGCATGCTGGGGTACAGTTCACCGGAGGAGGCGGTCTCTTCCATAACAGACATCCCCACCCAGGTCTACGCCGAACCCCCCCGGTACGACGAGGTCGCGGCTGCAGTCCTGGGTTCCGGCGGGGTCACCAGCACGGAGAACCTCTACCGGCGCAAAGACGGCGGCCGGTGGTACGGGAAACTGAACCTGCGGCTCGTTTTTGGCGAAGGGGGAAAGCCCGACCGCTACGAAGGGTTTGTCGAGGACATCACCGGCCGGAAGGAGGCCGAGGACCGCCTGCGGGAGAGCGGGGAGAGGTTCCGGATGGTCTTTGACACCGCCCAGTCGGCGCTGATCGTCATGGAGACGGACCCTGCCGGGATGCCCGGAAGGATAATCGACGCCAATGCCACGGCCCTGACCCAGCTCGGGATTACCCGGGAGGAGCTCCTGGCACGGGGCTTCCTTTCGCTCGATGCGGAAGAATACCGCGCTATGGTTGCCCGGCATATCGCGGGGCTGTCCGCGGGAAAACACGGCACCTATGAATCGGTCAGGGTCCGGAAGGACGGCGGGAGGGTCCCGGTCGAGGTCAATGTCCACCTCATGACCCTGAACGGGAGGGAAGTGATTGTCAGCTCGGCCCGGGACATCTCTTCGCGGAAGGCGACGGAAGAGACGCTCCGCATGGCGAACAAAAAACTCAGCCTCCTCTCCGGGATCACCCGGCACGACATCGGGAACCAGATCACGGTGCTGCAGGGGTACCTCACGCTCCTGGAGAACGAGGAACCCTGCGCCGCCCGCGCGGAATACCTCCGGGAGGCCGCGACTGCCGCCCGGCGCATCTCCGCGATGATCCAGTTCACCCGGGAGTACGAGGCGATCGGCGCGAGCGCCCCCGCATGGCAGGACTGCCGGGCCCTGGTCGCGGCCGCCGCACAGCAGGCCGGTGCCGGGAATGTCAGGGTTGAAAACGCAATCCCCGAAGGGACGGAAATCTTTGCCGACCCGATGATCGTGAAGGTCTTCTACAACCTGATCGAAAATGCGGTCCGGTACGGGGAGAAGATCACCCGGGTCCGGTTCTCTGTAAAAGAGGCCGGCCAGGACCTTATCCTCGTCTGCGAGGACGACGGATGTGGTATCCCCGACGGGGAGAAGGAGCGGATCTTCGACCGGGGTTTCGGGAAGAACACCGGCCTCGGCCTCGCACTCTCCCGGGAGATCCTCGACATCACCGGTATCCGGATCCGCGAGAACGGCGGACCGGGCAAAGGGGCACGGTTCGAGATGGCGGTACCCGCCGGGGCATGGCGGGAGGGCTAAGGAAAAAAAGAAACTTACATGAGTTTCAATAATTCCGGACCTTTAAATTTTCCCGTAAAATAGCGAATTATTGATTCGTCACGTCAGCCGCCGGATCCTGCGTGAACATATTTTGCAGAAAACGAATAACTCTAGGGAAAAACCCGGTAAATTTCTTCCCGGCTCCTCACCCGGTAGAATATAATTGTATTATCTTCCGCGATCTTAATCCCGATCCGGTATTGTCCGCTCCGGATGCGCCAGTAATTTTCAAATCCTTTCATCCGGCTGACATCAAAATCAGTAAAAATATTTTCCGATGCCGGGATTTCATCAAATACGAGTCGCTCGATCCGTGACCGGTAGCGTTTCGGGATCGCGGCAAGATCCTTTAGGAAAATTTTCTTATAGCCACAGGTCGGCATCTCAATCCTTTTTCAAAGATTTGTAGTGCTTTTTTGCTTCATGGACCGTGAGAACCTCGTCGTCTTCCGCCTCTTCCATCAGTTTTCCGAGACCGTGGTCTTCAATGATGGATTCCATGCGGTTGAACGTTTCAATGTCCACGATAACCGCCTGCTTCTGGTTTCTTGAATCGGTAATATATTTACGGGGTATTGCGGTCATGGCCTATCGCTATTCTACGGTTTACATGAGAGAGTATAAAGGAGCTTGGGTATGGGCTGAAAATGTGAACGATACCGGCCGCGACATCAAAAATAATACCGGGGAGCCCTGCCCCCGGCGTTTCTCTTTTTCCTACATCCCCGTGGGTATCCCGACGAGCTGCTGTGCAATCACCGGGTCAACGATCCGGGCAGGAACGCCTGCCAGCAGGATCCGAAATAACGCGATCCCGCGCCTGCATAGACATCAAGCCGGGCAGGTGAATAGATCTTAGATTTTATGTATAATAAATACCACAATAAAATTTATTTAATTGAAAAGTACATCACCTCCGCATGCCACTACCACCCGCAGACCAGTACATGGACGAAATGAACAGGCAGTTTCATTTCTTCGCAACATGGGACCCGACTGAGATCTACAAACTCGGGTATGTCGGGACCCTTGACAAGAACCGGTTCAGCTATGTCACGACCCTCGAGGACTTGGGAATACCGTACACTCCTGTCCCGTCGAGTCCGAATGCCTCGCTGAGTTTCCGGTCGGGAAAGAGCGTAACGGTCTCAGTCAAGGCCAGCGGATCGGCTGCCCTTCCCCAGTTCAACCTCAATGTCGGAGACGCCGGCATCGCGGTGGACTATGGAAACAGCCAGGCAGTCGTCTTCGAGGCCGAAGGAGTCAACCACCGGATCATTGCGCAGATGAACAAACTCGACGACGCGATCCTGAACGCGTGGAAGAATAAGATCTGGAAGGACAACTGGGTCGTCATCAGCGACCTGATGGAAGCCAGCTCAGCGACCATCCTGATCTCCAAGGGGAGCAAGAGCGGCATCGGGCTCAAGGCCCAGGCGACTGTGCCGGCCTTATCGCTTGCCTGTGCCAATGCCCAATTCAATGCCGTATTCAGCAGCAATATGGATACCCAGATCATCTGCCGCCAGGGGCTCACGCCTCTGTTCAAGGCACGGGGGATCAACAAATCCTGGCTGGGCGGTGCTTCAGCCGGCGAAGTGAAGGGAATACGGCCCATGGCTGCAACGCCGACCACGGTCCTTTCTCCGGTGGCGGAGATCGCGTACCAGCCGGTTGGAAAAATGTAAATCTTTTTTTTATCGGACTGTGGCGAGCGGGACCGGTAAATTCTCCGGCCGCGACATCAAAAATAATACCGGGGAGCCCTGCCCCCCGGTTTTCTCCTACATCCCCGTGAGGATCCCGACGACCTGCTGTGCGGTCGCGGGGTCCACGATCCGGGCGAGCACGAGGCCCGCGAGGAAGAGGAAGAGGGTCCAGAAGACCTTCTTCGCGTGCTCGTTCCTGCCGAAGGCGGCGATTACTTTTTCCGGGTCCTCCATCATCGCGATCCTGACCAGTTTTGGCAGGAAAATGAAGAGGAAGAGGAACACCATCGTCGCCCCTATGAACGCAAGTGTCGCATCGGCTTTTTCTGCAAGGAACATTCCGAGCGGGGCCGCAAAGACACCGGCCAGCAGTGCAGCCATCCCGGCTTCCCCGAACCAGAAGTAATGCTTCTTTTCGGTGAGCGTCGCTGTCTCCGCTGCCGCCAGCCCGGAGATATCGAAGATGCCGAGGGTGTTCAGCATCCCGTACCAGACCGCGTGGGTTTCTTCGGGATCGGCAACGACACGGTCGAAGAACCCTTGAGGGTTCTTCTCCTCCTTCAGGTTCTGATGAACCATCAGGCCGAGGAACAGCACCGCAACCGGGATAACCAGCAGTATGACCGGGAAGCCGGCGCAGAGAAAAATAAGGGCGAGCAGGAGCCCGGTCCCGCAGATCGCGGCCCGGGTCACAAATGGCTGTTCAAACATCGTTTATTCCTCCTGCGAGTCGAAGAACTCTTTCGTGTTCTTCTCCTGCTTCAGAGCCTGATGGCCCTTCAGCATTCTCAAACATCTCAGCCCTCCCTTCCGGTATCAGCCGCGATCGCGAACTCGAATACCGGGCTCGTGTACCCGCCGTTCTCCGGGCTGAAGTC
>DATKMN010000017.1:0-20327 GCA_035541835.1 Methanoregula sp.
TGCATGCGATGGAGGCATCTTCGCGGATACGTACGCGGTGCTTGGCGGAGTGGACAAGATCCTCCCGGTGGACCTGAAGATCCCGGGCAACCCGCCGGCCCCGGCACGCATTCTCGAGGGGCTTCTCTCTCTGATGCAAAAGGCCGGAACGGTAAAAAAGTAATTTTTTTGTCTTTCAGGCTTCCCGGTATGGTTCAATCTCCACGGATGGATCGTGCAGGATATCCCCGGCTACCGGTCGCACCGGTGATCCCAGCTGCCGCCATCAGCCGTTTTTTCGGGAATCTTCGGGAACAGCCTCACCCCGACGGCAGCGAGGATGAAGAAAAGAATGGTAACAAAGACAATTGACCCCCCGGGTGCGAGGTTGTACATGAAGGAGAGCTGCAGTCCCGCGACCACCGAGACGACCGCCACGGCGCACGCAGACAGCACGGTCCGCCGGAACGGCATCTTCAGCTGAATCATCGCAGAGGCCGGGATGACAATCAGGCTCGATACCAGGAGCACGCCGACAAGCCGCATTGCAACAACGACGGTTAATCCGGTCAATATTGTGAAGACGAGTTCCAGTGCCGGTACCGGCAGACCAGAGACCCGCGCAAACTCCGCATCGACCGTTATGCTCACCCATTCTTTCCAGAACACCAGCAGGATTCCTACGACAATTATCCCGAGCGCTGCCGCAAGGTAGAGATCGGTCTGGTTTATGCCGAGGATAGTGCCGAACAGAAACGACAGGACATCAACCGCCACGTTCTGCGTGACACTTATCAGCATGATACCGATCGCGAGCCCCGCGGCAAACAGGATCGCGATGGCCGCATCCGAGGCTACCCGTAATTTGCCGAGCGCATGGATCCCCAGCGCCCCAAGGATAACTCCCACGACTGCCGTGTACAGCGGGTAGATTCCCGAATACAGCCCGAAGGCAATCCCGCCAAAAGCCACGTGGCTCAATCCGTCCGCGACCAGTGACAACCTGCGGAGAACCAGGAACACCCCGAGGCCCGAACAGGTCACCGCGATGATAAGTCCGCCGATCAGTGCGCGGACACCGAACTGGTACGCGAGGAACTCAAGGACCATGGATTTCAGCCGCTCCTTCCCGCTTTCAGCATCAGGTTCCACAGGCCTTCCGCGTTGAGGTTTGACGAGGGACCGTCATAGACCACCTTCCGCTGCAGGAATATGACCCGTTCGACATGCGCTGCGAGATCGGGCAGGTCATGGAGGATCATCAGGACAGTAATCCGGTGCTCCCTGTTCAGGTGGGTTATCAGCTGGTAGAATTCCTGCTTGCTCTGCGCATCCACGCCGTTAGTGGGTTCATCGAGAGCGATGATATGCGGCCGCCCGACGAGGGCACGGGCTATCAGCGTCCGCTGCTGCTGGCCCCCTGAGAGATCGGAAAACAATTCATACTGTACACCCCCAAGACCGGCCTCCGCGATTGCGTTGTCCACGGCTTTCCTGCTGTCGGCGTCCATGCGCCTGAACAGCCCGATCTGGCCGAAGGTTCCCATCTCAACGACTTCACGGGCAGTAATCGGGAACTGCTCCTGCCGGATGACCGGGTTCTGGGGCACGTAACCAATACAGGGCCTGCACGGGGTCATGCCCTCGCACTCGTCAATATGACAGGAAAACGAAACGGTGCCCCTTTCAGGCCTGAGGAGGCCGACCATGATCTTCATAAGGGTAGACTTTCCTGAACCGTTCGGCCCGGCAATCCCGACAAGCTCTTCCTGCTGGATCGAGAGCGACACGTCCTCGAGGACAGTGTTCGCCCCGTACGCAAACCACACCCTGTCCAGGGTGAGACAGACCTGCTGACGCTCCTGGTGTGCTACCGGCATGCCATCGCTCTCTTCATTTCCACAAGGTTGTTCTCCATGATCGAAACGTAATCGGAGTCTTCAGGCTTATCCCGACCGGGCGGGAGTACTTCCATGGTTGTGAACGGGTACACGGGCAGGTTCAGCTCGGATGACACCGATTTGCTCAGATCTTCTGCTTCTTCCGGTTCCGCGAGCACTCCCCTGGCACCGGAGGATTTCGCTTCCTGTATGATGGCGGCCATCTGCCGGAGGGACGGTTCGGCATCGGGATTCATCCCCGCAATAGAAATCGGCGTCAGGTTGTAGGCAGCCGAGGTATAGTCGAGGAAGGCGTGCGAACTTAAGACTGTCCGTGTAGAGCAGTTCGATAACCCTGCCTTATAATCAGAATCGAGCTGCGCGAGCCGGCCTTCAAATGCTGCGGCATTATTCTGGTAGTGGGTCGCATTTCCCGGGTCAGCCTTTGACAGCTGCAGGGCAACGTAGGGCACGTAGTACTCGGCAAGCTGCGGTGACAGCCAGAGGTGCGGATCTTCAGTAAGGTTCGGGAAGCCGGGGTACCGGCTCTTCATCTGTTCGTAGACCGGTCCCGGGATGGCATCGGCAAAAGACACGAGCTGCAGGTCAGGGTTTGCCGATGCGGCAAGGGTTGCCGCCCAGGGTTCGAGAAACGGCCCGTCATAGAAAAAGATCTTTCCGTTCCGGAGCGCCAGTGCATCGTCAGGTGATGGCTCATAGTCATGGGGGTCTGCCCCGGGAGGGAGGATCTGGGTTATGGTAATATGGTCTCCGCCAACGGGCGCGACGAGGAGCGTCAGTGGTCGGAATGAGGTGATTACCGGTATCCCGTCCGCATGACCCGTCGCGGGCGCCGGTCCGGTCTGATTCGATCCCCGCGATCCGACCGTGCAGCCTGATGCTGCACTAAATACAATAATTATCACCAGAGCCGCCACTGCAGGAATCGGGATATGATTATCACGAACCGTTGCACTCAACTCCGGAAGGCTGTGACGTCCATCCTGCAACCTGTTTTGCGAGTCGGACATATAAGTGTTCTCTGAATTTTGGGTAGTTACCAAATCATATACTCCGGAGGAAATTTATCGGAGGGATTCGGTCCAGTCATCATGCCTGGACCGGAACTTTTCCAGCCCGGGTTTAATATTCTCCGCCTCGTCCCGTTTCGTCGGATCCGAGGCAGCCGTTATCGTGGGTAATATCCCCGCATATTCCCTGGTGGGGGTGTCCCATTGCCCTGCACATAGTGTCTATCGCCCCCTTTGATACGAGGCTCTCGAACCGTGAGACTTCGCGACAGGCCTGTTCGTGGGAAAGCCCGAAATGAGTAAAAGCAAGTGCGAGAATCCTGTGCCTTTTTACCAGGAACTCTGCCGCGGCTTTTCCTTTGGCTGAAAGGACCACTCCGTGGTATGGCAGATACTCAACGAACCCTTCACCCGCAAGTTCCACGACGGTCTTTGTGATGGTCGATGGATCCACTCCAAATTCCCTGGCAATATCATTTGTTTTCACCGGCATCATCCTCCCGTCAAGGAACTTGATGTACTCCGTTTTCTTCGGTGAAAGTCCGGGCCCGTTATCGCTTTCCATGACCGGCTATGTTGCCCGCAAAGCCAAAAATGTTTGCGGTTATCCCAAAAATTTCCGGAACTGGTAAGGGCAGGAAAAGGGCCGGCCGGACGGGAATCTGTTTTGCACCCGCGATATGGTTTTTTGAATACATCAGTGGACACGCAGCCAGGTGCCTGCGACAATCCCGATGATAAAAGCCACAATCATGATGCACAGCGCGACGACCATACCCGCCGGGCGACTGTTTCGCTCCCGGTGGGGACCGGGCATAACGGTCGTGCCGCTCTGCCGGGCGACCTCGCGCTCGGTTTTCAGGGAGCGCCAGAAGAGGCGGGCGATTGCCAGGAAAAAAACAAGGATGATCACCTGGGCGGTGGCGGAGACGAGCGGCGAGCTCCCTTCTACGCTCCGGATCCCGCCGAGAAGGAGACCAAGCATGAACGCGGCGAGGGTGAAATAGAACCCCGCGTACTCCCTGGGGAAGACCATCTCCTGGAGTTTCCGGTTCTGCTCGTCCGCCTGGTCGGGCATTTCCATCCTCTGGTACGCGATTGCGAGAAGAGCCCGCGCATAAGTATCGTAGGGACTTAGGCGAACCGCACGCTCCAGTACTTCGGCGGCCTCGCTGTATCTGCCGAGGTTGTCGTACGCGACACCCATCGAAACCCAGATGTCCGCCTGGTCGGAACCGATCGCCGCCGCCTGTCGCGAGCACTCAAGCGACTCTTCGAACCTGCCGAGGTTGATGAGCGCAACTGCTTTTGCGTTGAGCGTCCGCCAGTCCCCTGGGTTCTCCGCAAGCATCCGGTCGAGGGATTCGATCGAACCAGGCGAAGGTTTTGGCGCAGCAGTGCTGGTGCCGGGACTGCGCCAGCCAGGAATGTCTCGTGCCATGGATAGATGATTAGGGATTCATCCTCTCCTGTATTAAAAGCGCTACAAGCCTGGAGCTCCTGCCAAGATACCGCTATAGGATCAGATATTCACGTTCAGCAGAAAGCGGATGGCGAGCCCGATCGCAAAGGAGATCCCCGCAATTCCGAGGCTTATTCCCGCCATCTCACCAAACCGCTGCCAGAACGGGAGTTCCTTTGCCACTGACAGGTAATAGGTGAAGAGGAAAATGATCGCGACCGCCGCTGTCAGTGTGACTGCGAGGGAAACAACCGGGTTCCCGAAGACGAGGAAAGGCAGGATGAGAAGACCTACCGTGAAAATGTATGCCGTTCCGGTATAAGCGGCGGCCTTCATGGGCCTGTTCGGCCCGGTCTCCGAACGGATCGAAAGATATTCCGAGGCTGCCATCGAGAGCGCGGCCGCTACCCCGGTGATGAGCGCGGCGACAGCGATTACCGGCGGGCTCCGGATGGCAAAGGTCAGCCCTGCAAGCATGCCGGTGAACTCGACGAGGGCGTCATTCAGGCCGAGGACAACGGCGCCCGTGTACCGCAGCCGTTCTTCATCGATGAGCGCAACGAGTTCGCGCTCGTGGGCCTCCTCGTCCGCAAGCACCTTCTCGGTCTCCGGGAGCCTGGCGGTCACCACCTTATAGGCCTGTTGTGCACGCCGCTCTCCCGCCTCCATAATCTTTGCAGCAAACGTCACGCCAAGCGTTCCGGCAATGATCCAGGAAAACCAGATCCGGGCCCGGGAGGGGGCGACTTCGCATCCGGTGAACTGTTTCCAGATCCCGTAATGTCCTTTCTCTTCTTCAGCAATACGGCGGAGCACAGGACGGGCAGCGGTATCGGAGGTCTGCTCCGCAAGCCGGGAGTAGATGTGATATTCGGTGATCTCGTCTCTCTGGTGCACAAGGAGCGCTCTACGGAGTTCTTCATCCGGTGCTTCTGTCATGGGATCACGGGCTTCGGCGGGAGGTTCATACAGTGTGGGGAAGAGCGGGGACATAAAGCATTTGGCCGACAGCCGGGCTTCCGGATAGAGGGGTCAATCCTCCGGCCTCTTTGGAATCAGGTCGTGTGTCATCCGAACTTTTACTTTCACTCCCCGCCCTCCACCGGTTCATATCCCGGGACCGGAACTACCTACCCATGGACAACCTGTTCACCAGCTGCCATGTCACCTGTCACCGGTGCCGTCATGAATGGACCTATATGGGATCCCGGCTCGCAAGCCTCCTGAGGTCCCGGAAACCCGTCAGAGTGCAGTGTCCCCGGTGCCAGTGCCGGGTGATCATGGAGGCTTCCAATGCTGTCTGAAGGGGAACCGTATCCATATCCCGGACCCGTAACGGGACGTGACCCGGAGAAGATACGGAAGATCCGCGAGCAGATCCTTGTTGTTTTCGGCAGGACGAGCCCGCTCTGTGATGCAGAGCTGGAACGGCGCTACGACCTGACCGGGAAGGGGGAGCTTGTTATGATCCGGTAAAAAGGCAGGGAAATCCGGGACGCAGGCCTGCAGGGTCCGCGGTCCAGACCCCGTTCTACCTGCCCGGGGGCCGGTAAATGCATACGATCTGCGGTACGAAAGAAAAAGACCGGCGGAAAAAGGTGGAGAACCGGGGAAAATATAAACCAGTCTCAGATGGAAACTGCCGGCTTTACCCGCCCTGCCCCGCGGGTCGTAATGAAGAGGAGGACGGTTCCCGCCGCGCCAATTGCAGCTGCGATTGCAAACCCGGCGCTGTACCCGATAAAGGTCCAGATGAAGCCGATCATGACACTGGAGACGAGGTCACCTACCCCGTTCATGGTTGCAAGTGCACCAAAACCCAGGGCCCGGGACTCTTCCTCCACCATCTCTCCGGCGAGGGCCCCTTCGAGCGTGTCTTCGGCAGCAATAAAGAGCCCGCACATACCGAAAAGGACTGCGTAGCTCAGCAGGCCGGCGGGTGCGACCATGAAGCCGATAAAGGTCACGACTGCAATCGCGTACCCGAGAACGAGCATCGGCCGTCTCCCGACCCTGTCTCCGAGGGAACCGAACGGGTAGCATGCGGCTGCGTAAACGATGTTCCGGATAAGGTAAAGTCCGGCACCGGCAACAGTTGCGACCGTAAACCCAAGAGAAGGCGTGAGGCCTACGATGGCAAAGGCTATGAGGAGCGTGTGGGAGAAGTCGGCGATCCCGAAGACGAGGACCGCACCGAGGAACGCCCTGAACCGGGACGGGAGCCCGAACAGGGACTGGGCGAGCGGCCGGGGGTGCGGGTGGGGTGCCGGGTTCTTTTCCCGCAGGAACAGCCAGACGGCGATTAACCCGATGAACCCCGGGATCACGGTGAGCCAGAGGATATCCCGGATTGCCACTGAAGAGAGAAGGATAATTGCGAGTGCCGGGCCGGCGATCGCCCCAAGCGTGTCCCCCGCCCGGTGAAACCCGAAGGCTTTTCCAAGATCTTTTCTCTCCACTGAATTTGCGAGGATCGCGTCCCGGGACGGACTACGGATCCCCCGGCCGATCCATCCGACAAGTCTTCCGGCGAGGACCGCATACCATGACACAGCAAGCGCGATGAACGCGGGGAAGGCAGCAGTTGCGACGGAACCTGCCAGGGCAAATTCCCGTCGTTTGCCGAGTTTGTCTGCGAAATACCCTGAGAAGAGCTTGACGAAACTGGATGCCCCGTCGCTCAGGCCTTCGATAATCCCCAGGGCAAAGACGGGGGCACCGAGAAGGATGAGGAACGAAGGAAGGAGGACCGTGACAGACTCATACCCGAGATCGCCAAAGAAACTTGCGAGCCCGGCTCCGAAAACCGTCCTGTTCAGCCAGGGGGGCCACTGCATATTGGTACCGGTATTGCGGGAGGAACAGATAAAAATGGAGGGTTTTGTCCGGAACTGGAGATCTCACGCAACCGGTAAACTTCATTCGCGGGCAGGAGCATTCCCGTTCCTCCCCGTGATTCAGCGGGCGCCGGCCCGCTCTCTGCGCCCGGGAATTTCATTGACGGTGCCGGTTATGCGGAGCGGGCGGTTGTTCCGGTCGAGTTCGATTGCCTTCCCCCGGACGGTGACCCATTTCCAGGTGCCGTCTGCGCAGCGGGCACGGAATTCCGCTTCGAAAAGCGGGGAAGAACCCCCGAAGTGTTTCCGGAATGCGGTGAAGATGCCGGGCAGGTCAAGCGGGTGGACGAGCTGGATGCAGCGGTAGACCGAGATAAAGGGCTCGCGGATCGAATACCCCAGCGACCGGTTCATCCACTCGCTGAGATCGTTGATGGTCTGGTCGGCGAGGTTGACGTCCCAGATGCCGATATCACCGGCCCTCACTGCGAGCTTGAGCCGCTCCTCGCTTTCATGAAGGGCCTGCGTCTCCCTCTTCCGATGTGTCAGGTCAATGATGACCCCGCGGAGGCCGACTGTCCGGTGCGTATCGGGTTCCGTGATATGACCGCCGTAAATAAGGGCGGGAAACGTACTATGGTCTTTTCTCTGGAGGAGGTATTCCTGGCCGGCGCCTCCTCCCCCGGCCATGGCTTTCTTTATATCTTCAGCTGCACGCTGCCGGTCGCCAGGAGTAATATAATCGAAGATGGAGATCGGCCTGCTGCGATCTTCCGGCCGGATGCCGAACCACTCGTAGGCTACCGTATTTGCAAAAGTCAGGTTCCCGGTAAGGTCCATCTCGTAGATTGCAACCGGTATCAGGTTGGCAAACCCGAGCGCCATCTCCCGCGACACCCCGAGGTCGTGTTTCATCCGGTGGAGATCGGTGATATCCCGGAAAGACTGGATCGCCCCGGTCACATTTCCTCCGGAATCATAGAGGATGCTTGCGGAGGCTGAAACGTACGCGCCCAGCCCGCCGTACAAAGACGGGAAGAACCCTTCTCCTTTCAGGTTCTTTCCGTTGCGCTCGAAGCCGGGACCTGCACCGGAACTGTTTATGGTGGGGTCGCTGAGGAGGTAATCCATGAGGATCGGCCGTGCCTCGCCGTAGAACGGGACCGCGTATTCGTAACCCCCCCTCCCGATCATCTGGTTCCGGGGGATTCCGGTCATGACCTCGATCGCACGGTTCCAGGCAATGACTCTTCCCTCCTTATCGATGACACAGGTCGGATCGGGGAGAAAGTTGATGATATCTATGAGCTGCTGCTGGGACTTCTTCAGCGCTTCTTCGATCTTCCGCCGGTCAATCGCCCGGTGCAGCTTGTGTTTCAGTTCCGCGATCATTCCCGAAAGGTCCGGCCCTTTCTGGATATAGAAATCGACCCCGTTGTTGAGGGCCTCGATAACGATCTCCTCCCGGCCCTTGCCGGTGAAGAGCAGGAACGGGATATCGCCGAAATCACGGCGGACAGCTTTCAACAGCTCGATGCCGTCCATCCCGGGCATCTGGTAATCCGAGAGTATTGCCTCGTAGTTCCCGGTCGCGATCATGTCGAGCGCCTTCTCTGCGTCCTGATGAATTTCGACAAAAAAGTCACCGCCCTGTTCGAGGTACAACTTGTTGAGTTCGAGCAGGCCCTGATCGTCGTCCACATAAATGATAGAATGCATGGAAAAAATCCTGCCAAAGTGCCGGTTCCGGTTCAGCCCGGAGAACAGGGCGTGAATACCTTCTTTACGTACAGAATATTATTACCCGGGCAGGGACATATATGCGTTGTGATTTAATTCCAAATATTTTCACTTTTGACTGAAAATTTCTTTCCATATCTGCGAAACGACTGTATTTTCTCCAGTCCGGATTCACAAAAAGGTAAATACCAGATACTGATTTTGTCCCCTGGCCCGTATCCGGCCATTTTCCTGCTTTTTCCCGGGTTCAATACTGCTTTCTGACATGTGGCCGCAGAAACTGTTCGCATCTGTTCTCTACGGCACTTAAGTACTACCATCTCTGTTTTAAAAAAACGGGCAATGAAATTTTCCGGCCAGGCGGCACTCCAGCCCGGCAAAAAAAGTCTCCGGCCGGGGAAGATCGCTGTTCTGTCACTTCGGGTAGTCTTTTCCTATCGAGAAAGCTTTCCCGGCAGACTTCCCGATATCCCAGTAGGCAGCCTGGGAATAGACCAGCGGGTCAATCTTCGCGATATCCGGTTTTCCATCGGTGGTGCAGTCCTTATCGGCATGGATCTCCACTACCTCACCGATATACAGGACATGGCTGCCGCAATCGACAGTCCTGAACACCCTGCATTCGATGTTCACCGGGCACTCCCCGGCCATGGGAGCATTTCTGAGTTTTCCATAGAACGAACGGAAGACCTTTGATTTATCCACATTCGCACCGGAGACGAGGCCGCAGTGGTCGGTAACTGCAGCCTGATTCACTGAGGACACGTTCAGGCTGAACGTTCCGTTCTCTTCGATCCCCCGTGCCGTGTGGCGGGCATGGTTGATGGCTACACAGACCATCGGCGGGTTCATGCAGGCGACCGTAGCCCAGGCCGCAGTCATGTAGTTCGGCTTTCCTTTTACGTCCGCGCCTACGAGCAGGGCGGGCATCACGCTCATCCATGGCATTGCGCCGACAGTAATTTTCTCCATCTTTTCGCTTCCGGGAACATGATTTCGCGGGGCGGATTGTTAAAGTATGCGGCCGGTATCCCGGGATAAAAAAAGAGCAGGAGACGCGTGCTGAACCAGTACTGGCGGCGTTGAACCGGGCCGGTTGCAAAGTTCTGCGGGGTCCCGGGCGAACATTTCGGAGAGTTTAACTTCCGGAAACCGATATTCTCATGCGCTCCGCTTGGAGCGTGGGATCCTATGGCAGCAACAGCGTATATGGTGAAGAGTTTTGGTATCGTGAGTGTCGCGAAGTTTTTTGCGGTGTTCGGCCTCATCTGGGGATTCCTGATGGGCATCGTGGTCGCCCTTGGCCTCGGAGGGTTGGGATCGGCGTTCGGCTCGCATATGATCGGTGCAGGTCTTGGACTTGTCGGGCTTGTTGTGATGGTCATCCTGGGCGGGATCTTCGGTTTCATCGGAGGTGCCATCGTTGCCATCGTGTACAACATCGTGCTCGGTGCAATCGGTGGGGTCGAGATGGACCTCGAAGTGAAACAGTAACCATTCTTTTTTGGGGGGATGTCCCGGTTTGCCCTTTGCCGGGGATTGTCTTTTCCGTTCCCGTTTCGGGTTCAGGCATGAGCCGGTCCGCGGGCGGGCACTGTCATAAAAAAAGCGAACTTTTTTCAGATAAGGCCGGATAGGAGAACGCCCAGATTATTGCCGACGACGATGCTGTAGAGACCTACGAGAACGAGGGAGAGGGTCACCCCGGAGCCGTCCAGCCGGGCCTCGCACCTCCGTGCAGTCAGAAAAACCAGCGCCAGCAGCAGCGTTTTTACCGTGAGATGGAGCAGCGGGTTCCGGACGATCCCGGCCATAAAAGGGTTGGTCTCTGTCCCGCCATGCATGAGAAGGAGATTCGTGGTCAGGACGTCCATGGCGAGCATGATGCCCAGGATACCTGTACTGGCTGCGAGGAGCTGATCCTTCACGGGAGTCCGCGGCAGTGCGACGGACTCTTTATGTTGTATTACCATGACCACAGCATCACCTCTGTTACCGGTCGGTGCGGCATATACCGCCTTCTGCCAGAAAAAGGATGTGGTGGTGAACGGGCCGCATCCTCTCCTGCTTATACTTCAACCGGAGGCTAAAAGGAGATAGAAGCGAGCTGACCAGGTACTGGATGGGATTCGGTGCTGTCCCGTGTCCGCCTATCCAGACCGGTGGCTCCATGGGAAAGGTTATCCCGGCGTCCGGCACGCGGGGGTGAACGCGCCGTCCCCGTCGTTCGTAACGGTGATGCCCACCGGTCTCCGCTCCATCTTTGCCCGGACCCGGGGATATGTGCTCATGCAGGTACCGGGTAGTCTGCAAGGCTTTGAAGCGAAAGGGAACCTGTAGCCTGAGGGGTTGGGCAGGGGCAACGGTTTTACCGGGCCGTTACACCAGTTGGAACGAAATGGTTTCCGGGCACCAGGATTCACCGTGCTGGATCCCGGTTTCCAGTACGCGAAGACTGAAGGAGTAACCGTGCCACCAAGTCATCGTTTCCCGTCTGACAGGATCGAGGTTTTCCCGGTCCGGTAATCACATGGAATTCCTTTTGCATCGGTAAAAACGAATAATAACGGGCTCTTCCGGACCAGCCGGCGTACGCACTTTTCCAGCCGGACCGGCTGCGAATTGCAGAACCGGTCGTACCCGGAACATAACTGCCCCTGCCCAACCCCCCTTATATCTCTCCGGATTTTCCGGCATTTCCGGTCATTTTAACGACTGGTAAACGAAAAGATTCCGCACCAGTTCATCAGGGGGGGTTGGGCGGGGGCAGATTTCCGGTCGACCGGGTTTGGGGAACGATAAGCGGGAAATGTTCACGGGGCCGGAAAAAGTTGATGAGAATGTGGGGGCACCGAAGGGCCGGATGTTCGGGCGCAGAACCCGGCGAATACCTGTATAAGCGCAGGCCGGGGACAGGTTATCCTCCGGTCCGGAAACCAGGCCCGCCGAATGGAATCGGAAAACCGGGCAATTATTGCAGAATCTGGTTTACATTCCTAAAATTTCTTATAAAATTCATTTAAATTGTCTGAAATCAAAAGAGCAATGCTTTAATACTATTGAGAGCGATTGTAAATTATGTGCCAGAAACCCTTCATGATGGCAGGATCGTTGTGCGGAACGGGCAACGGGAACTATTGCACAGAAAAACACAATTCGATGTCCGGGTTTTCCGGAGCAGCGAAACATTTTCCTGACAACGGACGGGAAAAACTACCGGAACTGGCCGGGGCGGAGTTTTCGTAAAAGATCAGCAGCTGGCACAGCCGTTCCAGTCGCCCCGCCTGATGCCGGGAGCGTGACCTGCGGGAGCATGACCTGCGGGAGCATTGCGGGTCTTAAGAGCTCTCTTCTTCCACTCCTTTAACTGCGGCCCAATGCGACCCATCAGGTATCGCAAGCGACATTCCGGATGCGGCCTGAAAGAAAAAGTCACCCGATGAATCCAGTTATAAAAAATAGTGACGGATTTTAAAAGTCCGTCATGATCCTGAACTGGTCGATCTCTTCCCGGTTCAGCTGTTCCAGGAACTCGTCGGCAGCATGGGAAACATCCTTGCTTGCGGTGATCGCACGGCCGACCACGAGAATATCCGCACCTGCCTTGAGTGCATCCTTCACAACATTGGTCCGGATCCCGCCCGCAGTAGCGACGAGGAGTTTCCCGCCCGCTGCCTTCTTGATCGCCGGGATATCTCCCCATGCATGGGCGGTGTCTTCGACATCGATCGCACGGTGGAGTTCCACGATGTCGGGCTTGACTTTCAGGTTCGCGACGACCTTGGCCGGGCTCTGGACGTTGAGCATGTCGATGATGGAATAGATGCCCACCTTGCGGGCCTCGGTGATAGCCTTCTCCATCGTGGAGGTGGGGGCGAGGCCGGAGATGACGACCGCATCAGCGGTTGCGTCGGCTGCCATCCGCGCCTCGAGGTTGCCGGTATCGAGGATCTTGAGGTCCGCGATGATGAACGCGTTGGGTTTGTACTTGCGGATCTCGGAGATGACCGAGAGGCCGAATTTCTTGACAAGAGGCGTCCCGGCCTCGATGATGAGGTGGTCGTTCTCCGGGAGTTCCTTCAGGACCGAGGCGACCTTCCCCATGTCGACGAGGTCGAGAGCTACCTGGAGGTACGGCGGGTCCCAGAGCCGCTGGACCTTGAAGCCCATGATCGCGTGTGTCCCGCGGTCCTTCTCGTGGAGAAGCGTTTTCTTGTCCGGGAACGCGTCCATCGCACGGGTGATAGCGAGCTTCGTCGCCCCGTAATTAAACCGGTAGAGCTTGTTGAAGTCCTTCGCGGCAGGATGGACGAACGCCGATGCGAGGATCACGAGTTTCTCGATATCGGCATCGCCAAACGCTCCTTCCTCGACGCTGTCCGCGACCGCCTTTGCAACCGCGGCCTGAACGGGGCCGAACATCTCATTGACCTGTGGCATGGTCTTTAAGGTCACTTTCGGGATGACGAGGGTGACCGGCTTGGTCAGCAGGTTCGGGCGCACGACCGCGAGGAGCGGGGTGTGGCCGGCCGAGAGCTGCGAGATCGCGTTTGCAAACGCCGTGCCGATCGGGCCTTCCTTCTCCCCCATCAGCAGATCGATGTGCGCCAGTTCCGCGCCATCGCCAACAAGTGCTTCTCCGACTAAATACATGGAACTCTCCGTTATCCTGTTATTATGTAACCGTTAGCTATGATAAAGTTGCGAATCGAAAAGCAAGGGACTGTCGGCAGAAAGAATAGTCTGCTTGGGGCCGACGGTGCCGGCAATAAAAAAAATTTCAACGGACCCGGCACGCTGCCGCAAATCCTCCGGTTCTGCCCGGGTCATCCCTTCTGGTCCCGGTCGGCAAAGACCTCCTTTGCCGCCGAGAGGCCGTTGAGGGCAGCCGGAAAGCCGGCGTATACGCCCATCATCACGATCGTCTCCACGACCTCCTTTCGGCTCACCCCGACATTGAGGGCCGCGTGGATGTGCACACGGAGCTGCGGACCGGCGGTGCCGAGCGCCGTCAGTGCCGCGACGACTGCGATCTCCCGGGACCGGAGGTCGAGGCCGGGCCGGCTGTAGATATCGCCGAACGCAAACTCGATGACATAGTCCCCGAACTCGGGGGCTATGTCCCTGAGGCTTTCGAGGACTTTTTCGCCTGCCTCCCCGTCAACTTCTTTCAGTTTTTCCCAGCCCCGCCGGAACCGTTCACTCTTCTGCACGTTCTCCATACCTTTCGTACTTCCGGACCGGGATACAAAAGGCCTTCGGTCGGGTCCGGGCTGCTCCTGTCTGTCCCCGGGGCTTCTTTCATCTTCAGACAAGCAGCCGGCCCGATGATATGTGCACCGCGTGGCCGGCGAGGAGCACACGGTCGCCGAGCAGGGTGACCCGCACGCTCCCGCCCCGTGCCGAGCACTGGAATCCGTTGAGCTCGATCTTTCTGAGTCTCTCCCCCCAGTATGGGCCGAGGCAGCAGTGAGCCGAGCCCGTGACCGGATCTTCCGGCACGCCTACGGACGGCGCAAAGAACCGGGAGACGAAATCAAAATGAGGGAGATCGGATGCCGCGGTTATGATGATACCCCGTGCCGGGATCTGCGCAAGGGCAGCCATGTCGGGCTCAAGGGTGCACAGGTCCCCGGCGGACGGGAGCTCGGCAAGGATATCGAACCGGTTCCGGCCTACGAAGATCGGGGCGACGCCCAGTGCCTCCCCGAGTGCGGGAACGGTGAACGGAGTCGTGACCGGTTCGGCAGGGAAGTTCAGCGTGATCCAGTCCCCGTCCTTATTAGCATTCAACTGCCCTGACTTGGTGTCGAACGTGATGGTCGATCCCGGCTTCTCGCAACCGGTCGTCCAGAGAACAAAGGCGGCAGCGAGGGTGGCATGGCCGCAGAGCTCGACTTCGCGGACCGGCGTGAACCATTTCAGGTTCCAGTTCCCCCCCTCCGGATACAGGAATGCAGTTTCTGAAAGGTTCATCTCGCTTGCCAGTCGCTGCATCCATACCGGATCAGCAGGCCCGTCCAGAGTACAGACCGCGGCCGGGTTCCCGCGAAACGGGGTGCCGGTAAATGCGTCCACGAGATGAAGTTCCGCGCTCATGAAGTGGGATGGTATCCGCTCGGAGATAAAGAATCGGATGCACTGTCAGCAGTCCGCCGGAAATGTTACACACCATCGGTCCCTGCCCACAGGACGTGGAACAGTACCGGTTATTTCTCTGGAGAAATGTGGGGTTGGTGAGATTTGAACTCACGATCGACGGGTCTCTCCGACATGCATCAGTGCTCCAACGGGTCATCATCCGGATTAGTCAGTAGACCCATTGTTCATCATCTGCAAAGCACGAGAACGCAAAGACCGCTGGAGCCCGTCGCCATACCGGGCTAGGCCACAACCCCGTGTTGCCTGCGAAGGGAAATTCTCCTTGCCGACCCACTAAATTCGCAGTGTACAAACTTAAGAGTTTTGATATCCGCCGGTGCACCGGGGCGGCAATTCCGCGTGCGGTTCAACCGACTCCCCGGCAGGCCGCCGCTTATTGCTCTGGAGAGCCTGGAAGGATCATGGCGGAGGACAGGTATTATTCCGGACAGATGGTGCGTTTGTCATCCAGAGGCCGTACTAAAATCATCACCAATATATTGTCCGGGTGCCACATCTTAGCACGATGGTCGAGGGCAGCTATACATGCGGAACATCGGCAGTCCCCCTCCTGGGAATGACGATCGGGGAGATGGTCGACACTATCGCGTCAAAATACCCGGAAAGCGAGGCGATCGTATCGGTCCACCAGAATATAAGACTCACCTACCGGCAGTTCCTTGAAGAGGTGAACCGGGTCGCCCGGGCCCTCATGGGCCTCGGTGTCGAAAAAGGTGACCGGGTCGGTATCTGGGCGATGAACCATGCCGAATGGGTGATCTTC
Source organism: Methanoregula sp. (assembly GCA_035541835.1). GTDB lineage: Archaea > Halobacteriota > Methanomicrobia > Methanomicrobiales > Methanospirillaceae > Methanoregula. Next base: position 15,855 of record DATKMN010000017.1, read on the forward strand.
CAGTTTGCGACTTCGAAGATCGGCGCGATCATGGTGAACATCAACCCTGCGTACCGCACGTACGAACTCGAGTATGTACTCAAGCAGGCCGAGATCTCTACCCTGCTTGTCCAGGGCCGGTTCAAGACATCGGATTACGTTGGGATGTTTTACGAGGCCTGTCCCGAAGCCTACGAATCGAAGCCCGGCAGGATACGGTCGGAGAAGTTCCCGTTCCTCAAAAACGCGATCTTCATGGGGACGATCCCCTATAACGGCATGTATACCTGGGACGACTTCGTGAAAAAAGCCGATGAGATAACGATGGACGAACTCATCGAGAGGGGCGAAGGTCTTTCATTCGACGATCCGATCAATATCCAGTACACGAGCGGGACCACCGGGTTCCCAAAAGGGGTTGTACTGACCCACCACTCCGTCCTCAATAACGGGTTCATCATAGGTGAGGGCATGGGATTTACGGAAAAGGACCGGCTCTGCATCCCCGTCCCCTTCTACCATTGCTTCGGCATGGTCCTTTCAAACCTCGCCTGCGTTACCCATGGAACGGCAATGGTGCTGCCGGCACCGACATTCGATGCCGAGGAAGTATTAAAAACGGTCGAGAAAGAGCACTGCACGGCACTCCACGGCGTCCCGACCATGTTCATTGCCGAGCTCACCCACCCGAATTTCTCAAAATACGACCTCCGGACACTCCGGACCGGCATCATGGCCGGTTCTCCCTGCCCTATCGATGTGATGAGGCAGGTCAACACGCAGATGCACATGAGCGAGATCGTCATCGTATACGGCCAGACCGAGACGGCCCCCGGTGTCACCATGACCACCACAAAAGACCCGCTCGAACGACGGGTCACAACGGTGGGAAGGGCATTCCCGCACACCGAGCTGAAGATTGTTGACGCCAAAAGCGGCAAGATCGTCCCGTATGGTGAGATTGGAGAGATCTGCGCACGGGGCTATTGTGTCATGAAGTGTTATTACAACAACCCGTCTGCAACCCATGCGACGCTCGACAAGGACCACTGGAACCATACCGGGGACCTCGGCACCATGGACGAGGAAGGCTACTTCAAAATCGTGGGCCGGCTCAAGGACATGGTAATCCGTGGAGGTGAGAACATCTACCCGCGGGAGATCGAGGAGTACCTGCACCACCACGAGAAGATCTTCGATGTCTACGTTGTCGGCGTCCCGGATATCAAGTACGGGGAAGAGCTCTGTGCATGGATCAAGCTCAAACCGGGCCAGACGATGACCGAGCAGGACGTCAAGGATTTCTGCAAGGGAAAGATCGCCCACTACAAGATCCCGCGGTATGTCATGTTCGTGGATGATTTCCCCATTACGATCTCAGGAAAGATCCAGAAGTTCAAGATGCGGGATGAATCGATCAGGATCCTCGGGCTCGAAGAGGCCTCAAAGGTTGAGACCGCCTGAAACCACTTTTTTCCTGGAAGCTTCCTGCAGAGGTCCGGGGCATAAGCACCGGGCCATTGTCCCGAATTTCCCTCTGTTTCCGCCTGCGGCTCGTTTTTCGCTCCTGAGAAGACCGGAGTTCTTAATGTGATGGATCTTTCTGCGACGAACCTTAAATTCCCCATTCAGCAGGTTAATGAACTATCATCACAATCAAAATATATATGCGGATCGAGAAGCTCGTTGCCTATACTACAGAAGAGCTTGAAGAAAAGATCCGCGAAATGCGCCGGCATTTTTCTCCCACCCTTGCATTAGCCTTTGCTTCCCCGGCTATTGACATAGGCGAGTGTGCGCACGCCTTGCAGAATCTGGGGTGTCCTGTCTTCGGTTCATCGACCGCCGGAGAGATCCTTGCCGGGGAGGGACCATCGCCGGTCTTTGAACAGTCCGTCGTCTGCACTCTTCTTGATCCGGACCCCACGCTCTTCTCGGTACGGGTCTTCCCGCGGGAGAACCTCTCGTCCGTTGAGCTGGGAAAACAGGCCGGCACCTGGGGAGCCGGATGCTTCGGGCGGCCGGCTTTTCTGCTGGCAGTATCCGGACTGACCAACGATGGCGAGGCAATTATCCGGGGAATCGAGCAGCATGCTCCAAAAGGCACTACGATATGCGGGGGCATCGCGGCGGACGACAATGCTTTTGAAAAGACTTTGACCTTCTCAGAAACGGTATCCACGGATGATGGCATAGTCGTTATGGTAATGGACCGGGACCGGATATCCCTCTCCAGTTTCACGACCAGCGGGTGGATTGGCGTAGGGGTCGAGATGACCGTCACGTCGTCAGAAGGAAATATCGTCAGGTCCATTGATAACAGGACCCCCGTCGACCTTGTCTCGGAATACCTCAATATCAGAAAGGAGGATATTGTGGGAACTGCCCTCAGTTTCCCGATGCTCGTCCGGAGGCCGGATGGGAGCGAGGTGCTGAGGACCGCCCTCTCCGCGGACTTTGATTCGGGGGCCCTGACCTATGCGGGAAGCGTTCCTGAGGGTTCGAAGATCCGTTTCTCCAGCTCGTTCGGGATGGAGACCGTCAAGGCGACTATCCGGGAACTGAAAGAATATCACGCCCAAAAACCGGGCGCCGATCTCATTGTCCTCTTCGACTGCTGCGCCCGGCACCAGGCCGCGGGCAGCCGTATCACGGACGAGATCAGCGCGATCGCTGAGCTCTGGAATGCACCCCTCATCGGGTTTTTCACGTACGGTGAGATCGGCCACACAAGAACCGGCGAATGCAATGTCTTCAACGAGACTCTCTCCCTCGCCCTCCTGAAATTTACGTAAATAAAAGAGGCCTGTATGGACCCGTTCAGCGAGCTCAGAACCCTGATCGCACCCGTGCTCCCCCGGCTCGGGAAAACGGAGGCCGACAAGATCGTAAAACTCATCCTCCGGCTCGAGAAGAACGCTGCGGTGCAGGAGAAAAAGCTCGAGCGCGCGATCCAGGACCGTCAGGCGGTCCATTCTCTCATGAAAAAGACGTCGGATGACCTCTTCCGGCGATACCAGACAATCTTCGAGCATGCCGGCAATGCCATGGTGGTCATCGAAAACGACGGGACGATCACGCTTGCCAATTCGCAGTTCTGCCAGATCATAGGAGAAGAACGCGGAACTGTCGAGAACAAGCGGAATATCTTCGATTTTCTCAGTGGCAACTGCTGCGATCCTCTGCTTGCCGGGGCTGGAACGGAAGACCGCATGGCTCCGGAACTCCCGGAGATCTCGTCAGGCCGGCTCCTCGTTCCCGGAGGAGGGACACAGGACGTCCTCATCGGCCTGGGCTCGTTTCCGGGGAGCCCCCAGCGCATCGTCACGTTCGTAGACATCAGCGAACGTCTCAGGCTGGAGCAGCAGCTCGTCGACACATCCAATTTCCTTGCAGGGATCCTCAAGGCCTCGCCGGTCGGCTTTCACATGACGGATTCCGAAGGAAAACTCGTGTACATCAACGATACCTGGACTTCGATAACCGGATATCCCCAGTCAGCGGTGCTCGGCAAATACTATGCATCCATTATCCATCCCGAGGATATGGACCGGGTCGTGAAGAGCGTCCGTGATAGCGCCGACCGGCACGAGGCTATGGCGGTCGAAGCCCGGATCGTGAGGCCGGACGGTTCGATCCGCTGGGTATATGGCCAGGCTGTCCCGGTGAACGACCAGGATGGCCGGCAGACCGGGTGGGTCGGGGCGATCAGCGATATCACCGATCCGCGGGCGACCCGGGAGGAGCTCCGCAAGAGCGAGATTCGGTTCCGGGAGATGGCAGACCTCCTCCCCCTTGTCATCTTTGAGATTGATCAGCGTGGCGATCTGACATACATAAACCATTTCGGCCTGAATTTATTCGGTATTACCGAGGACAAGCTCGAGAAAGGGGTCGACGCCTTTTCCCTGCTCCTCCCGGTCGATCGGGAACGGGCACGGGCCCGGCTCCTTCAGACTGTTGCGGGCAACACGGATACCCGGGATATCTATGCGCTCAAAAGAAGCGACGGGAGTAACATGCTCGCCCTTATCCACGTCGCCCCGATAAAGCGTGACGGCATTCTCCAGGGATTCCGGGGGAGCCTAATCGATGTCACCGAGCTCAAGGCGGTTGAGGCCGACCTGCGCCAGAGGAAGGAGACCTTCAAGGCCCTTACCGAGAATACCCCCGATTTGATCTTCTCTGCGAGTACTGAAGGTATTATCACGTATATCTCTCCTCAGGTGCAGCAGCTCGGTTTCTCTCCCGAAGAAGTCGTCGGGAACGATATCTTCAGCTATATCTTCCCGGCGGACAGAGACCGGGTCAGGAAACAGTTTTACGACGACCTTCGGACGTCGTCCCACTCGACATCGGTGTACCGCGCCGAGGACCGTGAAGGAGGGGTTCACTGGGTCGAGCAGAAAGTCAGCCTTATCCGGGACGAAGCTGGCCTGCCCCTCGCAATCTTTGGCATTCTCCATGATATCACGGAGCGGAAGAACGCGGAGG
>DATKMN010000018.1:0-6242 GCA_035541835.1 Methanoregula sp.
CGAATAGGATCGGGTTTTAGCCCACAGTGCACATTTTCATGAAGAATACGGGCTTCCTGAACGATGTGATCCGGACCACCCCCGGGATTTGGGTTTTCCATTCTGTTTTCCCGGGTGTTTTTTGGATGAAACACATCTTCGCTCGCTCAAAAACAACACAGAATCTTTACGGGAAAAAGATTTTCTGCGCTGTTTCCTGTCCGGCATTTTCTTTTCGCTTTATACAATCTCGCGCTCCGGATCCAGCAGAAGTTCATGGGAGAGGCCTTCGAGCGCGACCGCACCGAGTGCGCCGATGACGCCGTTCCCGCCGATGAGCGTGATACCAAACCGCTCGGCGGCCGCTTCCGCAACAGCACGGGAAACAACATGCCCGCGGACCTGCCGTCCGTACTCGCGCAGTCCGGCCGGTACGCCAAGACCCTTCCGCACGGCAATCCCCCACTCGCCGGAAAGGGACTCGTCTGCAACAAACCGTGATGCACGTTCCACCAGAGGGGCGAACGCGTCGGGAGCTGCAGCAACCTCGATAAAACTTGCCGAGTTCCCGGCCGTCTTTGCAAAGACTGCCGGGTTGAGCATCGCCACGTGGTGGCTTATCGGAAGTACTCCTTTCATCCGGGTGACATGGTCGAGGAGTGCAAATGCCAGCGCAAACGTTGCCCCCCCGTCATGGGAATCGGTATCGTCCACCCCGATGGTCACATGGAGAAGCGCCCGGGTCCAGACCGATCCCTCGACAATGTGGCCACCGACACGGGTCTCCACCCTGACCACGCCTTCGGCACGCGACATCATATCGGAAAGCGAGTATGCGGGACCACCTATGCACCGGATAGTCTGGACTACCATATCACCTTCGCGGCGTATCCCGACGACTCCGACCGCCGAGAGCGGAGGGAGCCCGACATCCACAGAAAAATCCCCCATACGGCCGCATTCCCGGAGAAGGTTGCCATCCCGCCGGACCTTCGTCAGCGCTCCCCCGGCAAGCGCGTGGTGGTGGCCGCAGAATGCAGCGCAGGCACCACTCATGCAGTCATGGTAGATCTCAACATTGTCACCGTCCACCGTAGTGAACATCCTGCGGCAGGTGCTTGACGGGACTGCGCTGATCGCAGCGTACCGGGCCGGGGTCCTTCCCCGTTTCCTGTCCCGGACAAGGACGCAGCCGGCCTCGATGAGGCGGTTCACCCAGTCCTGCGCCGTGCTCCGCGGGATTCCCGCTGCGTGCTGGATGTCGGTGACCGTAAAATATCCGTTGTCAAGCGTGAACTGGCGCATCAGGCGCAGGTATTCCCGCCGGTGCTCAAGTACACTTGACATAACGGTCGCGGATGAAGAGGAGGTCTCCGATGATCGCGCTCGCGGTCTCGACCGAACCTGCTCCCCGGCCTATGAGGGTTATCTCCTTTGCCATATCGGTCTCAAGGGTGAGCGCGTTCAGGGTGCCATCGACCACGAGCGGGTGCGACTTGCTGATGATACGGGGTGAGACGCGGAGGATTTTTTTCCGGGGAATCGCTTCGGCAATGAGCCGGATGGTGCACCCGCCGCTCTCCGCAAGTCGCAGCGCATCGGGGGTCAGGAGATCGATTCCGGTTGCCGAGACGTCTGCAAGCTTCCGGCCATTACCCCAGATCGTGTTTGCGAGAATGACCAGTTTGATCGCTGCATCGATACCTTTGACATCATACGTGGGGTCCGCTTCCGCATACCCCATTTCGCGGGCCTCCATGAGCGCCTGCTCGTACGTCAGTCCTTCAGCCGCCATACGGGTGAGAATGTAGTTGCAGGTCCCGTTCAGAACTCCGTAGATCGCAAGGATCTCATTTCCCGCAAGACCGTGCTCGAGCGTGTGCATGATTGGGATCGCGCCTGCCACCGTGGCCTCGTACCGGAGCGAGACCCTGTGCTGGTCTGCAAGCGCCCTGAGCTCCCTGTACGCAAGCGCGATGGGCCCCTTGTTGGAGGTGACGGCATGTTTTCCCCGGGAGAGGGCGGCCCGGATATGGCCGGTTGCCGGCTCTCCCGTCAGGGCGTTCGTGGGAGAGACTTCGATCAGCACATCATAGTCCGCAGAACTTACAATGTCCATGGCGGATAATTTCGTATCGCCGCAGAGGCCGCTCTTTTTCTTCGTGGCAAGGAGCGCAGGGATATCGATCCCGGAGGAGTCGGTGATGCCGCTCCGGGAATCGGCAACACCGGTCACGATGATCCCGAGGTCTTTTGTGCTGAGCATCTCTGCCACTCCCCTGCCCACCGATCCAAGACCGATAATCGCAACGCGCATCACGAAATATCCTCCAGGGGTTCGATGAGAAGAAGGGACTTTGCAGCAGAAACTTTCCGGAGGATGGAAAGCGCAGATTCCATATCTTCCTTGGACCGGGCCTTGATGGTCAGGCGGGAAGACGAGCGTTCATGGACCGCGGGCATGCTCATCGAGAGCTCGGAGACCTCCGCATACCCGGTTGAATCGATCCGGTCGACCGTATCCGAGAGGTCCGTGTGCATGAGATGGCCGATCAGGATAACGGTCCTCTGGTAGAGGAGACGCTCCTGGCCAATCCGCTGGATGTGGACACCCTGCTCCCGGAGGAGGGAGACGAGCTTCTCGAGCCGCCCTTCAGGCAGTTCGAGCACGATCTGGACATCGAGCGTGTCACTGGTCGAATCCGGCTCCCGCTGGTGGATGACAGCCCGGATATTCCCGCCTACGTCAGAAATAGGCTTCAGCGCGGCAACCAGCTGGCCGGGCGAATCCTTCATCTCGAGTTTCATCGAAACCTGCAAACGACCACCTGAACTAACGTGGATCGGCCGGCAAGATAAGCCTTTTATTATGAGATCCGGAAAAAGGGTCCATCGGAAATGGTTTTGCTCCGGACCTCGGAACTGCCATTTTCATAACGAACAGCCGATCCGGATCACCGGGTCTTCTGATATCCGGCAGCTCCCGGTGCATACCCACAAAGACTGGCGGTCAGAGCTTCCGGAGTTTGTTGTCCACCTTCTCGAAAAAATTACGGTGGATGTCGACGAACTGGGCCGGATGCGGCGAGCGACGGACTTCGATGGTGCCCGAGGTGCCAAGCTCGATAGTCTTCTGCCCGTCGATCACAAGGTTTGCGGATTTCGCGCTCTCGAGCGTAATCCTCAGCCGGCGCTTTTCACTGATGAGGTGGGGACGGGACGAGAGCAGATAGGGCGCAAGCGGCACCAGCAGGAAACCTTCGATCCAGGGATCCACGATCGGTCCGCCTGCGCTCATTGCATATGCGGTCGAACCCGTAGGTGTACTGATGAGAAGGCCGTCAGCACGGAACTCGTCGGCCGGGACGTCGTCGACGAGGATCGAGAACCTCAGCATCTTTGCCGGGCGGGTGGTCACGATAAGCCCCTCGTTCAGGGCTTCGCCCACGGGTTCACCGTCCCGGAAGAGGGAGACCCGCATCCGTTCCTCTACGGTGAAACCTTCGTGCAGGTGGCGTACGAATTCGAGTGCTTCCGAAGACTCAAGATCGGCAAGGAACCCGACTTCGCCCCAGTTGATCCCGAGTACCGGGACCGGACGTTCCATCTGCTGGATGGTGCGGAGGATCGTCCCGTCCCCTCCTACAACGATGACAACATCCGCCTCAGTATCGCCAATCGGCCGGCCCCGGACACCAAGGGCATCCGCGGTGTCAGCGTCAAAGACAGTCTCGCACCCTTCCTTCTCAAGAACTGCTCCGATCTTGCCGGCAAAGGCAAGAGCATCGCGGTTGTCGATCCGGGAAACAAGGATTGCTTTCATGTCAGGATTTCACCGCAGGTACTCGATCACTTTGTGGTGCAGGCGCCGGTTCGTGGCGACCAGGCACCTGCCAATGGTTACTTCATCGGGAAACTGGATCCGGTGTCCCTCGAGATCGGAGACTTTGCCGCCGGCCTCGCTGCATACCAGCATACCGGCAGCGGCATCGGTGATCCGGAGCGTCCCCCGGATATCGACAAACCCGTCGATCCTCCCGCATCCTATATAGCAGAGCTCGAGCGCAGACGCCCCGAGGAGTCTCCACCGCCGTATCTTCTGCCCGAGCTGCATTGCACGGGCGGGATCGAATTTCCTCCCGTACACGCTCATCGCACACTCGTCAAGATTGGAGACTTCGGAAACCCGGATTGGTTTCCCGTCGCAATGGGCAAATTTTCCTCTGACCGCCGTGAAGGTCTCGCCGCTCGCAAGATTCCGCACGAAAGCCTGCTGGACAATACCTCCCTCAGCATGGGCGAGTGAAAGGGCATAAAAGGGGATGCCGGCTACCGCGTTGAACGTCCCGTCGAGGGGGTCCAGGAAAATGGTCCCCGATCCGGGAAACTCCACTTTGCCGATCTCCTCGCTGATAAGGAGGGAGCAGAGACTGTGGTCCTGGAGATACGCGATGATACAGTCTTCCGCGACCTGGTCAATTTTTTTTGTAGGGGTGAGGTCTGCGCCCATCTTGACAATGGTCCCTCCCTCCGGTGTGCCTACGAGATCGTGGATCACTTCAGTAACCTGCCCGGCCATCTCATCGCAGGCTGAAAGGAACTCGGTCTTCATCCGCACCCCGTTTTCAACGCTGTATTTATGTAGTGCCATAATGATAAATTACTACCGCGTTTACGATATGTGGGAATTTTTGGAGAAATGAAATGAAGGAACAGACCGAAATAGGAAAGATCAAGGAAGGGCGCTATATTGTAATTGATGACGAACCATGCCGGGTTGTCGGCATCGCTACCTCCAAGCCCGGGAAACACGGTGCAGCGAAGGCCCGTATCGATGCCGTGGGGCTTTTCGACGGAGTGAAGCGCTCGATTGTTTCTCCGGTCTCGGCAAAGACCTATGTCCCGGTCGTAGAGCGCAAGAGCGGGCAGGTGCTCTCCATTGCCGGCAACATGGCACAGCTCATGGACATGAAAGACTTTACCAATTTCGAGATTCCCATCCCTGATGACAAGAAAGGCACCATCGAAGTCGGGAAGGAATACATGTACATCGAATCGATGGGCAAGAGAAAACTCGATTAATTTTTTGCATACCTTTTTCCGGGTCCTATAGCCTTTTTCACCCGGCAACCTGTCCGGAATTCGGGCGGGCGGACCCTCTTTACGGCAGGATTTTTGACACCAGTTGGCCGGTTCCGGTAAAAATCAGGGTCGAAATCATGCGTACATAACCGGAATCCACGCTTTGGTTTTATGTGACCGGACATCACCGGAAGATCAGGGAGTTGTACAAATGCCCGGGAAAAACTACGAAAACCTTTCGGAAAAGATCCTTGACCCGAAAGAGCTGATTGCGTACCAGGAAGGATCGGTCGTCAGCCGGATGGCGGTCTACAAAAAATCCGGAACCATTACGCTCTTTGCGTTCGATGCCGGCGAAGGGTTGTCGGAACATACGGCCCCGTTCGATGCCATTGCAATGATCCTCGATGGGGAAGCCGATATCACGATTGCGGGTTCGGATTATCACCTGGCAGCGGGGGAGATGATCATCATGCCGGCAAACAAGCCCCATGCGCTCCGTGCGGTGCAGAAGTTCAAGATGATGCTGACCATGATCCATGAGTAGGCCCGGTTGGAAATTTTAGATTTTTTCGAGAGAATAATCCGTCCTTTACAAAAGTTCCCGGATAGTGCGTGGAGCAGGATTCGAACCTGCGAACCCCTGCGGGAACGGACCCTAAATCCGTCGCCTTTGACCTGGCTCGGCGATCCACGCATTCTCGCACGGGCACCACACGAAAGAGCCAAAAGCCGGATACCTCGCGCTGCTCGATCTATTGGTCAGATCGCGATAAGAGAGTATCGGCAATGTCGGCCGACGCAGGTAACGGCAGACTCATAGTTCAACGCGGGTAACGACGCCGTGGATCTTATCCGCCGGGAGCTTGTAAAACTGAACGACCGACGGGGTAAGCCGTTTGATGGCAGCAAAGATACGCCACACGATATGGACGGTGACGATATCCTCCATGCCATAGAAGATTGTCTTCTCGTCGATTTCGGCCTCCTGGAGGATCTTCCCGATATCCACAATCTCCATGTACCCGAGATAGATCTCGAAGATGGAAAGACCCGGGGTGATCTCCCGGGTAACCCCCCAGGTTACGCCAAACGGCTGTTCTGTCCGGATGATCGAGATGATGATATTGTCCTCGTACACGATATTGTTGGTAAACATGATCCGGGGGATGTACTGCGGC
>DATKMN010000019.1:0-6147 GCA_035541835.1 Methanoregula sp.
TTTTTAGTTTCCGGGGAAAGCGAGGAGTGATGGACGTGGAGGTTGTGTATTCTTCCGCCGCAGGCCTGCATGATCGTCTCTGCCTGGCTCCGGCTGTTGACAAAGACGAGCGCTTTTCTCCCGGCTACTATCTCCACGAGCCGGTCGGCTCTCTTTACCTCGTCTTCTTCGACGATGAAAAGAAACTGCTTCTCCCGGGGCGGGGCCACCACCTCGATAAGTTCCGCCCCATGCCTGCTTTCGGAAAGCCATGCAAGGACCTCGGCCGGGTTCCCGGTCGTGGCCGAGAGACCGATCCTCTGGACCTTCCTCCCGGTGAGCCGGTCCAGTTTCCCGAGCAGAACTTTGAGGTGCACTCCCCGTTCCGATTCAACAAACGCGTGGAGCTCATCGACAATGACCGTCCTCACCTGCCGGAGATCGGGGAGGAGCGGGTGTTCCTGCAGGACGACTTCCAGGGATTCCGGTGTGATCATCAGGAAGTGGGGGGGTTCATCCTTCCACGACCGTTCCCCTTTCGGAACATCCCCGTGCCACTTCGCAACGGAAAGGGACGTCGGGACGCAGAACGACCGGAAACGTTCCTCCTGGTCGTTGATAAGCGCCTTCAGAGGAGAGATGTAAAGGCAGCTCACCCCCGGCCGCCCGTTTTTGAGGATATCGTCCATCACCGGGATGAGGGCGGCTTCGGATTTCCCGCCCGCTGTCGGAGCAATGACGAGGACATCGCTGCCCCGGGCCACCGCGGCGCAGGCCCTCTCCTGTACATCGCGGATATCAGTCCACCCGAGCCTCTGGGAGAGCACCTGCCGGAGGGATTCGTGCAGGGAGGAAAAGACGGTCGACACGGTCCTTGGTAAGAGTGGATCGCGGTGCATTAAACGCTTTATCGTTTCCTGCCGCCCGGTATTCCCGTTTGCCCGAAGAACGGGATTACTTCCGGGCTTTTTTAGTGAGAAACTTTTTTTCCTCCCATAGCGGAGAGATAACCATGGATCTCGCAGAGAGGAAATGCACGACCTACCGGGCCGGGTCCCCGCCACTCACGAGGAAGGAGACGATTGAGCTCCTCGCGGAAGTGCCCGGCTGGTCCCTCGCGGACGGACACCTGTCCCGGCAGTTCGAGCTGCCGGACGCCTCCGGATGCATCGAATTTTTCAATGACGTAATGACCCTCTCGACGCAGGAAGGTCATATCCCTGATTTCTCGATGCGGGAGTCCAGGTTTGTGACCCTCTCCTGGTACACGTATCCCGCGGGCGGCCTCACCGTCAACGATTTTATCATGGCCGCAAAGATGAACGCGAAAGGTAAAGGCCGGTAGACTGTTTTACCGGGCTCCGGGGGCGCCCGTACATCTTTGTTTTTTAGTCGCGGACTGGTTTTTTACGTCTTCCTCAAGTTCGGTGAGAGAATAAAACTGAAGATTGCCTGAGGACCTGACATCTCCGGAACGGGGAGCCGGCTGCCTCCAGCAGAGTTATTTTACCGGGAATTTTTTGAGGATCTTCTCTTTTATCGCGTCTTTGGGGTAAGCCCCGATGATCCGCTCGACGAGCTGCCCGTTCGCAAAGAGCATGATCGCCGGGATTGCAGAAATGTTGAACTGCATCGCAAGGTTCCGGTTGTCGTCCGTATTGACCTTGGCAAATGTTACCTTTCCGGCAAACTCCCGGGAGAGCTCATCCATCACCGGGCCGATCCGCTGACAGGGGCCGCACCATTCGGCCCAGAAATCGACAACAACGAACTGGTTGGTCTTGATCAGTTCCATAAAATGCATCTCGTCAACATGGGCGACTCCCGGGCCCGCTGGTTGTGCCATCTTTTCCTTCAACTCCTGTAACCTCTTCTCCCGGATACGGGCTATCTCATCATCCATACCACTCAATATACAAAAAGCTAATTAAAGGTGACCGGGGACGGCGGCGGCAGGAATGGGTAAACTATATCAGCGCCTCATTCCTATAGTATAACCCTGACCATGGAGCGAGGTAGGGTAGTCAGGATATCCCGACGGGCTCATAACCCGTAGATCGATGGTTCAAATCCATCCCTCGCTACTCTTTTTCCGGGTTTTTTCACCGGATCCGTATTCTGTTGTTCCGGCTGCAGAGCATTTCCGTTCCCCCGTTCTCTCACTCTTTTACCGTTCACGCGATGCCGGCGGTCCTTCCACAAAGGGAGAAAGTTTTTATCAGTTAATTAATTACATTATATTTTAAAGGAGGATAGAACATGCCTGTATCAAAAAACGTAAATGCCAGCCGGATTATTAAATTCGGGAAGAAACCGGCCAAGCGCGATGCACGGAACCTGAAGCTCTCTGCGATCCTGAAAGCCCCGGCGAAGCTGCCTCCGGAATATGACTTCGATGTCCAGCACAGGGGCGTACCCACGCCGATGTTCGGTAACGACGTCCACGGGGACTGCGTTATCGCCGGAAGGGCCCACCAGACCCTCCGGTTCGAGGATGCGGAGACCAGTAAGATCCTCAACATCACCACGAACGATGTGCTGAAGGAATGGCACGCCGAGAACGGGGACACCGAAGAGGGTCTGAATGTTCTCGATTCGCTCAAGCTCTGGAGGACCAAAGGCTGGCTCGCTGCGAAGAAGCGGTACAAAATCAAGGCATTCGCCGAGATCAACCGGAAAGTCCACGATGAGGTCAGGAGCACGGTCTTTTCCGATATCGGGGTCGGACTCGGGCTGTCGCTGCCGGATTCGGCAATTACCGAGTTCCACGCGGGAAAACCCTGGGCGGATACGTCAGGACCGGCGAAACAGGAGAACGGGCATTACGTGTACGTGCCGGGATATACCATTTCCGGGCCGGTCTGCGTGACGTGGGGCAGGAAGCAGCAGATGAGCTGGGCGTTCTTCGACAAGTACTGCGACGAGGCGTATGCGGTCATCGATGCGATCGATTCCACCAAGAGGAAACAGTTCTTTGACGGTATGAAAGTGAAAAGCTTCCTCGAAAAGCTGAAGAAGTAGACGGCACGACAACACCCGGTCTGCTGCTTTTCAGCTTTTTTTCCTTTTTTATGCCGGACAAAGCTTCCTCGGACCCGTCAATGAACGATCCCCCGGTCCCCCGATGAAAAACAGAAAAATTATCCCGTGATCCAGTCCCCCTGCCGGTATTTCCCGGGCTCCGTACGACACCCCCGATACTTTCAGGCCCCGCTCCCAGAGTTAACGTGCCCCGCCTTACCAGAAGATGGATACAGTATGAGAAGGCGGATTCACCTGGTCGTCGGAACGGCGCTGTTCCTGGTTTACGCATACATTCTGGGCAAAGTCCACCCGGAGAGCGCTCTTCTCCTTGCCGCGGGGTTTCTTGGAGTTGTAGCCGGATCGGCCTTTCCCGATCTTATCGAGCCGGCCACGAACTCCCGGCACCGGGGGCTGTTTCACAGCCGCCGTATCTTACGGCTCACCAGTGTACTGTTCTTCGCGGCCGCATTTTTGAGTATTCTCAGGACCCCGGTACTTTTCTCCGTGGGAGCTTTTCCCGTTTCCTGTTTTCTCCTCGGATATGCCTCCCATCTCCTTGCCGATTCCCTCACCCGTGCCGGGCTCCCGTCATGACCCGGGGCCCGGATTTGCAAATCCGCCCAGCCGTCCCTGCCGGCAAAGGGGTTTATACGGGCCGGTGCCGATGGTACTGGAACGTATCATGGCCCCGGAACCCCGTTCCCCCTGGCGGACTGCGATCAGGCTCGAATATTTTACCATTATCTATACCATACTCGAAGCCGCCGCCTCCCTCGCGTTCGGGTTCGTTGCCGGGAGCATTGCACTCACCGGGTTCGGCCTCGACAGCGTTATCGAGACCCTCTCCGGTCTCGTCCTCCTCTGGCGCCTCCGGAGGCACGGGCAGGTTTCAGCGGACATGGAGACGGGCGCCGAGAAGCTCGCGGAACGCCTCGTGGCCGGGAGTTTCATCGTCATCGGGGTCTACGTCCTCTACGAGGCGGTCGGCCGGCTCGCTCTTGGCGGGATCGTGCAGCCTTCGGCTCCCGGGGTAGCCATCGCCTTCCTCTCGCTCATCATCATGCCGGTCCTTGCGTGGCGGAAGCGGGTCATCGGCAGGGAGATCGGCAGCAGGGCACTCATGGCCGATGCGAAGGAGACGGCCGCCTGCGGTCTCCTCTCCGCAGCCCTCCTCCTCGGCCTCCTTGCCAACTACCTGTTCGGGTTCTGGCAGGCGGACCCCCTCGCCGGCATCGTCATCGCGCTCTTCCTCTTCCACGAGGGATACGAGACATGGTGCGGTTCCTGCGGCGGGTGCGAGTGCACGGAGGGTTGAGAACCACCCGGGGAGCCAGCGCAGTTCCAAAGCATGGAATGCTGTCGTTGCCGCGGGCGAACAGAAGAATTCAGGCTTCCTTTTGAGATCTTCCTCCGGGCTGCCAGCCGTGGCTTTACGGCGTCTTTACACGCAGATAAAAAAGAGGGGGGTCGGGATGGCTGTTACAGAAGCCGTCTGCCGGAAAACCCGCTCACATCATCGCCGGTTTCCAGATACCGATGCCGTTTCCTTCGGAGTCCGCGATGATGGCGACCGTGCCAACTGACGGTATCTCCCACTTCGGCCGGATGATCTTCCCGCCGAGTTTCTCCACCCTGGCAAGCACTTTGTCGATATCGTCGACAACAACGTAGTTCATGATCCCTTCGCCCATCTGCCGCCTGTACATCCCGCCCATGCTCATGGTGCCTTCCTTCGGATCGCCGGTGTTGATATCCTGATACTCCATGGTCTTTACCATTGCCGGGTCCATCGGTGTTTTCGTTGGCGCGATCTTCCACCCAAGGAGCGCATGATAGAAGTGCTTTGCGCGGTCGACATTGTCAGCCGGTATCTCGAAATACGCAATGTTTGCCATAAGCGCCACTGTTGGCATAAGGGGTATTTAGCGGTTGGGGCGGTCCCCCGGAGGCCTCCGGTCCATTGCGCAGGATCCCTGCGGACCGGGGATGCTATTATATCCCTTCTGACGAGAGGTAAGGGTATGCCGGAGACTGCAGACAGCGGAACAGAGGAGAAGAAGTATTTCCTCCTGAAGCTCATCGCCCCGCGACCTGACTTTGCAAACACCATGACAGCAGCAGAGATGAAGGTGATGCAGGACCATGGTGCCTACCTCTCCGGTTATGTTGAAAAGGGGACTGTTATCGTCATGGGCCCGGTCCTCGACCCTGCCGGCCCGTGGGGCGTTGCGGTCGTCGAGACCAGTTCCGAAGAGGATGCCCGGGGCATCATCGCAAAGGACCCGACGACGCTGTCCGGCCTCGGGTTCCGCTGGGAGATTTACCCCATGCTCCGGGCGGTCGTGAGAAAATAATCCGGGCGGTGCGGAACCGGGAGGATCGGCTTTTTTATCCCCGGGGGAAATGATCCTCAGATGGACTATCTCTACACCCTCCTCAAGTTCGTCATCGGAGGCAGTGTCATTGTCGGGGTTACCCTCCTTGCGGAGCATGTGGACCCCCGGTACGCGGGGATGCTTGCGGCAGCCCCGATCATCACCACGCTGGCATTTCTCTTCACCTACTCAGAGGCGGGCGTGGAGACGACCCGGCAGCTGGTCATCTCGGCGTTCTGGTTCGCGATCCCGACCCTCCTCTTCCTGCTGGTCTTCTGGTACCTGCTGGGCCGGTACGGCCTCCTCGCGGGAATCGGCGGGGCGTACGGGGTCTGGATCGGGGTGCTCCTGCTCGTGAACCGGATCATTGCAGGGGCGTGAACGACGGAGGGGCGGGAGATTTCCGGGCAGCAGGATCGTGCCGGGAGAAGATGCACATGACCATTATTCAGTGGTGGGGTGGGATCTTTGTACCTATAGTTGTCTCTCAATCCGGATCTAGATGTAACCACCGGACTTTAATTGCAGAATTAATTATCTCTTAAGTATAGTCTCTTCTATGGTCAAAATCAAATTGCCTTTTAGCCCTGGAGATTCGTTTGATACCAATGATTTAAAAAAGTATATCCAAAGTTGCGATAGGAACTACATAATTCAAGGAGATATTCAATGTTCATTGGCACATCACAAAAAACCACAGAGTGTAGATTATTGGTTACGAATACAATGTTGTACACCCGATACGAAATAGCTGTAAACGAAGGGGTAG
>DATKMN010000020.1:0-11915 GCA_035541835.1 Methanoregula sp.
TACCAGTACTTTCCCAGGCTCAGATGGATTTGGTAAATAAGAGGATAGAGGAGCAAATCCGACAGCATGAGATCCGGAAAGGGAATTTAACGAAAATTCAAGGAAGACTCGATTCACCTCTGCTTACCCTTGTCGATTCAAAGCCTCCGTCAAGGATGACCCCGCAACAGCTTTCAAATGTCTCCGATTCGGGAATACAGATCATTCCATTCAGTGAGGTTGAATCCAAGTTAGGTATTACACCGAGGAGCGATCTGGTACTAGTAAGGGTATCTATTAACCAAAGTTTATCACCGGATCGTGTAAAACCCTTTTTTACCAGTATCTCGGGAATCTATAAAAATGAGATAACCGGATGGGTTGAAATCTCTGATATTGAAAAGATTGCATCGCTGGATGATGTCAATCAGATTTCATCTGTGTCACATTTATTTTTCTCTACACACCCCATTTGGGTGGGGGCCTAATACGTCGTGATGTTACTCTGAATCACTTACATTATTTCAGGCAATCCCAGGTGACTGAAATTTTTTTTTCACTTATCCGTGCTTATATGTGCACGTGCAACAGAACCTTTGCTCAGGAATACACAAAAGTGCCATGTGTGCGGCCGGGCAAGAACAGATCCGCTGGCCGGATGCCGGTTCGTATAAACGCACTTTACCAGAGGCTTTACCATGGAAGGGGGAGACACCAAAACTGAACTGCCACCGACGGCCCGGTTGACGTTCGGGTTCACCGGCACTGCGCAGGCCGATCCTGCGGAGGGAGCGGAGGCACTGCCGGTTACTGACGAGGTAGTGTTCCTGGAGCCCGGGCAGGCCGGGGCGCAGAACATTGTCAAGGCGATATCGCACCAGAATGCAGGCGACGTACTCAGCATGCTCTCGAAGGACGGCCCGCTCCGGCTCTCGGATATTGCCGAGCGGCAGGGTATCTCGATCAATGCGGCGAAGTATCATGTCGACCAGCTCATGAACGCGGGGCTCCTCGAGATCGCCAATACCCGGTACAGCGTGAAAGGAAGGAAGGTCAAGATCTACCGGCTCAAGAACCAGATCTTTGTCATCGCCCCGAAGATGAAGCAGAAGGACTTCCTGACCGCGATCCTGAAGTCCTGTTCGGCGCTCGGCCTCTTCGCGCTCGTCTTCCTCGTCGCGTTCTTCCAGCCGTTTGTCGCCCTCCCGTCCGTCTCGCTCCAGCTAGCCGCCTCCATGGCGCCGGTAAATGGCATTCCCGCAACACCCGTAACTGACCACGGGGTTATCCCTGCGCTCATCATCGGCGGCATCGTCACCCTGCTCGTCCTGTTCCTGTACCAGGTGTACGCCAGCTGGAAAGAGAACCGGTCGGTCTTAGGGTCCTGAACCGTCTGCCTGCAGGATTGCAGGCTCCTTTTTTTAGTAACGGTGGCGGGTAGTTCAGGAGACCGACCCCCTGTCCCGAGAGATACAATCCGCACCGGTCTTTTAAGGAATTATTGCGAAGGAGTCCGGGGTGCCCGGGGCCTCCTTGCCCCTCGCCTTCGAAGAATCCTTGAGGATTCGTCTCATATCCTGTCCTGCGAACCGGCGGGGACCGGAGGAGGGAGCCGTATTTTTTTGTCACTCTTCCTGCACGGTCTTTCCTTCACCAGGGGCCCGGTTCGTGCTGTTCCTCATCCCGAAGGCAAAATATACCCCCAGCCCGACGAGCATCCACACCACGAACCGCGCCTGTGTCACTGCCGGCAGGACCAGGATGAGGGCCGTACAGGAAAGGATGCAGAGGACGGGGACGACCGGCATGCACGGGCACCGGAACGGGCGCCCGAGCTCCGGCTGGAGCTTCCGCAGTGCAATGACCCCGGCCGCGACGATGATGAACGCCGCGAGCGTCCCGATATTGACGAGCTCGGCGATGAACCCGAGCGGCAGCAGGCCGGCAACGACCGCTGTCGAGCAGCCGACGAGGATCGTGACCTTCACCGGCGCGTGGTATGTCCGGTGGAGATCGGAAAAGAATGAGGGGAGGAGCCCGTCGCGGGCCATGGCAAAGAAGATCCGCGTCTGGCCGTACAGGGTCACGAGGATGACAGAGGTTATCCCGCAGAGCGCGCCGAGGGAGACGAGCGCGGCACCGGAAGGTATCCCTATCCGGGTGAGGGCGTCCGCGACCGGCGCACTCGTCCCGAGGTCACCGGAGGGGACAATCCCGGTCAGCACCACGGCGACACCCACGTAGAGGACTATCACGATGGTCACGGCCCCGATGATCCCGAGCGGCAGGTTCCTCTGGGGGTCCTCGATCTCCTCGGCCGCGGTCATCACGGAATCGAACCCGATGTACGCAAAGAAGACGATCGCCGCACCGGTAAAGACGCCGGCCCACCCGAAGGGCATGAACGGGTGCCAGTTGGCCGCATCGATATGGGAAAACCCGAGCGCGAAGAAGAGGAGGATGACTGCGATGTTGACGGTAACGATGATCGTATTGAGGCGGACACTCTCCCGGATACCGATGATGATGAGCGCGGTGACTGCAAGGATGATCAACACCGCGGGGAGGTTGATCATGCCCCCGGAAATGCCGGGCGGACTTGTCAGGGCCGGGGGGAGGTCGATGCCGATATCGGCGAGGAGGTTGACCACGTACGCGGACCAGCCGATCGCCACCGCGGAGATTGCAACCGCATACTCGAGGATCATGTCCCAGCCGATGATCCAGGCCCAGATCTCACCGAGAGATGCATAGCAGTACGTGTAGGCACTCCCGGCCACCGGCACGATGGATGCGAATTCTGCATAGCAGAGGGCGGCGAGCATGCAGACGAACCCCGAGATGACAAACGAGAGGATGATGGCCGGCCCGGAGTACTCGGCGGCGGCTACCCCGGTGATAACGAAGATGCCGGTCCCGACGACTGCACCGATCCCGAGCAGGATGAGTTCGCCCGGTCCGATGACCCGGTGGAGGGCATGATCCCCGGAGCAGTGCGACATCAGCCGGGAGACGGATTTTGTCCTGAACATCGCGTGGTCGCGCAGTGAGGTGAGGATCGATGCCATGGCTTGTCTCGCATTCCGGCAGGTTGCATTTTTTGTCGTGTACGGCGGGACGAAGCCCGCAGGCCCCGGGATCCAGGGATCACTGGCCGGGCCTGCTTACCGGCCTTACCCATCGAGTGACCGGGAATGTTGTCGCCTCCGGGACGGATCCCGGAACCCGGTCAAGATATGTATGCCATGCCGGCGGAGGAAGTGTGTGCAGGAAAAAGCTGTGGTGCTCCCGCTTCGCCCCTGCAGCCGTATGTCGGGGGAGACCCGGGGATGCCAGGGTGATTACGGCATCTCTGGAGGCTGCTTTTTTTGAGGGGGCCGGAAGAAAACCGCGTGCATTTTTAGTCAGTCCCAGGCATGGCAGGAGATCATTGATGCCGGGATCGGATAAATCAGGCGTTGACTGAAGAAAAATTTTCAGTGATCCGATCGGTAGAAATTCCTGGATAGCCACTATGAAAAGAAAACGAGTCTTCTTTCAATGTAAACAAAAACCCTAAAACATTGCGAGCAGTCCCACCCCTTCGGGGTCGCCCGGGCGCCTCGTCGGGCCCTCGCCGGGCATGAAGGTTGAACAAGAAACAATTGTGCCTCGGGGGTCAAGGGGGCGGCTCCCCTTGAACCTCTGACAGGTCATCAGACCTTGATGAAGAGAAGATTTCCGAAAGAAATTTTGGGATCTCATTTTTCGATTGAAATTTTCGCGAAACCACCGGAAAACGATCCACGGCCATGCTCCACGGTCTGAAGGTCCAAAAGGACCGAAGACAAGAAGAATCCCAGGGGATTCTTCGATGGCGGGCCCCGATAGGTATCGGCATCGCATCAGCGACGCTGATTTGAGAAGGCGAAGTCTTCGAGCGGCGAGCACCCGTGGTCCCTTCACCATTCAATACGATAAACTCTGATATTTTCTACGGAGCATATTTTTTTCCAGGGTGAGGGAACCCCGCCTTGACAAGAACAGCCCGGTCCAGTCGCGTCTTAGACCCTGCCGTTCAAAGGTGTCGCTCCCGTTCGAGCTCTCCGATAAAACCTGTCATGAACGCGTGCCGTTTTTGGGCAAGCCGGCGGCCCGTTTTTGTGTACATGAGCCCTTCGAGCTTCTCCAGTTTGTCATGGACGTGGTCCACTGCGTCCTGGATCCCGCCGCCATGCTCCCCGGCCCGGAGGAATGTCCGGGCAATGCCCACGGCGCCGAGCGCGTCGAGCTTGTCGGCATCGGAGAGGATCTTCGCCTCCAGCGTCTCCGGAGGGACCGTGGAACGGTACCGGTGTGCCCGGATCGCGTGGGCGATGGCGGGGATGGAATGCTCATGATACCCGGCAGAGCGCAGGTAGTCTTCCGCCATCCGTGCCCCCTCGGCCTCGTGGGGGACTCCCCGCTCCGCCTCCGCCGGCCGCGCGATATCGTGGAGAAGGGCAGCGGGGATGAGGACCCGCATATCCGCATGCTCCTCTCCGCCGATGATCGCACAGAGGCGGGCCACCCGCCCGGTGTGGTCCATCCCGTGCGAGCCGGTCGCCGGGATCGCCGCGGCCACGTAGTTCCAGATCTCCCGGAACGCCTCCGGTACCAGATCGGTGCCCATGAGAAGAGCGTGGGAGGCACGAACAGTAAAAGCTGCTGTTTTTTCAGGAACCGGCGGGCCTGAACCCCCCGGGCGGGACCGTCATCTCGAACCGGGCCCCCTGCCCGTACACCCCATTCTCGACGATGGTGATACCCGTAATCGCGAGGATCTCCCGGACAAGGAAGAGGCCGACACCCCGCTGGGCCCCGGCCTGCTGGTCGAAGATCTTCGCCTTCTGATCCTCCGGAATACCGATGCCGTTATCGGTAAACGTGATGACAAGCCCTTCCGGCCGTTCCCCGGTACTCAGTGCCACCCGGGTGACCTTCCGGCCGTGCCGGACGGAGTTTTCCATAAGGTATTCGAAGATCCTGCCAAGAAGCGGATCGGCATGGATCTCGATATCGGAAAATGCCGGGATGAACCCGATGCCCGGGCGTCCGATCCCCATCACGGCTTTCTTCAGGCTCTGCCATTCCGGCCGGTTCACCCCGACCTTCTCGTATTCCTGCGTGAAGTCGATCTGCTTCTGGATGGCGAGGATCAACTCTTTCATGTCACTGCTGAGGTTCCGGCACTCCCCGGGCGACGATGCCTCACACGCCATCTCGGCACAGCCGATGAGCCCGGTGATCTTGTTCCGGATGACGTGCCGTGAGACCTCGTTCATCATGAACAGTTTCCGGTTCGCGAGGTTTGTGGCCGCTTCCGCCTGTTTCCGGTCCGATATGTCGCGGACGATCGACTGGATGAGGTTCTTTCCGTCGACAATCACCCGGCTCAGGGAGACCTCGGAAAAGAACGGGGTCCCGTCAAGTCTCGTGTGCAGCCACTCGAAGGTCAGCGCCTCGCCTTCCATCACCCGCCGGTCGTTCTCCCTGACTGCGGCAAGGGTACTGCGGCCGTCGGCCTGGTACTCCGGGCTGAAATCGGCCGGCGAGCGCCCGATGATCTGCCCCTTTTCCGTGCACCCGAAGATTGCAAGCGTCCGGGAATTACACTGGACGAACCTCCCTCCGTCGACAATGAAGATGGCGTCACTTGCAGATTCAAAGAGGGTCCGGAACCGGGCCTCGCTCTCGCGGAGCAGGTCCTCGTCTTTCTTGAGTTCGTCATACTGCTGCCGGAGCTCCTCTTCCGCAGCCGTGATCTGCTCGTACGCCGCATGGAGTTCTGTTTCGGCCCGTTTCCGGTCGGTTATGTCGCGGACAAAGGCAAAACTGTATTCTACCCCGTCTTTCTCGACATAGTTTGCCATGATCTCGACATCGATGACCTTCCCGTCCTTACGCCGGTGCCGGGTCTCGAAGACCTGCGTCTTTCTCTTCCTGAGGTCCCCGATCGAGGCTTCCCACCGGGCCGGATCGAAATCGGGATCGAGCCGGAAAATTTTCATCGACGTGAGCTCTTCCCGCGAGTAGCCGGTGATCCGGCAGGCCGCCTGGTTGACGTTTAAGATGTTCCCCTCGAAGTCGAGCCAGAAGACCTCGTCCGACGCTGTCTCGACCGATATCTTGAGGAGCTTGAGTTCTTCTTCGGTCTTCTTCTGCTCGCTGAGGTCCACGAAAAAACCACGCAGGCCCGCGGGTTTTCCGTCCTGGGAGATCACCGACGAATACGCCGTGCTCGGTATCCTGCTGCCATCCTTTTTCAGGAGGACAAACTCCTGGCCACCGGGGATCGCCTTCCCGGCACGCATCGTCAAGAGCCGGGCTGTGAACTTGTTCCGATACGACGGGGCTATGAGGTCGCCGACGTTGAGCCCGTTCTCAAATTCCTCACGGCTGTATCCAAGGACGTCAATGCCGGTCTGGTTGATGAACGTTATCCGGCCCTGCCCGTCGCACTCGTACACCACAACGGGGAGTTTGTCCACGAGTTCGCGGACCCGCGCCTCGTTTGCCCGGATCTGCGCTGCCATCCGTTTCCGCTCGACTGCCCGCACGATCTTGTGGGAGAGCTCGGAAAACTGCGCCCGGATATCGCCGCCTTTCTGGAGATAGAAGTCGACACCGTCGTTGATGGCCTCGATCACCACCTCTTCCCTGCCCCTCCCCGTGAAAAGGATGAACGGTATGTCCCCGTGCGCTGCCCGCACCGCCTTGAGAAACGCAAGGCCGTCCATCTCGGGCATCTGGTAGTCGGAGACGACCGCATCATAGGGGCGTGTCCTGAGCAGGGAGAGCGCGCTTGCGCAGGACGGGGTGATATCGACCCTGAAGTTGCCGGTCTTCTCAAGATAGATCCTGCCGATAGTGAGGAGATCTTCTTCGTCATCGACATAGAGTAGGGAGTACATGATGGCGTTCCGGACCGATACGGGGCGGATGTGCGTGGGGCTTCCTGATATGAACTATTATCCGGTACTAGTTTAAAAAAGGCGGATAAAAAAAATCTGTACTGGCTGGTTCCCCGCCTTTCTGTTACGCAGGCCATGGGAGTCCCGCCTGGATACCCGGGGCACAGGTGAGGGCCGGTCGAGTTCCGGGTATTTCCTTGTACCGTTCACCGTTTCCGGGCACAGATATACCGGAGGAGATGGGTGTGCCGGCCCTCTTCGCCATGGTCCTCCTCCTCGCCGACAAGCCCCTCTTTTTGGATATCCATCCCCGCGAATGCGGAGAGGAGCCCGTCACGGGTGAAATAATGGACCTCGCGGCCGGGCCGGCTCTCGAACGTGTCCTTCTCGGTCTCCCTTCCCCGGCCGAAACTGTTCTCCTTCTCGGAAAAAACGACAAAGAACATACCGCCGCCAGTACGGGTCACGTCGAGGCAGTTATGGAGGAAGCGGTCCCGGTCACCGGCACGGAAGAGGTGGAGGACGTTGAAACAGTAGATCCCGTCAAAGGGCACATCGGCCGGCAGCGGGTCGAGTACCGACCCGTGGCAGTACCGGATCGACGGGCAGGCCGCGCGGGCTATGCGGACGGCAGTTTCGGAGTATTCGACGCCGGTCACGTCGAATCCGGCACGCTCAAACGCCATGGCATTCCTCCCGTACCCGGACCCGGGGACCAGCACGCGCCGGAAGCCTGCTTTCCGGAAAAGCCGTATGGCATGGAGGGCAGTCTGGCTCGGGGCGTCCCCCCAGATCTTACCTTCCGCCCGGTACCGTTCCTCCCAGAATGTTTCCATGCCGGTCTATTCACCTCGGGGAATGAAAACCCTGCCGTGGGCCAGGGATACAAAAAATACCAGGGCAGCCGACCGCGGTTCAGGTCTTGGCGGAGAGCCCGCGGAGACGTTCGCCAAGCCAGGGGACGAAGTCCTTCTTCCGTGACATGACCCCGTCGAGCCTGCGCGGGAGCGGTCCCCCGAAGAGCCGGTCGAGGAGCTCCGGCTCTGCCGCGGCATAGAGCTCGCTTGCATTGTCCGACACGCTCGTGAAGAGGGCGAGGGCGATATCGGCACCGCATGAGGATTTGAGCCCGTCCAGCCCGTGCCCGATCTCGTCCCCGCGCTCCCGGTTCCAGCTGAATGCGGGGACCATTACCTGCGAGATCACCACCTTCTTTTCGGAGAGTTCGAACTCCTTGGTGTCCCGGCCAAGGATTGCCCCGACGGAGGCACCGGAGAGATCCATCCCCCGTTCGAGGAGCGCGAGCCCGAGCTTCTCCGGGTCTTCCCCCGCGATCGGGGCGAGGAACTGCACCGCCTTGCGGTCCCGGTGGGTCGTGGTGGACATCCGGAGGGAGAGGGTGTCGGAGAGGATTCCCGCAAGCAGGACGCCTGCGGTGGCCGGTGACGGCTTCAGCCCGGACTCCAGGAACTTCATCGCAATGATCGTCGAGGTTGCCCCGACGGGATCGTTCAGGAACCGGACCGGTTTTAAGGTCGTTATCGCACCGAGCCGGTGGTGGTCGATGATCTCGACAATCTCCGCCTCCTCGATCCCGGGCACGGCCTGGGAGGCCTCGTTGTGGTCGAGGAGGATGACCGGGCGCCGCACTTCATCCAGGAGGGTGGTCCGGGTCAGGATACCGGCAAGCGTACCGTCCTCCCCGACCACGCAGGCTGCACGGAACCTTGAGCCGGCCACGACCTGCCGGGCGCGGGCGATGGTATCGCCCATCCGGAGGACCGGCACGTTGGTCTCCATCACTTCCCGGGCAGGGAGCGAGAGGGAGATCATCTTTCCCACGCCAAACGCATCGAGGCCGGTTGAGAGGACCGTAACCCCCCGCTCAGCGGCCCCCGCCTTCACCCGCTCCCCGACCGGCGCGCCTTCGGCGATGATCAGGCATGCGATTCCCGCCGAGATGAACGCGAGCTGGTCGGGCTCGTTGTCGCCCACGACCGCGATATCGCGGGCGGTCATCCTCCGGAGCATGACATGGAGGGCGTCGATCGCAATGTACACCTTCCCCTCGAGCGTGTCCCGGGCGGAGACGATGACATCCGCGTTCAGGATCCGTGCAAGCGTCCCGACCGCGATCGGCGTCACCGCGAGCTCCGCGAGGTGAATCTTCCGGATATACGCTCCCGCGAGCGCGTGCTCCCCCACCATGCCGGAGGGCTTTCCCTCCGGGTCGGTGATGACCACGTTCCGGATCCCTTCCCTTGCCATCAGGGTGGCAACGTCCACGGCAGGAACATCGGCCGGGAGGGAAAACACCGGCTTGTATATGATATCGGAGAGCTTCGGCTCGACCGACGCGACAAAGACCGGGGCAGGGACGCCATACCGGGCGAGCACATACCCGGATTCCGGGGTGAGGTCCCCGCACCGGGCCGGGACATATCTCCCCGGCTCGGAGAGGTTCAAGAATTCGGCGTAGCCGATGACACTGGCTATGCTGTCCGTGTCGGGCTGGCGGTGGCCGATGAGGTAAATCTGGTTCATGGCTTTTTGCGGAACAAACGTTTTGTTAAAAAATGTGTTTTGTAAGCACAAAAGGTACGGCACAAAAAAAAGGACTGCAGCTCCCCTCAGCTGCGTGGCGGAACGGGAGACGGATCGATTCCCGGGTTACCGGATCATGTTCCCGGAAGGTCAGGATGACCCGGACGAGATCACGGCACGGTGCGCTGAACCCGGCGAGACAATGGTGAACCGTGTCTTGCATCCCCTGCAGTTTGCATCGCGGCTTGCACGGAAAAAGTCCTTGGGCATCCTGCAGGTGATCGCGTTCTGGGTGTTACAGTCAGGGCAGGTGAACCGGATCACGTTATTGGTTCCTATCCCCATCACTACAGGTTTTACGGATTGTTTTGTCAAAGGTAACTCCCCCATTCATCAAAGGCGCTTTCCGGCACGGCCGGCCTTTGCGATGGTATCCTCATCGCAGTCATTATTGATAAGGTTTTCCTGAAAACGGCATCCGTATGCCCCTTCCATAGCTTCAACATCTCGCCCGCCATTCATACAGCAGCACGTAGTTGGTTGAATGAGTGGATTTCACAGAAACGATGATCAGGGCGATCCGAACGCGATCAATGCGGACGGGACGCCGACCGTCCGGGTCCGTCTCCCGAAGAAGTGGGCCCGGGAACAATTTGCGCTTGCCGAAACAATGCTGGGTGCCAACCATATCCGGGTCCGGTGCGTTGACGGCGTCACCCGGATGGGAAGGATCAAGGGGAAGATGAAGAAACGGCAGTGGATACGCGAAGGCGATACCGTGATTGTCATTCCCTGGACCATCCAGGACGAGAAGTGCGATATCATCTACCGGTACCTCAAGCCGCAGACGGAATGGCTGCGGAAAAACCGGTACATCTGACCCGTTTTTCCGGATGCCTTTTTTACGATCATCCGGACCGCCAGTCCGTCCGCAACCGGAATTTCCGGCAATCTTTTCAAGTGAGATCAGGTAGTACCGGCATGACCCGCACACTTTCCGAATGGCTCCGGAGAAAAGATGACCAGGATCTCCGGATGTACGATTTTTCGGAGGAGCACTCCGCGTGGAAAGCATGGCTGATTGCGGGAATCATCGTTGCCGCGGGCCTCTTCCTGGCCTGGCTGCTCCTGTTTGTTCTCTGATCCGTAATTCCTGCAATAACGGGAGACCTCATCCGGGCACCCGCCGGATGGCACAGAAGGGTTTCATCCCGGGCCCAGGAATCCCCGTTTCCTGCCGGATCCTTCGCAACTTATTTCCCCTCTTTTCCACTATTCACTACATTACCGAAATGTCCCGGTACCATAACGCTTCGATAGAGATGCTGGACAGGTCCGATCTCGATGACCTGATCGATGCCCGCATACGGTACACGGTGAAATACGCGCAGGAACACTCCCCTTTCTACCGGCACTGGTTCCGGGAGAACGGGATCGATCCGGCCGAGATCCGGGTCCATGAAGACCTCTTCCGCCTCCCGGTCATCTCCGGCCGGACAATCCGGGAACACCAGCCCCCGCAAACCCCGGAGTTCCGGTTTCTCTCCGCAGACTGGGGCGATATCTTCACCATCCAGGAAACGAGCGGAACGAGCGGGACGCCGAAGAGTTTCTTCCTTACCTGGGACGACTGGAAACGCTATGCGGAGAAGTACTCCCGCAGCTTCGTCTCCCAGGGGTTTGACCGGAAGGACCGGGTCGTGGTCTGCGCTTCCTATGGCATGAACGTGGGCGCAAACACCATGACCCTCGCGGCCCGCGGGATCGGGATGACGATCATCCCGTTCGGCAGGTGCGATTTTGCGTCCCGGGTCATCACGGCCTACCGCCCCTCTTCCATCGTGGGAAGCGTCTTCAAGCTCCTCCGGCTCGCACGGAGGCTTGAATCGGAAGGGATCGATCCGAAGCAGAGCGGGATCGAACGGCTGGTCGCCGGGGGCGAGAGCTTTGCCGACGAGTCGCGGGCGTACCTCTCCGGTGTGTGGGGGTGTCCGGTGTACAACACGTACGGCAGCACCGAGGGGACGATGTGCGGCGAGTGCACGGCGCTCGCCGGGCTCCATGTTCCCGAAGACCTCGTCCACCTCGATATCTATGACCCGCAGATGAGGGACTTTGTCCATGACGGGAATACCGGCCGGGCAGTGCTCACGACCCTGCTGCCGGAGGGAGCGAAGGCGGGGACCCTCCTCCTCAATTACGATACCGAGGACAACTCGGCGGTGATGTCGCGGGAACGGTGCGCCTGCGGCCGGACGCACCTCCGGATCATGAACCCGACGAGGGAGGCCGAGACCTTCCAGGCCGGGGGCGCGTTCTTCAACCGCGTCGACGTGGAACGGGGTGTCTTCCAGCGGGAGAACATGGAATACCTGAGTGGCGAGTACGAGTCTTTTCTCTATGCCTGCGGGCGGAGGAGCGAGACGGTGCTCCAGGTCTCGATGGAGGTCCTGGACCCCG
>DATKMN010000021.1:0-9248 GCA_035541835.1 Methanoregula sp.
CGGCGGGACCTGCCGGCCCGGGCAGGAAAACCGGATTCGGGAGGAGCCGGAGATCTCTTCCCGACCGGCTAAAATCTCAAAACGGTCGACGGGTCCATGCGTACAGCCGGATCCCGGGTACCGGTGCTATTTACGGGCTGCGGTAATTTTTTCCGGAAGGTCCCGGATCCGTGCCGGGCTGCCGATCGCCAGCATCCGTGAGGGGACGTCACGGGTGACGACCGAGCCGGCGGCGACGAGAGCTCCTTCGCCTATGCACACTCCCGGCAGGAGGGTCGTGTTGGCGCCGATCGCCGCTCCCTCCCGGATGACCGGGCCGTTCAGGCCACCAATGGAGGTGGGCGGATACCGGTCGTTGGTCAGGACGGCGTTCGGCCCGATGAATACATGGTCTTCTATCCGGGTGTTCGTGGGGATGTAGACCATGCTCTGGATGCTCACATGGTTGCCGATGGTAGTATTCCCTTCGATAACGCTTGCCGTCCCGATCGCGACCCGGTCCCCGATCGTCGTCTTTTCCCGGATCATGACATTGTGCCCGGACTGGAAGTCGTCCCCGATTGAGACATCGCAGTAGATGATGGTCCCCGACCGGATAACCGCATTTTTACCGATGGTAACACCGGCAAAATCCGGTTTGCTGAAATTTTCCCGGGAGGGAAAACCTAAGGTTACCGGCTCGAAGATCTGTGCACTGGGCCCGATGGTATTCCTGCCATACTCTTTCATTCGACTGTCACGCTCTTTGCAAGGTTTCTTGGTTTGTCGACGTCCCGCCCAAGGGAGACTGCGGTATGGTACGCGAGGAGCTGGACCGCGACTATCGCGGTCAGAATCCTTGTGAACGTGTGGCCGCCCGGAAGGGGGATGAAGAGGTCTACGACGTCACCCAGTTCCTCGTCGCCATCAGCGCCAAGCGCGATCACCGGCGCCCCCCGTGCTTTCATCTCCTTGATATTGGAGATCATTACGTGGTATGTGTCTCCGGGTAGGCAGAGCGCGATGACCGGTGTCTGCGGGGAGAGGAGGGCAAACGGGCCGTGTTTCAGCTCGCCTGCTGCGTACCCTTCGGCATGAATATACGAGATCTCCTTCATTTTCAGGGAGCCTTCGAGGGCAACCGGGTAGAAGGGCCCCCTGCCGACAAAGAAGATGCTATCAGCACCCTTGCAGAGATCGACGGCTTCCCCAAAATCCATAAGGAGCACCTCTTCGATAGCCCGGTGCCCCTGGGCCAGGACTTCGTCGTATTTCCGGTCGCAAAGCTGGTTGATGATCTGCATCAGGACAGCCAGCTGGGCGATAAACGACTTGGTCGCCGCGACGCTGATCTCCGGCCCCGCCCGCATGAAGAGTGTATGGTCCGCGATCCGGCTGATGGAGCTCCCGAGCACGTTGGTGATCGCGAGGGTGGTGCAGTTGTGCGTCTTTGCCTGGCGGATCGCGGAGATCGTGTCCGCGGTCTCTCCGGACTGGGATATCCCAATCACGGTCCCTTCGACGGGTGGCGGGAAGTACTTGAATTCCGAGCCGAACTCGATACGCGCCGGCATGGTGCACGCCTCTTCCAGGAGGTAGCGGAATATCAGCCCCGCATGGTATGAGGACCCGCACGCGACGAGCGTAAAGGGCTGGGGGTCGCGGACCTCAGCGGGAAGTGCACCTTCGGCTGCGTGGAGGGAGTTATAGAACGCCTGGGGTTGCTCGAAGATCTCCTTGAGCATGTAGTGGGCAAACCCGCCCTTCTTCACATCATCGACAGACCAGTCGATGAGCTCAATCTCCCGGGTGACGCTGTTCCCGTTGTTCGAGATATGGATCCCGGACCTCGTGATATCAGCAATATCCCCTTCCTCGAGGAAGATCGCCCGCTCCGTGTACTCGATAAGGGGCGTCATGTCGGAAGCGGCAAAGAATTCCTTGTCTCCGACGCCGAGAACAAGGGGGCTTGCACATTTTGCCGCAATAATACGGTCCTCGCCGGAGGCGATGACCAGCAGCGCGTAGGATCCGGTGAGCTGTGGGAGCGCCCCCTTCACGGCGGCGAGCAGGTCCCGGCACTTCGCGTACTCCTCCTCCACGAGGTGTACGACGACCTCCGTGTCTGTCTCCGAACGGAAGGAGTGGCCCCGGGACACAAGGTCCCGCCTCAGTTCGGCGTAATTCTCGATGATCCCGTTGTGCACGATAGCGATGCGGTCGTGGCAGTCGGTGTGAGGGTGCGCATTGGTCTGGTTGGGAATCCCGTGGGTCGCCCACCGCGTGTGGCCTATCGCGACTTTTCCCGGAAGGCCCGCGCTCTTCCCGGCGTTCTCCCCGATCCGCCCCTGGAATTTGGCAACCTCGAGCCGTTCGCCGGTTGTCGCGACCCCGAACGAGTCGTATCCCCGGTACTCCAGTTTTTTCAGCCCTTCGACGACCACCGGTGCTGCGTTACGGTGGCCGATGTACCCGACGATCCCGCACAATTCAGATCACCACGGTATCGTCCGGAAGGATGGCGGATACCACGCTGTGCGCCGGCCCTATCTTCACGTTGTTTCCCACGATGCAGTTACGGAAGACCGTAAATGAACCGCTGGAGACCTGGTCACCAAGAACCGCCCCGAACCCGGGCCGTATGACAGTCTCCTCTATCTCCATCAGGCTCTCGCCGGTCGCTGTCGACGTATGGTCGGCAAGGGAGCAGCGCTCGCCGATGATGGCATCGACAATCCTTGAGTGGGACGCAATCCCCGCATCGTCCATGATCAGGGAGTTTCCGACAAAGGTGAACGGCTCGATGGTCACCCGTGAACCGATGCTGGTATTCGGCATGATGCAGCAGTTCGGGCCGATGACGCAGTCGTTCCCGATGACGACGGGGCCACGAATGACGGCGTTTGCATCGATCGTCGTCCCCCTTCCAACCTGGACCGTGCCCTGGACGGTTGCCTGCCGGCTCGCGGTGCCTTCCCTCGTGGAGGGGAGCGTCTTCAGCAGGCGGGCATTCATCCGGAGAAGGTCCCAGGGATAAATCGCGTCCTGCCAGTCATCGGCAGCCACCGCCTGGATTTTCTCCCCGGCCGCAAGCATCCGCGAGACAGCATCCGTTACATCGTTCTCCCGTATGAAGCCAAAAAACTGCTTTGTCAGCGAATAAATCCCGGTGCTGACCATGAAGCTCTGGGAGTGCTGGGGCTTTTCCACGATGCTCGTCACATGGTTGTCCCGCAGCGTCACCACGCCGAAATTGGAGGGATTGGGATGGTCCTTCACGAGCATTGCATTCCGGGTGTCCTTTATCCGGGCGATGGAGTGGTGATCGATATAATTGTCCCCGGGCAGCAGCAGGAAGTCGCCGGTGATGAACGATTCGGCGCATTTCAGTGCATGGGCGGTTCCCAGCTGCTTGTCCTGCACTACGACGCTGACCGGGATTTCGAGCTGGTTCAGGTACCGCGTGACCTGCTCCTTCCGGTACCCGACCACTACAATGATGTCGCGGATACCGTTTTTCACCAGGGCGTCGATGACATACGCTATTATCGGGCGGTTTGCGACCGGGATCATTGCCTTCGGGCGGCTCCGTGTCAGGGGCCTGACCCGTTTCCCCTCTCCTGCTGCGAGTATGACTGCCTGCATGTTACTTCCTACCGGATATTTGAATTCTCTCCAATGCAACCCTCGATGTACGATCCCGGCGCAAACGACGCGTTGCTGCCTATCATCGCCCCGACATTGATCGAGCAGTTGATGCCGAACTGCACATTGTCCCCTATCACCGCGCCGAACTTCTTCCGCCGGGTATCGTTCCCGCAGACCCGGACGTTCGCGCGGTCGTGCCGGAGATTGGCACCTTTTGTCCCTGCCCCGAAATTACAACCGCTCCCGATTACGGAATCGCCGATATAGTTGAAATGGGGCACCTTTGTCCCTGCCATGATAATGGAGTTCTTCAGTTCCGAGCAGTGCCCGATATGGCATCCGTCCCCGATGCTCGTTGAACCCCGGATAAAGGCGTGCGGGCCGATCCTGCAGTCCTTTCCGATGATACAGGGCCCTTCAATATAGGTCCCGGATTTAATAACTGATCCCTTTCCCACGATCACGGTGCCGGAAAGGGAGACCCCCTCCTCGACCGTCCCCTGGTTATCGGATTTCAGGGGGGCCATCAGGGTGGCGTTGGCCCCGAGCATGTCCCAGGGGTGCCCTACGTCCATCCAGGTGGAGAGCTGGTACGCAGAGAGTTTTCTGCCGGAGATGAGGTCCGCGAGTGCATCGGTGAGCTCGAGCTCGCCACGGGAAGACGGGTGCACCCTGTCCACGAGCTCGAAGATATGGTCGTCGAATAGGTAAGCCCCCGCATTGATGAGGTTCGAGTCCGGGCGGGCGGATTTCTCGACAAGCGCGGTTATTTTACCATCTTCAATCCGGACAACACCGTAGTCTGAGGGGTGGTCTGTAGTGCTGACCCCCATGCACATCGCGGGACATGCCTGCAGCCGGGCGAGGTCTTCGCTCGTCACGATCATATCCCCGTTGAGCGCAAGGAATTTTCCCGATACGAAGTCCCGTGCCGACCGGAGCGCATCAGCGGTGCCGGTCTGCTGGCGCTGGGGGGCATAGGAGATGGTAACCCCCAGTTGAGAGCCGTCCCCGAAATAGTTCCGGATCTCCCGTTCGCCGTAGCCCACGACAAAAATAAAATTCCTGATCCCCGCCTCACGGGCTGCAAGGACAAGGTGCTCGACCATCGGCCGGTTTGCCAGGGGGAGCATCACTTTCGGGCGTTTCGTGGTGAGAGGGCGCATCCGTTTCCCCTCTCCTGCGGCGAGAACGACACAATCCATACGTAACAACCCGCCTTAATGGATTTAAGCGTTTTCCCTTTTCCGCAGGAGATCACGAGCTTTTGCGAGCATTTTCTTCGCAGAATCCTGATTTAATCCCTCCGCGGTGATGCGAACCTTCGGCTCGGTCCCGCTCGCACGGATGAGGAACCACCCGTCCTCACCGGCGATTCGAATCCCGTCGGTCGGGCTCTCAGCCCCAAGGGCAAGTACGGTCTCCCGTGCTGTCTCGAGCGGTATGGATTCGCGGAGGATGGGATACACCGGGACAGAATCGATCTCCTCGGCGATATCCCACTCCGACGCGATCTCGCAGAAAAGGGCTGCCGCGTACGGCCCGTCCGGGCAGTACGAGATCTTCGGGAATATCCATGCGCCCGAGGGCTCCCCGCCGAAGTCCCCCCAGCTAAGCAGCTGCTCCGAGACGAACGTGTCGCCAACCGACGTCCGCTTCACGTCGGCGACCTGTTCGATGACCATCGACGCGTCGCTCGTGGTTACGACCCTCTTTGCCCCGAGATATTTTGCAAAGAGTACGAGCAGGCAGTCCCCGCCGATGTACCGGCCGCGGTTGTCAAACGCCATCATCCGGTCGGCGTCGCCGTCGTGGACTACCGCACAGTGCGCCCCGCGTTTCCGGACCATCTCTCCGAGATACGGGAGGTTCTCTTCCAGTGGCTCCGAGGGCCTGCCGAAGTGGCCGGAAGGATCGCAATTGATGCAGACCGGTTTTGCACCCGCTTCGGTGAGGAGTGCGGGGCTCATCGTGCACCCGGCGCCGTTCCCGCAGTCCAGGATCACGCTGGTCCCCTCCTTCACCGATACTGCATCGAGGATTGCGTTCCTGTGGGGCGTTATCGCATCGATACGCCGCTCGGTCCCCTGGTGCTTCCAGTCAGTCCAGTGCGGGGTCGCAAGGAGGTCCTCCATCTCTGCCTGCTGGGGCCGGGTGAACGAGGAGCCGTCGGGGTTGAAGAGTTTGAGCCCGTTATATTCCTCGGGGTTGTGGGACGCAGTCACCATGCACCCTGCCTGTGCCGTACGGGTGGCAAACGCGATCGACGGTGTCGGAGCAATACCAGCGGTAAATGCCGTGCCGCCGGAACCGAGTATACCGGCAACGACCATGTTTGTAAGGAGCGGGCCGGTTGTCCGGGTGTCCATCCCGACAATGATCCCGGACGACCGGAACGCAAGGGCAGATCCGACATTCAGCGCCGTGTCGATGAGCGTCTGGTCGAATTTCCTCCTGATACCCGAAGACCCGAAGAGCATGCTACAGTATTGATCCGTATTTTTTTAAAGAGTTTATCGTGGCAGTTCCCCCGGCAGAGAGCCGGCCGGGCCGGGAAGTGGCAGGACACCATCGGGACCGTCTGGGGCCTCCGTCTTTTCCGTCACGAACCGTACGGGCACCAGTGCAAAAGACTGTTGAGCCTCGCGACTCCCGATGTCGATGGGCCGAGGCAGAGGATCTCTTTTTTGCCCCGGAATGCGGCGACGATATCCCCCGCACCGGGACTGATGGTCCCCTCTCCGTTGAAGAGGATGATATCGGCATCGTCCGGGCTGCCGGCGACCATTCCCGAAAACTCCGCCGGGATAACCTGCATGTCCCCGGTACAGAAGATCCGTTTTCCGTTCAGGACCGCTTTGAGCTCTTCCCGGCAGGCCATGTGGTCGCGCCGGGGGCAGGCGTGCTGCACCCGGGAGAGGGAGAAGAACCCGGCAAGGACGTTTACGACTGCCGCTGCGGCGCTCCGGGCCTGCGGGACCTCGAGGGGCGCCCCGAACAGGAACGACAGCTTCGTGAGGGCGCTCACCGGGTTGTCGGTGACGAACTGGGCGGTCTTTCCACCGAAGGTCGCGACCATGCACGCCCCCCGCTCGTACTGGCAGTTCACGATATCCGGGTCGGTCCGGAGGACGATGTCACCCTCTTCGCACCCGCAGTTGTCGATCAGCTCCCGGATCTTTTCCACAGAACCGACGATCAGGTCCATAATCCTTTTTCCCCCTCAACAAGAATAACCCGCGCCGGGGCCCCATCGATCCCTTCGAGCCGGAGCGGCAGCGCGATCATATGGTACTCGCCCTCCCTGATACCGGAGAGGTCGAGGAGTTCGATGATGCTGCAGCCGTTTCCGAGCAGTTCGCGGTGGACGGAACCGTCGCTGCCGAACGGTTCGATCGACATCGAGTCGATCCCCACGCACCGGATCTTCCGTGCAGCAAGCAGCCGTGCCGCCGAAATATCGATAGCAGGGAAGTCCTCGGCAAACTCCCCGGCGCCCGAGAACGAGGTCTTCAGGAGTACCCGCGTCGCGCCCCCTGCCCTGCCTCCGAGCTGGCTTGCGGTGATGCGGGGGCCTGCACCGCTGAGATCGATAACCCGGCACTTCCCGATGAGGTTCTCCAGCGGGAGTCCGTCGATTGTACTGCCCCCGGGAAGGAAGTGGGCGGGCGAATCGATATGGGTCCCCGAGTGCGAGCTCATCCTGAGTCCCGTGATGAGGTACCCGTCCCGCTCCTCCTGGTCGAATGAAGGGACTACATCGCCCGGATAGACCGGGGACCGTGCCGAGAGCGGCCTTGTTACATCGTGCAACTTCATGGTCAATACTCCGGCCACCCGTACTCCCCGATGAGGGGGACGAACCGGACCCCTCCGTGGGATTCCCGGGTGACGGACCCGCCCCGGTTCGTGAGCACCAGGAGTTCCTGTACGTCCCTTCCCCCTGCCGGGGCCACCAGTCTTCCCCCCTCCGCGAGCTGGCCTATGAGGGGTTTTGGGACATCGGGAGTCGCGGCGGTGATGAGGATCCCGTCGTAGGGGGCGTTTTCCGGGTACCCGAGTGTCCCGTCCCCGACAATTACCTCGACGTTGGATAGAGCGATGGCACCGAGATTCCTCCGGGCAAGGCGGGCGACTTCTGGGATCCGCTCGACGGAAGTCACCTTCTGCACGATCTTTGCAAGGACCGCTGCCTGGTAACCGCTCCCGGTCCCGATCTCGAGGACACGGTGCCCGGGCTCCGGGCGAAGGAGTTCGGTCATGAGCGCGACGATATATGGCTGCGAGATGGTCTGTCCGTTTCCGATCGGCAGCGGGCTGTCGTCATATGCGTTCCGGTCGTACGGAGGCGGGATGAAGAGGTGCCGCGGGACTTCCCGCATCGCGGCGAGGACCAGGGGGTTTCGGATCCCCCGGGCAGCTATCTGGGACTCCACCATCCTCATCCGTTCATCGGCGCGGGGGTAGGGAGACATAGATTTTTTTCTAGAACCCGGATTTTTCTGCGACGTCGATCGAGGCGTCTATCTGCTGCTGGAGGGCATCCGGGAGACCGGTGATCTTGACATCAAGGAACCCGCGGATGATCGTCGCGGTGGCCTCGTCTTCGTCGAGCCCCCGTGACATGAGGTACTCGATCTCGTCCCGGGCAAGCTTGCCGACCGCCGCTTCGTGGGAGAGCTCGGTCCCGACGACGGATCCCTCGATCTCCGGGATCGCGTAGATCCTCCCGTCCCGGAGGATGAGGCCCTTGCACTCGAGGTGACCGCGGGTGCCGGCGGTCTTCCCGTTGATATGCCCGCGTGATATGATGGTCCCGCCCTTGGTGATGGCCCGGGTGATCAGCTCGGCGCTTGCCCCTTTTCCTTCGAGAACAGCCCGTGAGCCGAGGTCCATGTACGATTCGGCGGACGCGATCACGACGCTCGAAAACCGTGCAACGGAATTCTCTCCCTTCAGGGTTGCTGTCGGGTACATCTGCACTTTTTTGACGGGCTGCATACAGACGTAGTTGGAAAGGAAGACCCCGTTCTCCTCAACGACCGAAGCGCTCCTGGGGAAGACCTCGATATTCTCGCTCCAGTTGTGGATCATCGTGAAGCTGATCTTCGCATTCTTCTTCACGTAAAATTCCGAGACCCCGTAATGCGCCCCGCCCTTGCCGACATGCTCCCCGCTCGTGCAGCCGGAGATGATGTGGAGCTCAGAGTCCTCTTCGGCGATGATGATGTTGTGCACGTGCTGGATCTGTTCCTTTCCGAGGAAGAGGCAGGCCTGGAGGGGGATGACATTGCTCGATCCCTTGTGGCCGATGATCACGTACCCCTTCGGGTCCTTCTGGTCCGCGACGTATTTCGTGATCTCGTCCTTGTCCTTTGAAACGACGTTCCACTCGTACTCTTTCAGCCAGGCGTATTTTTCCATGGCCCGCTTGTACGAGAGGACTTCGATACCCTCGGCAGAACATTCGGCATGGACTACGTCCTGATCCATCTGCAGGTAGCTCCCGCACCGGTTCGCCATCGAGAGTTCGATCCCCGCCTGGGCCAGCCTTTCCTTGTCGGCCTTCGAAATATCCGGGACTTTCAATTCTGGCGGCATTCGAGACACTCCTTGTACCC
>DATKMN010000022.1:0-15680 GCA_035541835.1 Methanoregula sp.
CCACTTCTCGGTCATCGAACAGGAGAAGAAGCGACCGGCACCGAAGCTCACTGTGACCGCCATCCCTGATGCCGATGCCGATGAGCCGGCCCTCCCCGACGATCTCCCCTACACGGAGGAACAGTAATGGCGATTCTCAGGGCACACGATGTCCACCAGCTCTCCGACGTTGAGTTGAACGAACAGATGGACAAGCTCCGGATGGAACTCGTCCAGCACTACGGTAAGGTAAGTGCGGGCGGTGCCACAGAAAACGCCGGACACATCCGGGAACTCAGGCGTACTATCGCCCGCATGATGACTGAGCAGAACCGCAGGAGAACTGCATGATCTCTTCCCAGAATGTCCTCAGGCACGAGCTGATCGGCCTTGACATTCTGGTATCGGGAGCCACCAACCCGACGCTGAGCAACCTCTCCGGTCGCATCATCGATGAAACAAGGAACATGCTGACAATCGAGACTCTGCATGGGATCAAAAGGATACCCAAAATGCACAGCTGGTTCCAGCTTCGCCTCGCAAGCGGCGAACTTGTGGAGATAGACGGATCGGTTATGGTGCTGGCTCCTGAAAAGAGAATCAACCTGCACGAAAAGAAGAGGATACCATAATGGCACAAAACATTGGATTGAACATCCCTGCCCCCGAGAAGGTGTGCAAGGATGTTAATTGTCCGTTTCACGGCACTTTACCGGTGCGCGGCCAGGTGATCACCGGTAAAGTCGTGAGCGATAAGATGATGGGAACTGCCGTCGTCGCTCGCAATTACCTGCACTACGTCCGCAAGTACAAGCGGTACGAGAAGCGCAGCTCGAAACTTCACGCCCACAACCCCCCCTGCATCCAGGCGAAGGTTGGCGATATCGTGAAGATTGCTGAGTGCCGGCCGCTCTCGAAGAGCACGACATTTGTTGTTGTCGAGGTGCAGAAGCCATGAAGGCGAAGCAGTCAAAGACGCCGAGGTCTCTCGCGACAGGAACGAGGCTTGCATGCGCCGATAATACCGGGGCGAGGACCGTACAGATCATCTCTGTCTTCGGCTACCACGGTGTAAGGCGCCGTCAGCCCAAACTGGGACTGGGGGATCTCTGCACGGCAAGTGTCCAGAAAGGAACTCCCGATATGCGCCGGAAGCTCGTGCGAGCAGTAGTTATCCGGGCAAAGAAGGAGATGCGCAGGCCAAACGGTGTGCGGGTCTCATTCGATGACAATGCCGTCGTTGTAGTAGATGAGAAGAACGAACCGAAAGGAACGGAGATTAAGGGCCCGGTCGCGCGTGAAGTGGCGGAACGGTTCCCGAAGCTCGGATCCATGGCGACTATCATTGTGTGAGGCGCGAAAATGGCAAGAATTGAAAGCTCACAGCCAAGAAAACAGAGGAAGGCGCGCTATACCGCACCTCCCCATGTGAGGACAAAATACCTCAACGCGCCCCTGTCAGAGGATCTGAAGGAGAAATACCAGATCCGGACCCTGCGTGTTGTCAAGGGCGACACCGTGAAAGTTACCCGCGGGGATTTCACAGGTGACGAAGGTCTTGTCGACGGCGTTGATACCCGGAAATCAAAACTTATCGTCCACGGGGTCTCGTCGACCAAGGCGGACGGAACCGAGGTTCCCAGGCTCATCGATGCATCGAATGTCAAATTGACCAAGCTCAACCTGAACGACAAGCGCCGCGAAGCAAAAATATCGGAGGCCGAATAATGGGAGACCATCTGAAGCGGCTGAACGCGCCGGACTCATGGCATATCGCGAAGAAAACAACCAAGTTTATCACGAAGACAGCGCCCGGCCCGCACAATGCAAATGCCATGCCGATCGCAGTCTGGCTGCGCGACCATATGCACCTCGCGCTCAACATGAAAGAAGTGAAACAAATCCTCGGCCAGAACGATGTCATCATCAACGGGAGGCCGTGCAGGGATCCCAAGATGGGTATCGGTATCTTTGATATCATCGCCCTCCCGAAGATTGGTAAGTATTACCGTATCCTGCGCGACAAGAACGGCCGGCACGTTTCGATCGATATTGATGCCGAAGCCGCAAAGAGCCGGCTCTGCAAGATTACCGGAAAAACCGTCATCGCGGGGGGAAAGGTTCAGCTGAACATGCGGGACGGTGCCAACCTTCTTGCCGACAACACGTACAAACCCGGTGATTCGATCGTCCTTTCACTCGAGCCCGAAAACCGGTTCAAGATCATTGACCACTTTCCGTTTGCAGTTGGCAACATGGCGATGATCATCGGCGGCAGGCACTCCGGGAAAGTCGCGCGCATCGCCGATATCGTGACCATCCCGGGAAGCGTCCCCAACAAGATCATTCTTGAGGATGAAGCGACCAAGACGCGGTTCGACACGATTGCGCCTTATATCTACATGGTAGGCAGGCAGTCACCCGCCATCGCGAAATGGGGGCATGAAGAATGACCCCGATGCGCGATCTTTACATCGACAAGGTCGTCGTTCACATGGGTGTCGGCGAGAGTGGCGAGAAACTCGTCAAGGCCGAGAATATCATGAAGACGATCACCGGGCAGCTCCCTATCCGGACCATAGCGAAGAAGACCCAGCCGGCATTCTCAATACGGAAGGGTGCTCCGATTGGCTGCAAGGTAACCCTCCGGGGAAAGACCGCCCGCGACTTCTTTACGACCTCGCTTGGGATCATCAATAAAACTGTCTTCGAGAGCCAGTTTGACAAGGCCGGCAACATCTCGTTCGGCATCGAAGAACATACAGATTTCCCGGGAATGGCGTACGATCCCCAGGTGGGGATTTTCGGCATGGACGTTAACGTAGTCCTCGAACGGAAGGGAATCCGGATTACGCGCCGGCGCGCGGAGCAGAAGAAGCTCCCGGCGAAACAGCGCGTGAAAAAAGAGGATGCGATTGCATTCCTCAAAGAAAAGTACCTGGTGGAGGTGCACTGATGGCAGGGGAAAGGAAAAAGATCTACGGTCGTGGCGCAAACGAGTGCAAGATGTGCGGTCGTATGCAGGGACTTGTCCGGAGATACCATATCATGTTCTGCCGGCAGTGCTTCCGCGAGTGGGCCCAGAAGATTGGCTTCAAGAAGATGAGCTGAAGGAGCAGTAAAATGACACGAACGAATACCATAGCAGACGGGATGTGTGCGTTAAAGAACGCCGGAGATACCGGTAAGTCCGTATGCACCATCGAACCCGCGAGCAAACTCCTCGGCGCAATGCTCCGCATTATGCAGGACGCCGGTTATATCGGCGGCTTCGAATTCGTAGAAGACGGCAGAGGCGGGCAGCTCAAGGTCCAACTTACGGGCAAGATCAACCGCTGCGGTGCTATCAGCCCGCGGTTTTCTGTACAGCTTGACGAGATGGAGTACTGGGAGAAACAGTACCTCCCCGGCAAGAATTTCGGACTCCTGATCCTCTCGACCTCACGTGGCGTAATTTCACACGAACAGGCCCGGAAGGACGGGATTGGCGGCGAGCTGCTCGGGTACGTCTATTAGGGGTGCACCAGATGTCAGCAATAAGAAAAGTAAGGATTCCGGATGGCGTCAAGGCCAGTCTGGACGGTGCGCAGCTCCGCATCACCGGGCCCAAAGGGCAACTCTCCCGCAACGTGCGTTTCCCTCAGGTAACCGTATCGGTAGACGGCGGAGAAGTCACCATCTCAACAGAGTCGAAGAGAAAAGAGATCACTTCGATGGTCGGGACGCTCGAAGCTCATACAAAAAACATGTGCCGCGGAGTGACCGACGGGTTCGAGTACCGGATGAAAGTGGTATACAGCCACTTCCCCATCCAGCTCAAACTGCAGGGAAGCCGTCTCGAGATCGCCAATTTCCTCGGCGAGAAGAAAGCCCGCTATGCGCGCATAGAATCCGGCGTAACGGCAAAAGTGGCCAACGATGAAGTGATTCTCACCGGTATCGACCGTGAACTCGTCGGCACCTCAGCTGCGAATATCGAACACGCAACGCATATCCGCAACCGGGACCCCCGGGTGTTCCAGGATGGCGTCTATATTATCCAGAGGGGCTGAAGAGAATGACCAGTGAAGTAAAACGCCTTATCCAGGTACGCACCGATAAGGGTGCACGCTTCAAGCGGGACGGGTATGGCAAGAAACGGCAGCTCTCTGATTCGTGGAGAAAACCCCGCGGACAGCACAACAAACAGCGGGAGCAGAAGAAGGCCAAAGGAGCACTCCCCAAACCGGGATACGGCAGCCCGGTCGCGATACGGGGCATGCACCCCAGCGGGTTCTTCGAGATCCTTGTCGCATCGGAGAAGGAGCTCGATGGAATTAACCCGAAGACGCAGGCAGTCAGGATCTCTGCAACGGTTGGCGAGCGAAAGCGCACGTCCCTCCAGGAAAAAGCGCTTGGTGCGGGCCTTAAAGTACTCAACCCCCGGGTTGCAACTGCAGAGCAGAAAGCAAAGAAGCCTGCGAAACCCGTAGTCAGTGAAGAGAAGGGCCCGAAGAAAGAAGAGAAGAAGCCCCTGAAGGCGAAACTATCTGCTGCCCTTGCCCCGAAAAAAGAGACGAAGAAAGAGAAACCGGCGGGAGCGGAAAAGAACGTGACTGCAAAACCGGCGAAGAAGGCCGAGAAACCGAAGGCGGAGAAGACCTCTGCAAAGAAGTCCGACAAGCCGGCGGAGAAGGCGGCCGCAAAAGCCCCGGCGAAGTCAGCAGCGAAAGCCGAAAAAGCAGCGCCGGC
Source organism: Methanoregula sp. (assembly GCA_035541835.1). Classification (GTDB taxonomy): domain Archaea; phylum Halobacteriota; class Methanomicrobia; order Methanomicrobiales; family Methanospirillaceae; genus Methanoregula. Next base: position 4,711 of record DATKMN010000022.1, read on the forward strand.
AAAAAAGGCCGAACCTGCCAGGGGAAAACCCAAGACCGAAGCGAAGGCAAAGCCGAAGTCAGCGAAAAAGACCGGCTCAGGAGTGAAGAAGAATGACTGATGTCTTCAGCCAGAGGCGGGTTGTGGCATCGCTGCTGAAATGCGGCGTGAACCGGGTCTGGTTCGACCCCTCCCGCATCTCGGACATCGAGAATGCGATCTCCCGGGAAGACCTGAGGGGGCTTATCACCGAAGGAGTGATCAAGGCACGGCAGAAGAAAGGAGTCAGCCGCGGCCGCGCCCGCGCCCGGATCGCCCAGCGATCCTATGGACACCGGAAAGGTGCCGGCAAGAGAAAAGGTGCAGCAGGCGCCCGTAACCCAAGTAAAACTGCCTGGGTCCAGAAGATCCGCGCGATCAGGAAAGTGCTCGTTGAACTCCGCGACGCCGGGACAATTGACCGTCACCTGTACCGGATTCTGTACCGGAAGGCAGCAGGCGGCCAGTTCAGGAGCGTTGCTCACATGAAAGCGCAAATGGAGATCCTCGCAGGGAGGATGAAGTAACATGGCGACAGGATCACGGTATTTTGTCCCGTTCCGCAGGAGGCACGAGGGCAAGACCGACTACTACCAGCGCACAAGACTCGTTGTTGCAGATGCCCCACGGATGGTCGTTCGCAAGACGAACCGGTATATTATCATCCAGCTGGTTACTGCTGAAATGGATGGCGACCGGACGCTTGTTGCCGCGAACTCGAAAGAACTCGAAAGTTACGGGTACAAGGGATCGATGTCCAATACCCCGGCAGCATACCTCACCGGTATGCTCTTCGCCGCGAAAGCGAAAAAGGCGCAGCACGACCGCGCAATTCTGGACATAGGCCTGAATCGGGCAACTCCCGGCGCCCGCGTATTCGCAGCGCTGAAAGGAGCTGTCGAAGCGGGGCTTGATGTCCCGCACGGTGAGGAGATCCTTCCCTCCGATGAGCGGATCAAAGGCGCACACATCACAGCCTACAACAAGAATGCAGGAAATATCGTACAGATGGTTGAACAGGTGGCAGGAGCCATAAAAAAGGAGCTGGCATAAATGGCATATGAGAAGCAGGAATGGCATCCGGTCACCGGCCTTGGCAAGCTCGTCGCCTCGGGAGAGATCAAGAGTATCGATCAGGTCCTCGAGAGCGGCAGGCCGATCAAGGAGCCCGAGATCGTCGATATGTTCCTTCCCGATCTGGAAGATGAAGTACTTGACATCGCAATGATGCAGCGTATGACCGATTCGGGCCGACGCGTCCAGTTCCGTGCGGTTGTTATCGTCGGCAACCGGAATGGTTATATCGGGTTCGGGCAGGGCAAGGACGTCCAGGTCGGAGACGCGATCAAGAAAGCTATCGTCAAAGCGAAGATGAATCTTGTCAAGGTCCAGAGGGGATGCGGCAGCTGGGAATGCGGCTGCGCGCTCTCGCACTCGATCCCGATGCAGGTGCAGGGAACTGCAGGAAGTGTCCGCGTAACCCTCAAACCCGCACCGCAGGGTATCGGCCTCGTCACCGGGGATATCAGCAAAAAGGTGCTCGAACTCGCCGGTATAAAGGATGCGTGGACGTTCGCCCGCGGGCAGACCCGGACTACCATTAACTTCGCGAAGGCAACGTTCAATGCGCTGAAAGAAACGAACATGATCAGAACGGGGAGGCCGCAGTAATGTACGCAGTAGTACAGGTCCGCGGAGTCGTCAAGACCCGGCGTGACATCAAGGACACGCTCAAGATGCTGCGTCTCCACCACATCAACCACTGCGTGCTGGTTGCGGACACCCCTGAAAATCTCGGCATGATCCGTAAAGTAAAGGACTATGTGGCGTATGGCGAAGTAGATGCCCCCACGATCGAGACGCTGCTGACGACCCGCGGAAAAGTCGTCGGCGATGCACCCCTGACGGACGAGTACGTGAAATCAAACTCGACCTATGGGACAGTGGCAGAGTTTGCACAGGCGCTCGCAAGCGGCGAGACGAAGCTGCGGGATATCCCCGGCCTCAAGCCGGTGCTGCGCCTTCACCCGCCGCGCAAGGGCTATAAGACAACCAAGAGGACATTCCCGCAGGGTGGAGCGCTTGGCTATTATGGTCAGGAGATCAATACTCTTCTCTATAAGATGAGGTGACGAAAGGATGCCAACCAACAAACGTTCAAAGTTCCGCGGATCGCGGACATGCGGGGGCGGCACGCACAAGAACCGTCGCGGTGCAGGAAACCGCGGCGGCAGGGGCCGTGCCGGCATCAACGCCCACCACTTCGTGAAATGGTATAAGGAACTCGGCGGACCGGTCTTTGGGAAGGACGGTTTCTTCCACAACCCCGCCTCAACCGTTACAACCATCGATATAGGCGCGATCGACCAGATCCTCCCATCGCTGATTGCCCAGGGCATCGCCAGGAATGAAGGAGATGCAGTCGCAATCAATATCGCGGACATGGGAATTGAGAAAGTGCTGGGCAGCGGAAGAGTCACAAAGAAGCTCAACGTCTCTGCGACGGCGTTCTCCGAACAGGCTAAGGCCAAGATCGAGAAGATGGGCGGCAAGGCGCTGATCGTCTAGCCGGACAGTCAAAATTTTTGGTGACACAATGGGAAACCTGCTGGATCGAATGGAACCCCTGCTCGCTGCGATGCCCGCAGTAAAGAGCCCCGAAGGACACGTCCACTTCAAGAATAAGCTGATATGGACTATCGGAATACTTGTCCTGTATTTTGCCCTGACGAACATCCCGATCTTCGGCCTTTCACCTTCCAGCCAGGATGTCTTCCAGGCGTGGAGAGCACTTCTCGCCGGTGCAAGTGGTTCGATAGTTCATCTCGGTATCGGCCCTATCGTCACGGCTTCCATCGTTCTCCAGCTCCTCAAAGGTGCTGATATCCTCCATATCGATACGAGCGAGACGCGCGGCCAGGTCATGTACATGGGCCTGCAGAAAATCCTTATCCTCGTAATGATAGTCATCGAAGCTGCACCGAACCTTGTCGGCGGATTCATGCGGCCCGACCCCGTAATCGCCCAGCAGTTCTTCGGCGGAAACCTGTTTGCGGTATCGCTCCTCATCTTCCTCCAGATATGCGTGGGCGGTATCCTCATCTTCCTGATGGACGAAGTGGTCACCAAATGGGGTATCGGCTCCGGCGTAGGTCTTTTCATCATTGCCGGAATATCTCAGGCGATCGTAAACGGTTTCATCAACTGGGCACACGTGAGCGACCAGTACCCGGTCGGTTTCTTCCCGCGCCTGGTTGCAATCGGCCTCGATGGCGGCAGCTACATCCAGTATTTCAGTAACAATATCCTCGCGTTTGTCACCACCATCGGGATCTTCCTCATCATCGTATATGTCGAATCAACGCGCATTGAGATCCCCCTTGCCCACGCGCAGGTCCGCGGTGCCCGGGCACGCTTCCCGGTAAAGCTGATCTATGCAAGTGTCCTGCCGATGATCCTCGTCCGTGTCCTGCAGGCCAATATCCAGATGGTCGGCATGTTCCTCTCCAATGTCGGCGTAACCATCTTCGGAACCTTCGACGGGTCCCGGCCCTCCGGCGGATTGATGTGGTACCTGGCACCCGTGAACGGGCCGACCGACTGGATGTGGTGGGTCACCGATCTCGGCCATGCGCCATGGCAGGTAATTTTACGTCTTGGCGTAGATACCACTTTCATGGTAGTCGGTGGTGCGATTTTTGCCCTCTTCTGGATCAAGACGGCCGGGCTCGACTCGAAAGATGTTGCCCGGCAGATCCAGCTCTCGGGGATGTCCATACCTGGCTACCGGAGGAACCCGCAGGTGCTTGAGAAGTACCTGGACCGGTACATCCCCCGCGTCACTATCATCGGCGGGGTATTCATAGGAATTCTCAGTGTCATCGCCAACCTCTTTGGTGTGATCGGCGCGGTCAGCGGGACCGGGCTGCTCCTGACGGTGAGCATAACCTACCGGCTGTACGAAGAGGTGGCGAGCCAGCAGATCATGGAGATGTACCCGTTCATGCGGACGTTCTTTGGCAAAGAATGAGTTACAGGGTGGGAACTGATGGGGAAAAAGGTAATTCTGACGGGGGTACCCGGCGTCGGAAAGACGACGGTTGTCAATGAGGCCCTAAAAAAACTCAAAGAACTCGGTATTGAGTACCAGTCCATCAACTTCGGGACCTTCATGTTCGAGGTCGCGAAGAATGATGGCATGGTCGAGAACAGGGACCAGATGCGCACCCTGGACCGCGCTGTCCAGAAACGGTTGCAGCAGCGTGCCGGCCAGGCAATCGCCCAGGTCTCCGGGAACGTCCTGATCGACACGCACGCATCTGTGAAGACCCCCAAGGGATACCTGGCCGGCCTTCCCGAATGGGTGCTAAAAGAGATAATGCCCGATATTATCATCCTCGTCGAGACAGACAACGACCAGATCCTTATGCGCCGCATGAGTGACGAGACCCGTACCCGTGACAGGGAGGGTTCGAAATCCATTGCAGAACATCAGGAGTTTAACCGCTCCATCGCTGCCGCGTATGCAATGGTGACGGGATGCACCATCAAGATCATCACAAACGCTGACTTTTTACTGGACCAGTCGTCGTCGGAACTTGCAGAAGTCCTCAGGTGAACAATGGATTGGGGAAAATTCTGGGATAAAAACGGCATCTGGTTCGCGCTTGGCTTCATGCTGCTCATGATGTACTCGTACTCTGTCAGCTGGCTGCGGGCCGACATCGGAAGCGGGATGGATGCCATTTTCTCCCCGCTGGTCGATCAGTTCAGGATACCGTTTTACATCCTGATCGTCATCCTCTCGGCGCTGACCGGCCTGTACACGTCGATCATCTACAAGTACACGCTCGACTACGAGAAGATGACCGAGACACAGGAGCGGTTCAAGGAGTTCCAGACAGAGTACCGCGAGGCCCAGCTCTCGCAGGACGAGAAAAAGATCCGGAAACTGGAAGCAAAGAAGGAACGACTGATGCGGGAACAGCTCGAGATGTCCCAGCAGCAGTTCAAACCAATGCCCTATATTCTCGTCCTGACCGTACCCATTTTCTTCTGGCTCCTCTTCCGCCTCAACGAGATCCATACGACGATAACTCTTCCGTATACCGGTACACTCGAACTCCATGCCCCGGCCATCTGGATCATTCCCGCCTGGATGCTCTGGTACTTCATCTGTTCGATATCGCTCAGCCAGGTTATACGGAAATCCCTGAATATCGGTGGTCTCTGAAATGAGGATCACCATCAGCGGGCTGCCCGGCAGCGGGACGACATCGCTGTCACGGTACCTTGCGGAGCAGCACGGGTTCCCGATGATCTCCGCGGGCGAAGTGTTCCGGCAGCTCGCCGAGGAGCACGGTATGGAGCTCGCGGAGTTCGGGCGTCTCGCCGAGCAGGATCCTGCGTTCGACAAGCTCATTGATATCCGGCAAAAAGAGATTGCCGAAGAACGCGACGACATCATCGTTGAAGGCAGGCTTTCCGGCTGGATGATACATGAAGCAGATCTCAAAATCTGGCTCTTTGCGCCGATTGGATGCCGGATCAAGCGGATCGTCTTCCGCGATCGGATAACCGACGAAGCGACCGCCGAACGGGTGACTCTTGAACGTGAACGGTGCGAAGCGGGGAGGTACAGGTCGTACTATGATATCGACATAGGGGATCTCTCTATCTACCACCTCATCCTCAACTCCGAACACTGGGATGTTGAAAGCCTCGGTGCCATTGTCGATACTTCGATTGCCCGGTTGGCACCGCCCGCATAACGGGCTCCCGTTTTTAGAGAAGTATCAGGATTTTCTCTCATCAATCGGCCATGGGAAATTATTTACCCGAATCCCCGGAAGTGAATGATGTGTCTGCCAGTTGCACGGTCAGCCTGGTCAATGCCTGGGATGAAGATGAAATAGCCGATCTCTACCGGGCAGGAGGCTGGTGGAAAGACGAGTACAAGGTCGAAGAACTCGGTCATCTTATCCGCGGGAGTTTCATCTTCGCGGTGGCAGCCGATGACCGTACCGGCAGGGCAATTGGCATGGGGCGGGTGCTTTCGGACGGCGTATCTGACGGCTATATCCAGGACCTCGTCGTGCTCCCGGAATACCGGCATTCCGGGGTCGGCACCCGGATCGTCGCCGAGCTCACCCGGAGATGCCGGGAGCGGGGCTTGAGCTGGATCGGCCTCATCGCAGAACCGGGATCATCACCGTTCTATTTCCCTCTCGGTTTCCGCGAGATGGAAGGGCATATTCCCATGATTTACCGGGGTGAATGAGGTGACCCTGACGCTCTCGTCCGATAATTTCCATCCCGTTACCCTTGAGGACAGGGAATTTTTTGCCCGGCATTACGAGCTTTTTCCTCAGAGCCATAGCGACAACACCTTCACGAACATGGTATGCTGGAACCATTACGCCCATTACCAGTATGCTTTCATTGAGGGCAATCTGCTCATAGCCAGCACGATCGAAGGGATCACGAGGTTCCGACCGCCGATCGGCCCGCGCAGCCCCGCCCTTTTGCGGGCCCTTGTGAAGTTTGCGATGGAGCTTTCCGACGATCAGCCGGTAGTGCTCATCGATCCCGGTACTGCGGAATGGATGCACAGCGTCTGCCCGGACCTCAACCTCCTGCCGGACAGGAACCATTTCGAATACGTGTACAGGACTGCGGACCTTGCCGATCTACCGGGGAGGCGTTATCTGAATATCCGCGGCCAGCTCAACAAATTCCGGCGGAATTGCAAATACGCGGTCGAGCCGGTAACCCGGGAGAACCGGGAAGAGGTGAAACGGTTTCTTATCGAGTGGTGCGAGTGGAGGGGATGCGAAGGAGATCCCGTGCTCGCCCATGAAAAGGAGGCCACATTCTTTGCCATCGACCATTTCTCCGAGCTCGACCTTTCGGGGCTTGCGATCCGGGTGTACGACAAAATCGGCGCGATGTCTCTGTTCGAGCCGCTCAACCATGACACCGCACTGGTACACTTCGAGAAGGGAATGCCGGAATGCGACGGGATTTACAAGGAGATCAATGCAGAAACGGCGGCTCTCCTGAAAGACCGGTACCCGTTTATCAACCGGGAGAGTGACCTCGGCCTCACGGGCCTCCGGGAAGCCAAAATGCGGTATCATCCTGATCACATGACCGAGGTCTACTCACTTGTCAGGGATCCGTCACAGACCCAGATCCACGACACCATCATTTCCTAAAAACCCCCATCATTTCAGGTTTTCAGTTTCCTGAACAAGGCAGCTAATGGACCAGGGGGAGCGCCATTACGCCGCTCGCGATGATCTTGACCGCAATCGCCGCGACAAGCATGCCGAGGACCTTGCCCATGATATCCGTTACTACTTCCCCGAGAATGCGCTGGATATTTTCGGCGAAATAAAGGATGAGCCATGTCGCGAGGAGGGCGAGGGTGATAGCCGCAAAGGGGATGAGCAGCCCATAGCTGCTCGAGAGGAGCATGACCGTAGTAATTGTCCCCGGGCCGCAAAGGAGCGGGGTCCCGATAACGACTCCTGCGGCGCTCGCAGAATGGTCCTTGCATTTTCCGATGTCAACGCCGAGAGTCTCCTGCATCCCGAGGATAAAGAGGAGCGCCCCCCCGGCGATCTGGAAACTGGGCAGGTTGAGGCCGAGGATCTCGAAGATGGTCGTGTTAAAGAAGAGGAAGATGTACATCAGTCCTCCCGCAACGGCAACGGCGATAAACGCCTGCCGGTGGATCTCGCGTGTCGCCTGCCCCTTGACCATCGCAGCAAAGATCGGGACCGAGAGGATGGGATCGAGGATGATGAAGAGGGCCGCAAACGAATAGAGGATTCCGGAGATGAGGTCCTGCATGATCTGGCCTGAGTATTGGTGCTTATTGCGGATAAAATGCAGGGTTTGGCGTTCCGGGAGCGATCTGCCCCTTGCGGAAGACGGGGACTTCGTCGCACTCTGCTGGATAGTATTTCCTCGTAAATTTGAGCTGTACCAGCCTTCAGCCTTATTTGTGTCAGACAATAAAATAGAGGACGAGGATCGCAGCGGTGGAGAATGCACCGATAGCCGAGATCGCCCTGGATTTTCTTTCGGGTACCAGGATCCAGGCAGAGATACAGAAGAATATGTAGGGGATGAGTGTCGTGATCACGGATATGGTTGCGAGCTGGCTGAAATGGTTTGAAACGAGGAGGAGGGAACCGGAGATGATGCACCCGGCAATCAGTGCCGGCACGGGAGTCCCCCGGGATGAGATCTTCTTAAGAAACGGCAGCGCATTGACCCGTGCGATGTTCTGGAGGATCCGGGACGTGCCGACGATATAAGCGTTCATGGCCGAGAGCATGGCGACGATACCGATGAACGCCACGACAGGCCCCGCGTCAGCAATAAGAAGACCCGCTGCGGTGGCAACGGGGGCCGGGCTTGCTGCAAGAACATCTGATCCGACACTCCCGATCAGCGCGATGTTGAGGAGGAGGTAAATACCAACCACCGCCGTCATGACATACAGCAGTGCCCGACGGATAACCGCGGGATTTTTTGTCTCTTCAACCGGGATCGCGCTGATCTCGAACCCTGTGAACGGCCAGTATACAATAATGATCGCCGCAAACAAACCGGTCGCGGTAACAGGTACAAGCTGGACGAAATGATCGGGCCGGAAGAGTGGCAGGAGCAGGAGGGAAAGAACGATGAGCGGTGCGACTTTGATCAGGGTCAGGATATTTTCTGTCATCCCTGAGAGGCGGATCCCGATGATATTGACCATGCACAAAAGAATAAGGACAAAGATCTCAGCGGCCAGGATCTGCATTCCTCCGAAATAGGTGATGTACTGGCCTATGCCGGCGGCGATGGTCGCTATGCCGAAGACCGAGGATATAAGATACATGAGGATGAGGAGATTGCCGATGTTTTTTCCGAACAGAGACGAGAAGATCTGGTAAAAACTTCCCGACGGACCAAATGCCTGCGAAACTGTTGCAAGCGAGAGGAGTACTGCAGATGCAGAGACTGCGACGATCAGCCAGGCTATCAACGATGCCGGCCCCATAATCCTGGCGGCGATTCCCGGGACTACGAAAATACCCGACCCGATCGTTCCGCCGATCCCCATACTTACCAGCTCAATGAGACCAAGTGATCTTTTGTAGGTCGCGCTGTCTGCCATCGCGAAAAAACCCGCCCCCCCGGAAAGAGACCCGGATCGCATTCTTTTATTTCAACAGATGATATTCCCTACCATCCATCGCCGCTGAGACCTTTAAGGAATCCGGGCTGAATCAGTTCGAACCTGGTGGTCCACGTCCTCCATTTTCCAGAGGTTGTCAATTCCACAATATTTAAGAGCCGGTGCTCACAATGGTTGCCTGTCGGAACCGACCTCGCGACAGGATTGTATCATTTGGTGGAAATATGGCAAAAGCGGCAACTGTATCGAAAAGGAGTGCAAAACCGGCAAAAAAAACCGGTGGAGCAAAAACCTCAGGAAAGAGGACTACAACGATGACTTCTGCCCGGCAATCCGGCCGGGGCGGGGCGATGACCGGGAAGCCCGCTGCAACGCTCAAAAAAACTGCGGCCGGGACCGCAGCAAAGACACATTCAAAAACAGGGACTAAGAAGGCGGTCAAGAACCCTTCGAAGGAGGTAACCCGGTACAAGTGCAAGATCTGCGGATACATCTACTCCCCCCTGCGGGGAGAACCGCATAATGGGATCCCGGCCGGAACTGCGTTTGAGGATCTTCCTGACGATTATATCTGTCCCATCTGCGGCATGAACGGGAAAGGAAAAATAGGAAAATGGGGTTTTGAGGAATGGCGGCCGACCAGGTACCTGTGCTCCATCTGCAATTACATTTATGACGAAAAACGCGGGGAACCGCACCGGGGAATCCGGCCCGGAACAAAATTCGAGGATCTTCCCGATGACTATGTCTGCCCGGTCTGTGCGCTCGATCCAAAAATACGGGTGCAGTTCGGCAAGGTACTGAAGCAGGGGTTTTCTCCGCTTGATATCTGAAATCTCTTTTTTCGTGAACCAGGGTTCCGGATAGTACTTAACCAACCAGAGACGGTTCTCTCCTGGTCTGGATGCCGGCTCATGACAGCCCGGGCGTTATGCGATCCCGGGTAATTCTCCTCCATTCCTGTCTCAATCCTGAGAGCAGCGCAATGCCTTCGAATACCTGAGCCTTCGGACTGGTAGCACTGACAGGGAACCACGGCCAGGCTTTGCCACTCCCCCCTTTTCCGCAAGTAAATGTTCCGGACCGGTTCTGCCCCTGCCTCTTTTACAATCGAATACTATCCAAGTGACCACTCCTCCCTTTCACCCGGATTGCTCAATCCCTCAGTTTCCGGACACAACAAACTATAAACCTGCCGGCGGTTTATTCTTGTTTCTGGTGATTGTATGAGCCACAGGAAACGATCGATCTGCATCGCATGCACATTTCTTCTTCTCTTTGTATCTGCCCTGGCAGCTGTCCCCCCGGTATCGGCGGCAGATGCATACTATACGGGGTATCTTGGTGATGTAATTGACATCCACGGTGTCTCGTATGTCGGGAACCAGGTCTACCTCTTTGTAACCGGTCCCGGGCTGCCGGAAAACGGGGCTGCCCTGAATGATCCCACCATGCGGGCCGACCAGGGGCACTTCACCGTCATCGGTGTCGACTCAGATTACCAGTGGTTGTACAAGTGGGACACGCAGAGGATCCGGACGCAGATCGGGCCCGGGGCCTATACCGTGTATGTCACGACCGATCCCGTCGATCTCGCGCATCTCGGGGGGACCAGCACGTACCAGACCCTTGAGGTTGATCTCGCCGATACACATGCCCCCCAGGGAGAGAGCGGGCCCGGGACATACACCCTGAAACCTGAGGAACACTCATCCGCTGTACCGGAGATGCCCACGCTCGTTCTGGGAACACCCAA
>DATKMN010000023.1:0-5707 GCA_035541835.1 Methanoregula sp.
CGCGGAGGACTACTCCGCGAGCCGGGGCTGGTTCTGCCTCGGCGAGCTCGTCATGGCCGGCATCCTCGCAGGGATAATCGCGGTCCCGGCAGGCTGCTGGTTTGCGGGGCGGACGGCGCTGCCGCTTGCCTTCATCGGCATGGCGGTCGTCTTCCTCCCGCTCTTTGTCTTCCTCCCGAAGCTGATACGGTACGCGACGGTCGCTGACACGGAGACCGTGATTCTGGTCTTCGGCAGGAACGAGCAGCTCAGGAAACTATTCTGGGCCGTGTTCGCCGCGATGGCAGCACTCATGCTGGCGCAGGTCGCAGACCCGGCAACAGCGCAAAAGATCGTCGGGATCATTACGGGGATGATGCCGTAAGGAAAGGCGGGGGAGTGTCTGAAGTCACCGGACCTGAAGTATGAGAACGGTGAAGAGAACAAGACCTGAAAACAGGAGAAGAACGAAGTTCTCCGGCTGACCCGTCAGGCCTTCGGCTCTCCTCCGCCACCTTTTCTTAAAAAAAAAGTATTCCCGGCCCTACTTCCACACGGCCACGGGATAATAATTGTACCCGTCGGTCTCGATGCCGACTCCGATGGCGGTGAGGCTCTTGTCCATCACGTGGCCGGCAAACTGTTTGTTCGCCGACCACTGGTCGAAGAGCGGGGGCTCGATGTACAGGGCGGAGAGGACCTGCGAGGTCTTGGGGAGGGTGAAGCTGTCCGCAACCCCTTCAGACTTCGCGTTCATGGTAGGGTCGTAGGCAAGAGGCGTCTCGCGCAGCTGGACGCTGTCCTGCTCGGCAGCTTTTGCCAGCGTCTGGTCCCAGTGGACCGGCGGGAGGCCGGCCACATGGCGCTGGTCATTGATCCGGTTGAGGAGTTCCTGGATCATCGGCGAGTGGTCATCGGAGAAGACCCCGGACGTTACGATAGCGTAGGTGGCAACCGCGGCAAGGAGGAGGACGAGGACGAGGGAGGCCCGGACAAACGTCTTCTTCCGGGTCGTACCCACGACGTGGACTGCCTTCCTCCGGTGATGGGCGGCTGGATAGTGGTCGGACATAGGAAAATCCCGGTGTACTGTACAGAAAGTTGGTGGTTATATGATCCAGAAATGCCCGGGGTGCAATGAATGAACCGGTAAGCTACATGAAAAAGGATCGCAGGGCCCGGCGGGCGGCACCGGAAAACCCCGGCGCTGCCGTCCTACAGGACGATGTCCTTCCCCTCCATCGACTTCTTCACGTCGATGAGGAGCGCGAGCCCCGCGGCCGCGACCATGATGAGGGAGCCGATGATGAAGATCGTGTGGTAGGCGAGGATCTGCGCATCGAGGTACATGAGCAGGGTCGCGGTCTGCATCACGACCGGCGTGTGCACGTTAATCACGGAGTGGGACGCGATGGCCAGCATGTTGTCCTCGATCGAGATGTTGAGGAGGGTCGCGAAGATGGCGATCCCGAACGCCCCGGAGACGTTCCGGACCAGGGCGAGGACCGCCGAGGCGCTGCCGATCTCCTCGTTCGGGACGACCGCGGCGATGACGCCCGTCCGCTGGGACATGCCAAAGCCCATCCCGAACATCATCACGATGAGCGGGATGATGACGTCGAGCGAGCTGGAGCGGACGTCGAGGCCCGTGAAGAGGAAGAGGCCGACGGCGGCAACGAGCGTGCTTGCGGCGATCACATAGCGCGGCTGGAGCCTGCCCACGAGGCCGGCCCCGATCGGGGCCGCGGCCATGATGCAGAAGGCCATGGGGACGAACTGGAGGCCGGTCTCGGTGGCGGTCAGGCCGAGGAAGGTCTGGTCGAAGATCGGGATTAAGAACATCCCCCCCATCAGGCACATGAAGATGAGGAAGTTGTTGACCAGGGAAAAGACGAACGCGGGGATCCGGAAGAACCGGAAATCGATGATCGGCTCGGGGTGCGTCGAGTCGATCCGGTAAAATATCGCAAGGAACAGGCCCGACCCGGCAAAGCAGGCCATGATCGGGAGCGAGGTCCAGCCCCAGTCGTAGCCCCGGTCGAGGCCGAAGACGAGGAGGGCGAGGGCTATCCCGAGCGTGATCGCTCCCCACCAGTCGAACGAGACGCTCTTCTTGTCGCTCACCGACTCCGGGATGAACGTGAGGGCCATGGCAATCCCCAGCAGGCCGATGGGGAGGTTGATTAAGAAGACCGAGCGCCATCCGAAGATATCGATGAGCGGGCCCCCGAGGAGCGGGCCGAAGACGATCGCGAGCGCAAACGCCGAGGACCAGATCCCGAGCGCCTTGGCCCGCTCCTTCCCGTTGCTGAAGTTCACGGCGATGATCGCCATCGCGGTCGGGTAGTCGGCGGAGCTCGCGACCGCCTGGATGATCCGGAAGACGATCATCGAGCCGAGGTCCCAGGAGAGGCCGGCGAGGATCGAGCCGACGATGAAGATGGAGAACCCCCAGAGGTACACCTTTTTCCGGCCGATGGTGTCCCCGAGCTTGCCCCAGACCGGCACGAAGACCGCGTTTGCGAGGATGTACGCGGTCGCTATCCAGGCCGCATCGGTGGTGAGGATATTGAAATCCAGCATGATCTTGGGCACGGCAAGGTTGACCACCGTCTGGTCCATCGCGCCCAGGAACGTGCCCACGATGACCGTGAGAAGGATCCACCACTTCCGGTTATCGTCGGCCATGAGAGAGAAAAATTACTTGTAGATCCACATCTTCGCGGACATGCCGTTCCTGAGCTCGGGGTACGCGTTCACGTCGTACGTGACCGTGACATCGAACTCCTGTTCCTGCCGCTTGTCCGAGATGGAGAAGACGATATCGCCGACCCGGGAGGACGGCGCCACCTTCTCGACGGTGCCCTGGTACTGGACGGACGGGAAGGCGTCGACCGTGAACTCCACCCTCTGGCCGGGCGCGATATCCTTGAGGCCCTTGTCCTCCTGCACCCGCCCGGTGACCCGGAGCTCCCGCGGGTCGATCATCGAGATCACGGGCTTGGGGTCCATGGCCGGGTTCACCAGCTGGCCGGGCGTGTTCTCTACCCACGTGACCACGCCGCTGGTCTTGGCAAGGAGGCTCTCGTCCCCGACCTTTGCGAGGACCTGGTCTTTCCGGACCTGGTCGCCCACCGAGACATCGAGCTCAGTGATGATGCCCGGGTTGACGGGGTTGATGGAGATGACCGGCGCGGTGATCTGGGAATTCTCGACGTACACCTTGCTCTGCAGGTCGTTCCAGTACAGGATCCCGCCCGCGGCGGCGAGGATGACAAGGAGGATGAGCCCCCCGGTCAGCATCCGGCTGGCGCGGATTTTCTTTAGAATGCCCCCGAGCTTTCCTTCCGGCTTGTGCGCCGGGGTTTCCGGGCGTGGCCCGGGGACTGGTGCGTCAGGGCTCCCGGTCGTTGCCGTCCCGTTCCCTGCGCCGCTGTCGCTGATGCTTGTCACGGTTCCTCCGAAATCGTCGTCTGTGTCTGCGGGCCCGTTCATTGTTTCTTCAGCTTCGATGCGATCCATTTCCGCTGTGCAAAGAGGGCGATGCAGACGATCACGATGATCCCACCCGCAGCCAGGGTGGCAAACGGGATGGGGCCGCCCCGGTTCGCGGGCACGCCATATGCCCCGCGGGCCCCGCCTGACGGGGGATCGGCAAGGGTGGTCAGGTCGAGGGTTGTGGTCGAGGAACGCGTGTTGCCCTCGGTATCCTTCCACTGGACCTGGACCGGCACCGCGGAGAGGTCCGTTGCGGCAAAGGTCAGGGTGAACCGGGTGAAGTCGTCGGATGCGAGGGAACCGATGGTGTAGGCCGGGTAGGGCTCGACCGGCTTTGCCGGTGCTCCCACCGAGATGATCATGCCCTGGGCATTGGTGATCCCGGCGTTCCCGACATCGGCGGTCATGGTGTAGTATCCGGCCGTTGGCGTGAGGGCGACGTTATTGATGACCGGGACTGCCGCGGACTTGTCGGCGCAGATGTTGAGGGGGAGGACGACGCTCGTGGTATGGACGTTGTCCCCGTTCCGGAAGCTGACGTTGAAGGTGACATCTGACTCCCCGTGGGGGGTGATGTCGAAGGGGACCTTCACCGAGCTCCCGGCCGGGATCGACTGGACGAACTCTTCCGAGGGCGAGATGTTGCTCCCCGGCGAGCTGGCGACGATCAGGACGTCCGAGATATCGCCGAGACGCGGGTTGACCACGCTGACGTTCACCGAATCCGTCTTTTCCAGGGAGAAGGTGTCGGGCTTCATCGAGATGCTCGCACGCACGTCGGTGGAGTCGACCTTCAGCTTGATCTGGGAGTGGATCGCGGAGGTGCCCCACGCGTTGGTCGAGACGGTGAAGAGCGGGAAGTAGGTCCCGTCGAACCCGTCGGCCTGGATGATGAAGTTATAGTCAACGGTCGCTCCCGGCCCGATGGACGTAGTGGTGGTGAACGCGCCCTTGTTGAGGACGTCCACCTTCGGATCGATGAGGTCCGGCTGGGAGACCGGGACGGCCGACGTTCCTGCGTTGGTGACGTGGACTGTCAGGGTACCCGTCTCGTACGGGTAAAAAACGGACGGCGTGAGGTCGTAGCCGGAGACGTACACCAGCGCTGCCGCGTCCTGCGGGCTCGCTGCCGGGAGGGAAGCGGGAACTGCGCTGCCGGGCGCACCCCCCGTCGTGGCCGCTCCTGCGATGGTGACTATACATGCCAGTGCGATAAGACTCGCGAAAAGGATTACTCGTTTCATTGTCTGCTGCCCTCGGTTGGTGGGGACGGTGCTACCGGTGGACCGGGACCGGAGGCCTGGTATCATCCCCCGGTTCCGCCCGCATGCCGGCCGCGCCGGCGCCCGGTGCCCCGTGAACTCTCATAATCATTCTTCCCGGACGTTCTTAAAACTTACCATACAGTCACTTTTGTTACTGCATAGTCAGATTTATTACGCCCGCCATACCATATACCTCCGGAATGCCCAAGGTAGTCCCGGAATACAAGGAGGAGGCGAGGAAGAAGATCCTCGCAGCGGGCCGCGAGGTGATGAGCAGGAAAGGGTACCGGGCCACCACCATGGACGACATCGCGGAGTATGTAGGCGTATCCAAGCCGACACTCTACCTGTATTTCGGCAGCAAGGACGAGCTGGTCATCGAGATCGTGAAAGCGTTCCCCGAGCAGATCCGGGAGGCGGCGATGTCGATAGATCCCGCCGCAAGCCCGCTCGAAGCCTGGATCGCAGTCCTCGATTTCTTCCTCGATCATAACCCGGAACAGAACGCCCTCTTTTACGAGCTCCTCTCCATGATCCCGCGGAACCCGGAGATAGCAAGGAGGTTCTCCGAAAATATGGCCCTCGGGCTCGAGAAGTCGACGCCGGAGATCGCCGAGCAGCAGCGGCAGGGGATCGTCTGCGGGGGGGTCGATCCCCGCACCCTTACCCTTGCAATCATCGGGCTCTTCCAGGGCCTCCGGTACTTCTCCCTCGTCGGGGTCGTCGGGCGGGACGAGCTCCGCGAGTGTTGGATCGAGCTCGGCAGCGCCCTGCTCGGGTACCGGGGGAGCCCGCCGGGCGGGAAGGGAAAGGAGCCCGGGCAGAAGCCCGTCGCTTCTTCGAGGGTGAAGAAGCAGCGGTGAAGAAGCAGCCGTAGCGCCGTGGTTCTTTTTTGCAGAAACCGGAGGCCGTATATACCGGCTGACCCGCCCGCGGCTTTATATATTCCCTCGTTTATAGGGATG
>DATKMN010000024.1:0-4198 GCA_035541835.1 Methanoregula sp.
GGGGATTGTAACTTTTCACCGAAGAAGAAAACAATTCATCCCTCGTAAAGTTAACAGAACCGCCGGACGCACCAATGGAAACCGCGCCCGAACTGCCGGATACAAAGGACGGGTCAGAAGAATAATCTCCGCGCTCAACCGGAAAGAAAGCGCACGTACCCGGAAAAAACTTGCGGGGCCCGGGTTTTTGATTCTTTCAGCGGACAGCGGGCGGTTTTTTCAGTATACTAGTTCTTGGATCTTACCTCTGCTTCCATGGTAAAACCCATGTTCCGGTCATGAGTTCCCTGCTTCCCCTCCGGACCGTGACCTGGTATTCCTAAAAGTTTTAAGCCTTAGCGGTGCAAGTGGCAACCGGTACCTGGTAACCGGATCTCCGGGAACTCTTGGGTACCCGCGTGACCCGCAGGGACGGGTCAGAGACGGTGGTCGTCCGGTGTCGAAGTTCCTTTCCAATATGATCTCCCTGTTCACGTCGACCCTGACCGGGCAGCTCCTGGGGTTCCTGATAACGCCGGTCCTCTCCCGGCTGTACTCGCCTTCGGATTTCGGGATGTTCCAGCTGTTCATCTCGATCGTCGGCATGACCGCATCGTTTGCGACCCTCTCGTACTACAACGCCATCCTCCTCCCCGAACGGGACGAGGACTCCGCCAACCTCGTGGTCCTCTGCCTGTTCCTCGTGACGGTTACCGCGGTGGTCGTGACCGTCGTCTTCTTTCTCTCCTCGGCCTTCCTGGAAAAATTCCTGAACGCCCCGGGGCTCTCCCTGTACCTCCCGCTCATCCCGATCGCGATCGGGTTCAACGGGTTTGCGTATGTCCTCGGCAACTGGCTCTCGAAGAAGGAGGAGTTCGGGACCATCGCAAAGGCAAATATCCTCAGCTCGTTCACCGGGAAGGGCACCTCGGCAGGAATCGGGTTCATCGCGCCCTCGCCGTTCGGCCTCATCCTCGCCACGATCGTCAACGACGGCACGATCTGCCTCATCCAGGGGAGAAAAGTCCTCTCGGGGCTCGCGGTTTTCTCAAAGACGTCTGTCAAGCGGATCCGGGAACTGGCGGTCCGGTACAAGAAATTCCCCCTGTACAGCATGGGCTCGGACACCGCGGGGAGCGCCGCGGTCCAGACCGCCCCGTTCCTCCTCGCCTTTTTCTTCTCCCCGGTCATCGTCGGGTACTACTCCATGGCATACCTCGTCATGAGGCTCCCGACCAAGATGATCGGCACCGCGATCGCGACCGTCTTTTTCCAGCGGGCGAGCGCCGAGAAGAACCGTACCGGCAGCATGAAGCACGTCGTGACTGCGGTCCATACCCGGCTCATCTCCCTGGGCATGTTCGCCTGCCTCCTCGTGATGGTCCTTGGCCCGGAACTCTTCTCGTTCCTCCTGGGTTCCCACTGGGCGGACGCCGGCGTCTATGCGCAGGTGTTCGCCCCCTGGTTCTTCGTCTCGTTCATCTCGGTCCCGCTCGTCTACATCTTCAGCGTGCTGGAGAAGCAGTCGGTCGGCCTCTGGTTCTCCCTGCTGCAGCTCGTCGCAAGCATCGTCGCCCTGGTCATCGGGGGGCTCTCGGACAGTCCCCTCGTCGGGATGATCCTCCTCTCCGCGACCGGCGTAGTGTTCTGGGGCTGGATGAACATGTACTCGCTTGAGCTCGCGGGGGTGCCCGTGCGCGAATCGGCCCGGGAGATCGGGAAGTACTTCGTGATCGCGGGCTGCTTCTGCCTGCCCATCGCAATCGCGAAGCTGGCCGCATTCCCGTCCCTGTTCCTCATCGCGGCTGCCGTGCTCCTCGCGCTCGTCTACTATTCAGGCGTCATCTACCATGACGTCCAGCTCAGGACCGGGTTCACCCGGTTTGCGGGCGACCTGTTCGGGAGAGTAAAAAAGCCCCGGTCACCGCCCGCGGGCGTTGCCGGGAAGACAGACTTCTCCGGCAGGGGGCCCGCAGGGCAGGTATACCCTCTCCCCGACCCCGGCGGCATGGACCTCGAGGGGCTGACAAAAGCGATCCGGCACCAGAACCCCGGCATCCGCGGGCGGGCCGCGCTCGCGCTCGGGGAGATCGGCGAGCCCGCGGTCAGGCCGCTCATCCGCGCCCTGAGTGAGCCGGACCAGGACGTCCGCTGGCTTGCCGGCCTTACCCTCGGGAAAATCGGCAGCCCGGCAATCCCCTACCTTATCCGGGCCCTGTCAGAAGACGACCGGGACCTCCGCTGGCACGCTTCCCGGATCCTCGCCGGGATCGGCCGGCCGGCGGTCGCCCCACTCCTCCCCCTCCTACGGGAACGCGACAGCGATGTCCAGTGGCACAGCGCATTTGCCCTCTCCCGCATCGGGGACCCGGCGGTCGGGCCCCTCATCCTCCTCTTAAAAGACGCCGACTGGTCGGTGAGGGCCCGGGCAGCGTGGGCGCTCGGCGAGATCCGGGACCGGAGAGCGATCGAGCCGCTCATCCAGTCGGTGAACGATACCGACTGGACCGTCCGCTGGAGCGCGGCGGATGCGCTCGGGAAGATCAATGACAAGAGCGCCGCACGGTGGCTCGAAAAAGCCCTCCGCGAGCCCGATTCGTACGTCCAGGTGCCGGCGAGCTGGGCCCTCGGGAAACTCGGGAGCAGTGCGTCGGTGGACGAACTCATCCCCGCGCTGAAAAATCCCGACTGGAACGTCCGGTGGAGTGCCGCCGACGCCCTGGGGACCATCGGGGAGGCACGGGCCCTCTATCCCCTCACCCAGGTAAAAGACGACCCGGACGAGGACGAACTCGTCAGGAAAGCTGCGGAAAACGCGATCCGGAAGATCCTTGCGGGGACTCAGAAGGACACGGAGTACCTCTCCGCCTGGAGCAACCTGTTCTGACCGGCCTGCTGCCGGGTAATAACTGCAGTTTTTTTTACTCACCGGAGGAATTATTTTGCTCCTTTGAGAAAAGGGCAGGGTACATGATACCATTCCCGGCGCCCGCCCGGCACGGGGCCCAACGATACGGCACGCCCGGAGCACCGGCATGACCTTTTCCCTCGTCACGGAACGGCTTATCCTGGAGGACCTCGGGGATGAGGACCTCGGGAACATCCGGCGCATCGCCCGGGACCCTTCGGTGATGCGGTACGTGCTCCTCTGGCTCGGGGACGACGGACAGGTTGCCCGTTTCCTGGAGCACGCCATCGGGGAATCCCGGCGGCCGGACCGGCTGGCCTACATCCTTGCGATCCGGGTGAAGGAGACGGGGGAATTTGCCGGATTTGCGATGCTGGAGATCGATCCGGAACAGAGGAGCACGGCGGAGGCAGGGTGCGTCCTCCTCCCGGAGTACTGGAAGGCCGGGTACGCGTCCGAAATCCTCCGGGCGTTCCTGTCGTTCGGGTTTGTGGAGCTCGCCCTGCACCGGATCTTCGGGAAGTGCGACGAACTCAATTATGCCTCGGCCCGGGTGCTGGAGAAATGCGGCCTTGCGTATGAGGGCACCCTCCGGGAGCACGTCTGGCTCCGGGACCACTGGCGGTCGACGCGGTACTACGGGATACTGCACCGGGAGTACCGGGATCCGGGACGTCCCGGTCCGGAGTAAAAGAAGATCCGGTCAACCGGTTACTGGTTCACCGCCCCTGCCTTTTTCAGGAGGTAATACCCCGAACAGAGCGTGATGACGATCGCCGCGGTCCCGAGCATGTTCAGGGCGTTTGCATTGCCGGTATCCACTAGGATGATCCCCCGCGCAACCGCGATGATAGCGATGATGATCACGACTTCCACGTGGATCACCTTGTCGTTGAAGTACGCCGATGTCACTGCCAGGAGCTCGACGCCGATGAGCACGAGGAGGAAATACCCGAAGATCCCCAGCAGCTCGCCCTGTTCGAGGAGGAGCGGGGTATCGACAAACAGGGCGATGAAGACGATATAGATGAGTTCGCCGACGGTAAACGTGACCACGAGGGCAAAGAGGGCGATGAGGACGATGTAGATGATCTTCTCGTATTTTTTCAGCAGTCCGTTTGCGTCCATAGTAGCATTTGACCGGACAACCGATTTATAGCCTCCGAAGATCCCGGCCAAAAACGGCCAAAAAACAAACCCTTTTTACGCTTCACCGTCTCAGGTTTATCCTGCAAGAGTTCTAAAAAACCCCAGGTGGGACCATGAAAACACTCCTGATCTTCCTTGCCATCGCCATGCTGGTGTGTATCG
>DATKMN010000025.1:0-4701 GCA_035541835.1 Methanoregula sp.
ATCTTTTTCCCGGTCCCCGGTATTTCGCACGTGCCGGATGACGCGGCAGTCATGGAGGGAGAGGGCCTGAGGAAAAAGGCTGAAAAGGGATTGTTGCTACGCTTCAACCCGGATCGTACCTACCATCGAGGGATGGATCGAACAGTGGTACGGATAGGATCCGGGGCTGGCAAAGGTGAAGGAATAGGATGCACCGGTCGGGAGCTGCGCTGAGGCGAACTGAACCGGGGAATTCTGGTCCGAACTGACGGTATGGGTCGCGCTCCCCTGGTTGACCCAGGTGACGGTGGTTCCCGCTTTTACGGTGAGCGAAGAGGGGTCGAAGACGAAGTCCTTTATGGTGATGACATTCGAAGCGGCTGCGGGCGTTACCTGCGCCTGCGGGGCGGCAGGCGGGGCTGCCGGGGCCGTGCAGCCAGCGGCTGCGAGGAGAAGGACCATGCTGCAGGCAAAGACCGAAAGAATGCGGAGAGACGAGGGCATATCCTATCGTTGTGGCGGGGGATTAAAATATTTCCCGCTTTTATCCCGGCTTTGATGCTGCCCACTGCCCGGAAGACGAAAAATCCCGGGGACCGTTGACGAACAAATGCGGTCCGGGATACAAAAGCCCCCGCCTGGTATCCGGAGTTCGTCAGTCCGGGTATTCCTGAGGCCAGGACGCCGGCACAAACCGGCACGTCATTCCGGAGGCGGTCCGGGCATATCCCGGTCTTTCCCGTGTGCAGGTATCCCGGTGCGGGATCAGATACTTTTATCCGGTTATTCCCGTTACTAAGAAGGTAAAGCAGGAGACTCTGGAGGAGCCGATGAAAAACCCCGCACCTGAACACCACCCGAAATTTTCCACCGATACCCTCCACGCGCGGTTTCCGGAACCGGAGGACATAACAAGGACCGGCGCCCGGTGGATCGTTGTCGGCGACGAGACGGTTGCGGCCCGGACCGGGGCGCCCATGACCGCAGTCCTCACCAAACCGCCGGCCACCCTTGGTTTCACTGTCGGGGAACCGCAGTACCTCGGGCACCGGGGAGAGATCCCGGTTTATGCGGCCGGGGCCGCTATAGGATCGCCGGTCCCGGCGGGCTGGGAATTCTTCGGCGTGCGGGACCTTTTCGGGAGGATACCGGATGAGGAGCTTGCGCTTGCCGCCCTCGCAGTCCAGCTCACCGGGTTTGACCGGACCACCCTGTTCTGCGGAAGGTGCGGGGCCCGGACGACCCGGGTCGTCACAGAACGGGCCAGGAGCTGCCCTTCCTGCGGGCTGGTCGTATACCCCCGCCTTTCCCCGGCGGTCATCGTGCTCGTCGCGCGCGGGGACCAGGTCCTCCTTGCCCGGTCGCCCCGGTTCCCGCCCGGAATGTTCAGTGTCATTGCCGGGTTTGTCGAACCCGGGGAAAACCTCGAGCATGCGATCCACCGGGAAGTCAGGGAGGAGACCGGGATCGGGGTCACGAATATCCGGTATTTCGGGAGCGAGCCGTGGCCCTTCCCCCATTCGCTCATGATCGGGTTTGTCGCCGACTATGAAAGCGGGGGGATCGTCATCGATAAAAAGGAGATCGAGTCCGCGTTCTGGTTCGACCGTGAGCACCTCCCCCGGGTCCCGGAGAAACTGAGCATCTCACGGGCACTTATCGACTGGTGGGTGCACGAGGGGGCCGGAGGCCGGTAATCCGTGCCGGTCTCTCCGGAACGTTCGCAGGGGAAACTGCTTTACGGTGCGCAGTCCTTCGGTGCGGATTTTTCTTACCGGTATTATCACCGGCTTTCCCAAATCCGCGGACATAAATACCCCGTGCACTAAGCAATCTTTACGGTATTGCCGTCACCAAAGCGAGCCCCGAACCCCATGAACGTCTCCGCCGATGCACGCTGCGCTGGACAGCCTTCCTCCCGGGGAAGGGAACTGTACCTCGAGGGAATGGCCCTCGGGCGCGAGGGGAGGCACGAAGAGGCGCTCGCATCGTTCTCGGAAGCAATCGGTGTCGACCCCGGGTATGCACTCGTATGGGTCGGCCGGGGATTTGCGCTTGGCAAGCTCGGCAGGTACGAGGAGGAGATCGCCTGCTGCGACCATGCGCTCGAGATCGACGAGGGCTGCATTGACGCGTGGAACAACAAGGCGTTCGCGCTCGGGATGCTCGACCGGTTCATCGAAAAGGTGTACTGCTGCGAGCGGGCGCTCCAGATAGACCCCGAGAACGCCACTGCCTGGAACAACAAGGGCGTGGCCCTGGGCATGCTCGGGAAATTCGAAGCCGAGGTCAGGTGCTGCGACCGTGCGCTGGAGCTCCGCCCCCGGTACCTCTCCGCGTGGGTCAACAAGGGCTATGCACTCGGCCGGCTCAGGCATTTCGACGAAGCTATCGCCTGTTACGACCGTGCCCTGAAGATCTACCCGTTCTACCTTTCTGCGCTCGTGAAGAAGGCCGATGCCCTCATTGCACTGAAACAGTACCGGGACGCCCTCGAGATCCTGGACCGCGCCCTCTCTATCGATCCCGACCATGCAAAGGCCCTGTACCGGAAGGGCCTCACGCTCAGCAAGATCGGGAAGCATGAGGAAGCAGTCGAGGACCTGAAAAAAGCGCTCGAGATCGACCCGGCGATCGCTGATGCGTGGGTCGTGCTCTCCAACTCGTGCTTTATGCTCGGGAAGCTGGACGAGTCCGCGCACGCGTTCGATATGGCGTACTATATCGATGTCAAGGATGTCCGGACCGGCGTCGTCAAGGGCCTTTCCCTCCTCAAGTCGGGAAAATTCGATGATGCCCTCCGGTGCTTCTCCGACGTGTTCGGGGTCCTCCTCCGGTAAGCCCGGGAATTCCCCGCCCGGACCCGGCCTCCGTCTCCCCCCTCCCTTTTATTATGCATCCCTGACGAACAGATGCTATGGATGTTGAGGAGTTTGTCAGAAGGAAGATCGCGGCCGGTGAACCGGAAGGGGCCATCCGGGACGAGCTTACCGGGCGGATTCTCGAGATTAAAGACGTGCAGCCCTCCTATGCATCCGCATTCTCCCGCGCCGTCATCGAAGAGGTGAAGAATACCCGGGGACTTGCGGGGGATTTTTTTGTTTTCGAGCCCGCTGGCGTGCACATGGGGGAATTCGGTGTCGGCTCCCGGGGGAAGGGGGATTTTTTCGCCCACCGGCAGATCGCCCGGATCATCGGGAAGACCTCCGCATCGGTCGGGGTGGACGAGATGGACGATGCCGGTGCGGTGAGGGCAGCGGGCGAATATATCGTCTGCACGGTCGACGGGATGCACTCCCGGCTCTCCGACTACCCGTTCCTTGCCGGGTTCCATGTCACCCGGGCGACCCTGCGGGATACGTACGTGATGGGGGCAAAGCCGGTCATGCTCTTCTCCGACATCCACGTCGCCGATGACGGGGACGTGGCGAAGATCTTCGACTATACTGCCGGTATCACCACGGTCGGCGAAGCAATGGACGTGCCGCTGGTCACCGGCTCGACCCTTCGCATCGGCGGGGACATGGTCCTCGGGGGCAGGCTTACCGGCTGTGTCGGCGCGGTTGGCGTGGCGTCGCACCTCACCGCCCGGAAGTCAACGGCTCCCGGGGATGTCCTCCTGATGACCGAAGGAGCGGGCGGGGGGACCATCGCGACTGCGGCCATCTACTCCGGGTTCCCCGAGGTCGTGGAACAGACGATCAACCTTAACTTCCTCACTGCCTGCGAGACGCTGATGAAGAGCCCGGCCTTTCCTTTTGTCCACGCGATGACCGATGTCACCAATGGCGGGCTCCGGGGTGATGCGTTCGAGATGGCGGAAACTGCAGGCTGCAGGATCGTCATCAACGAAGCGTCCATCGGGGGGCTTGTCGAGCCGCACGTGAAAGCGATGCTCGAGTCCCTCCGGATCGATTATCTCGGGGTTTCGCTCGACGCGCTCCTCATCGTCGCCCCGCGTGAAGCGGCCCCCGGCATTACCGCTGCCATCGGATCCGCTGGTGTTCGGATCCGCGAAATCGGGTATGCCGAAGCGGGAAAACCGGAGGCAGTACTCGTGGTGGACGGGGAGGAGAAGGACTTCTCCCCCCGCTTCCGGGAATCGGCGTACACGCCGGTGAAAAAGGTCGCGGATACCGAAGGGAGGGACTTTGACGAGATGAAGGCCGGTGTCCTCAGGGCATCGGAAGCGGCTATCGCAAAGAAGAAGCGGGTGCTCTCGAGGCTCAGGAAAGGGCAGGAGTAGTCTGCCTCACTCCGGCTTCCGTGCGCTCACGCAGATATTGAACGCGAGCTGGGGCACCCGCTTCTCGACGAACGGCTCTATCCTGCGGGCGAGGGAGAAGACCGGGTCGATCATGTTGATATGGGCAAAGGAGCACCACTGCACCTCTATCCCTTCAAAACCTGCCCCGGAGAAGAGGTCCCGCATGTCGCGTTCGTCGTAATAATGCTCCCCGAAATTCTTCATCACCACGTGCCGGACCCGCATCTTCTCGCTGATGTGGTAGAGTGCCGGGATCCCTCGCGTGAGCAGCTTCTTGCCCAGCGTACAGATGGCAATCGATCCCCCGGGACGGAGCACGCGGAAGGCCTCGGAGAGCATGCCTTCGGGGTGTTTCAGGTACGTGAAGACGAGGAGGCTCGAGACTGCGTCGAATGAGGCGTCCCGGAACGGGAGACGGTCTGCGGTCCCGACCGAGAAATCGCATTCCGTGCACC
>DATKMN010000026.1:0-3791 GCA_035541835.1 Methanoregula sp.
ACCCCGTCGGAATCCTGCTTGCAGTACCCTGAACTCTTCGGGCTGATGACCATCGTGCCCTCGGAAAAGGTGAGGGAGTCGCCGGGGCAGACCGCGACACAGGCGCCGCACCCGGAGCACTTGCCGGTATCCCAGACTTCGGTTTTCAGGTCAAGAGAGGTTTTTGCTGCCATTTTTCACTCCCAGGTATATTTGCTCGCGAACGGGCGTGCGCTTGCCGGCGCGATCCGCGTGTACTCTGATTTCAGCAGCGGTGCAGGGTCAAGCCCGAACGACCGGGCGAAGTCCTCGATGACCGGCCGTACCGCTTCTTTCTGTTCTCCGGTGGCCGTGTTCTGTTTTGCGCCCACCCCGAGGTACTTCTCGTCCACGGTCCCCCGGATCAGGATCTCGCCTCCGTGGATCCCGCTGCCGATCCCGCGCTCGGCCACGGCGGGGAGGTCGTTCCTGCCGAGGACAATGAGGAGGCCGCCGGCCATGTACTCGCCGAGGAACGCCCGGGCCGCCCCGCCAACGACGAGGATCGGGCGCTTCTCCTGGTACTGCTTCATGTGGATGCCGCCCCGGTACCCGATGTCGTCCCGGACGTACACCCGGCCGCCGCGCATGCTGTGTGCAACGGCGTCGCCGGCGCTCCCGTGGATGACCAGCTTCCCCTGGTCCATGGTGTTCCCGGGCGCGTGGTCGGCATTGCCGTTGACGATGATGGTCGGGCCGCTCATGAACATGCCGAGGTCGCCTCCCGGCACGCCGTTGACGGTTATGATCACGTCGGCACCGCGGATACCATCCCCGATGAACCGCTGCCCGAGGACATGGTCTATGACGATCTCTTTTGCCCCCGCGGCGATAGCCGCACGGATCTGCTGGTTGAGCGGCGTGTAGTGGAGGTCCTGCGCGTCGATGCGGACTGCATGCGCCATGATTTCAGGCCCCCACCGGTTTCACGTCGAGCACTTCCATCATCTTCTCATCGAGCATGTAACCCCGGAGCCGGTCCCGGTTGCCCCGCAGGCTCTCGATGCTGTTGATGCCCGCGGCCCCCATGAGCTCCGCGAGCTCGTCGGTCCACGCGTGTATGAGGTTTGCGACCTGGGCGGCGTTGGTCTCGGGATCGAGGCGTTTCGTGAGCTCGGGTTTCTGGGTTGCGATGCCCCATGCGCAGACACCGCGGTTGCAGGTGCCGCAGACCCGGCACCCCATCGCAACCAGCGCGGAGGTACCAATATAGACCGCGTCGGCGCCGAGGCAGATGATCTTCGCGATGTCGGCGCTCTGCCGGATGCCGCCGCTCGCGATGATCGAGACCTCGTTCCGTATACCCTGTTTGCGCAGCTTCGCGTCGACCGCCGCAACGGCGGCCTCGATCGGGATCCCCACGTGGTCGCGGAACACCCGGGGTGCGGCACCGGTGCCCCCGCGGAAGCCGTCGAGGACAACGGCATCGGCACCCGACCGGGCGATGCCGGCGGCGATCGCCGCCGAGTTGTGGACCGCGGCGATCTTCACGAAGACCGGCTTCTTCCACTCCGTCGCTTCCTTCAGGGACCGGACGAGCTGCTTTAGGTCCTCGATGCTGTAGATGTCGTGGTGCGGTGCCGGGCTGATCGCGTCGCTGCTGACCGGGATCATCCGGGTCACCGAGACCTCGGAATCGACCTTCTCGCCGGGCAGGTGCCCGCCGATGCCGGGCTTCGCTCCCTGGCCGATCTTGATCTCGATCGCGGCTCCCCGTTCGAGGTAGTTGATGTCAACGCCGAACCGGCCGGAGGCCACCTGGACGATGATGTGTTTCTGGAACGGGTACAGGGACTTGTGGAGCCCGCCTTCCCCGGTGCCCATGAACGTGCCCATCTTCGTGGCCGCCTTTGCAAGGGCGAGCTGGGCGTTGAGGCTGATCGCACCGTAGCTCATATGCCCGATCATGATCGGGGTCTCGATCTGGAGGTTGGGGGCGAGCTCGGTGAGAAGATCAACGCTTCCGTCCGGTTTCTCCTTCAGCGAAAGGGCGGACGGTTTCTTCCCGATGTATGTCCGGAGCTCCATCGGTTCGCGGAGGGGGTCGATGCTCGGGTTGGTCACCTGGCAGGCATCGAGGACAAGGGAATCGAAGATGATGGGGTAGGGCAGGACGTTTCCCATGCCGGCGACAATGATCTTGCCGGTCTTTGCCTGGTTGAAGACCGCCTCGCGGATCTCCCGGGTCCAGACCGGGTGGCTCCGGTAATCGGTCGGCTTCTCGTAGATGCTGATCGCGTCACGGGGGCAGAACGCGGTGCACCGGTGGCAGGCCACGCAGTTGCGGGAGTTCACGACCACGCGGTCGCCCTCCATCCGGTACACGCCGTACGAGCAGTTCTCCACGCACCGGCCGCAGGCCATGCACCGGTCCCGGTCGATCTCGACCCGGTACCGGAGGGGGACGCTGCCGATACTCATGCAACGACCCTCCCGATCACGGGTTCGCCGGCCTTGGGCATCCGGACGTCCGCGATCTCCGGCTCGATCCTCCGGATCGCCGCTTCCTCGCTGGAGATGTACAGCCGGTCGCCGTGTTCCCCGGTCACCAGCGGGCGGAGCTTGATCCGGTCGGTGAAGCCGACCAGGGAGTCCTCGTTGGCGATGCAGATCGCAAACGGGCCGTTCATGAGCGCCGAACCGTACGTGAGCCGGATCGCCCGGTTGAGTTCACGCTCTTTTGCGGGCATCTCGTCGATCTCGTCCCAGAAGGGCGGTGCGAGCGCCCGGACCGCCATGCGTTCCGAGAGGCCGTGTTTCCGGACCAGGAGGTCGATGAGGTAGGCGACCACCTCGGTGTCGGTGAACATGGTACATTGGTACCCGTAGCTCTGGATATACCGCTGGTTCGTCCCGTACGATGTGATCTCGCCATTGTGGACAACGCTCCACCCAAGGAGGTTGAAGGGGTGTGCTCCTCCCCACCATCCCGCGGTGTTGGTCGGGTACCGGTTGTGGGCGAGCCAGAGGTACCCCTCGTAGTCCTGGATCCGGTAGAGGTCGGCGACCTCCTCGGGCCATCCCGATGCCTTGAAGACCCCGAGGTTCTTTCCCGATGAGAAGATGAGCGTGCCGTTGCCGGCGGTGTTGACCCGCATGACCAGGTCCGTGACGATATCGTCCTCGGGGGTCCTGCTCCCCGGCATCAGCCGGGGATCGGGCCGGAAAAAGTACCGCCAGGGCGTGTGGACTTTCTTGATCCGCGAGGCATAGGTCGGGATCTCTTCGTCGTGGACGACCTCTCCCCACCGGGCCAGCTCGGCATCGAGCAGGGGCTTGTTCTCTGCAAGATCGTCGAAAAAAACGTGCAGTGCATACGCATCCGCAAATTCCGGGTAGATCCCGTAGGCCACGTATCCCGCTCCTTCCCCGTTCCCGCGTTCGTCCATCAGGGCGAGGGACTCGCGGATCCTGCCGCCGTCCATACCCTGCCGGCGCCTGTCAATCACACCTATTATACCGCACATCGTAACCACAATCGGGATTGATCTATAAGACTGAGACGTACTGGGAATTGAATGTGAGCATTCTTTCCCCATTTCCCCTTGTAAATTAAGTTCAGTAAATTTAAATGGGATCGGGTGGCATTTTTCTTCCACTATGTCAGCTGACGTATCCAAACTGCTCAAGAAAATTGAAGCTGATGACGTCAAGTTCATCCGGCTCCAGTTTACCGATGTTCCGGGCATGCCCAAGAACGCGGCGATCCCGGCCGATTACGCGGAGAAGTCCCTGACCGAGGGGACCTGGTTCGACGGCTCCTCCATCGAGGG
>DATKMN010000027.1:0-3307 GCA_035541835.1 Methanoregula sp.
ATTCCGGTGGTACAGGATCGGGTAACGTATGGAACTGAAGCACACCATCGAACTGATCCACCTGTGCGCAAAGCACACTGCGGAGGAGACACGCAGGAAGGCCATCGCCGATTACCTTTTGTCCCACCCTGAGATTGCCAGCGAGGAGGCAACCGCGTTCATCGCGGAAACCGGTCTCTGCTGATATCTTACCTGGTAAATCTCCAGAAGAGGCGTTTCCTTCGGATTTACCCGCTTGTACCGGAAGAACTGCCGGGCCCGGATTACCCTGTTACCCACTCTCCGGCGGGTCCCGCTCCCATGAACCGAACCCGAGCCTCAGGTGCCGGATGGTGACCACGCTGCTGCCGGGGTCGGGATCCGGGACTGCTGAGTACTCGGTCACCCAGCAGCTGAAGAGGTGATAGGAATACTCCACCTCGCCATTCCTGTCGTACACCTCGATGGTGAACGGGCGTTTGTATTCCGGGAGCAGGGAGCCTTTACCCGTTGCCGGGCCGTAACTCCGGACCATGCTGATCCATTGTTCAAACCCGAGGTCGAACGCGACTCCATTATCAAGGTCGATGAAATACGGCGTCCCCTGGCCTTCCGGCCCAATGCCGGGGCGGGAGCGACCGCTCCGCAGGGAACCGGAACTTTTCGTTTTTTTGGGGAGAGGTGAGACCTCCGCAAAGCCTGCAACATTCCGGCCGAGCCATTTCACCCGGAACCGGAAGTTCCCGGGCTGGTAGTCCGCTGGCGACATGGGGATTCCTCGCCCGTCCCTTGGCCCGCGAGCTTATGAGTGTTTGGATGGATACGCTGCCGGATACGGTAATGGGAAGCTGGACCCGCGTGTCCTTCATTGTTCTTCCTCCCATGTGCGTCTTTTTTATCTCCAGAGAGAACAGAACCGGAGTAGGTTGATCGGTATGGACGCAGAACCATCTGAGGGAACGAAAAACTGGTGCGGGGTCATGAGCATGAAGAAGCACATGTGCTGCCACGGGTCCGGCGGCGCGTTGTACGGGCTGGGCTTCCTCGGGGCACTGGTGTACTATCTCACCACGGCGACGAGTCTCCTGGGCGGGGTCCTGGGAGTGATCAAGGCGCTCCTCTGGCCCGCATTCCTGGTGTACGGGCTGCTGAAATTCCTCGGTGCGTGAAGCGGGGAAGGACAGGTTATTTTTCCGGTTCGTAAACGCCGGAGCAGGGGCCGGATGAATTGTCCGGAGCCAGCATCAGCACCGTGAGGAAGAATTGAGTTGGGTCAGAGACATTTCTTCCCCGCTCATGGAGGATGGTGAGGAAATGCCGGGCGGTGAGGGGGCGGGTGCCTGCCCTGCAGGGGTCCTCAAGGTCCCCGGCGCGGGAAAACCCTACAACTCCAGCTCCCAGCGCTCTTCCAGGATCTTTTTGCCCCAGTCGGTATTCTCGCGGGTGTCCGTAATCCGGAACCCTTTACACTCATACAGGTGCCGTGCGGCAGGGAGCGTACTGAAGGTCCACAAAAATATCCGGTCGTACTTTTTCCTGCAGAAATCCACGGCCCGGTCCATGAGCAGGTGCCCGGCGCCCTGTCCCCGCAGGCCGGGTTCCAGGAAAAAGAACCGCAGCTGCGCGGTCGCCGCATCCGCGTGCGTGATCGCGATACAGCCGGCGGGACGACCGTCGTGCTCGCAGATGAGCATGCAGTCCCGGGCGGGATCGAACTGCTCCACAAACGCATGGACGCCCCCGGTCAGGTACGCCTTCCAGGTCCCGGAGTCAAACCCGTACTCCGATTTGTACAGCGCCAGCTGGCGGGATATCACGAAGTCCACGTCGGACCCGGTGAATGGCCTGAAGGTAACCCGGGGGACCGGGCGGTCGCCCTGCTTTTTTCCTGCCCCGTCCCCTCCGTTGGCCGGCACCGCACCAGCAGGGAGGAATGTTCCGGTCCCTTCCCCGGGTTTTCCCCGTCCCCGTCCCATGATCATTAACCCCGTTTCCTTCCCGGCATGGAGCGGATTTTGTCTTGAGAAAAATCTCTCGCGTCCTCCTGGCCGGGCGGAGCTTCGTTACGGTCAGATTGTACCCGGAGCTCTAGAATCTTCCGGAAAAGAAGGAGGGTCAGGCTGCCCAGTGCAGCACGTTCCGGACCACGGACCAGCGGGGCCCGGCCGATTCCGGGACCTTGCCGAGGACCCAGTAATCGTATTTTTTCTGGAGCAGCCCGTAATCGTTCTCCATCCGGATCCAGTAATCGAGCGCGAGGAGGTAGGAGTCGCTGCTGTCCTTTGCCACGGGGTACGCGTACATCATCTGGTAGGCATCGTACGGCTGGATGATGGCCACGTCATAGAACGGGTACTGGAGGGTCAGGGTGTACCCTTCTTCGGCAGGGATCAGGAGGGCGTCGGCCTTCTTCTCCTCGAAGAACTCCTCCTTTGTGTCTATCGGGACGATGGTGGCGTTGGGGAGGAGGAGCTGTGCGACCGGGACGAGGGCGGTATTGTTGTACACGGCGACTCTCAGACCGTCCATCTGTTTCACGTCACCGAGCCCGGTGAAAGCATCCTTCCTGCCGTCCGGGACAACGAACGCGAGGTGGACGGTGACCGTCGGGTCGGTGAACTTCATCGCTTCGAGCCGGTCCGTGTTCACCACGACTGCGGACATGACGATATCGCAGTAGCCGCTGTCGAGAGACGGGGCCAGCGTGGTCCCGGTGATGGGGACGAACTCGATCCGGGAGACGTTCAGGTCCCGCGCCAGGTCATACGCCATCTCCACGTCGTACCCCACCAGTTCGCCCCGGCCGTTGAAGAAGACGAACGGGACATTGTTCCGGTTGTACCCGACCCGGAGCACCCCGCGGTCCCGGATCGTCCGGATCTCGTCCCGGGTGCCGGGCGGCGGGGGCGGGAGTGCCGGGACGTCCTCGGGGTGCAGGTACACGGTCGTGTT
Source organism: Methanoregula sp. (assembly GCA_035541835.1). Taxonomy (GTDB): domain Archaea; phylum Halobacteriota; class Methanomicrobia; order Methanomicrobiales; family Methanospirillaceae; genus Methanoregula. The sequence goes on from DATKMN010000027.1 coordinate 2,932, forward strand.
CACGACGCTCGCAAGCGGCCGTCCCTCCGGGTCCGGGGGGAGCCCGATGTTCGTGATCTGGTCGCTCCCGTGGTACGTGCCGGCCAGGAGCTGGGCAAAGCCTGCGTGCAGTCCGGCGATGAGGATGGCCGCCAGTACGACGACCGTAACGAGCGAGAGGGCAGCCCGCTTCCAGCGGAACCGGGCCCGGCCCGTGGTGAGGGCGATGGTGATGGCCGAGAACGAGAAGATCGAGATGACGGAGAGCGGCGCGACGAAGGCTTGGCGCAGGATCCCCGAGCTGAGGTACAGGTTGAACGCATCTTCAGGAAGGTGCATCAGGTCGAGGAGGGAGAGGACCGAGATCTTGGACGAGCCGAAGAAGCTCGGGATCCCG
>DATKMN010000028.1:0-5165 GCA_035541835.1 Methanoregula sp.
CACGATCCACCACTGGAATATCGCGCACGAATGCCCGGTGCTTTCCCATGATCTCCGTACTCTACGTCGATGACGAACCCACGCTCCTGGAAGTCTGCAAGATTTTCCTCGAGCGCAGGGGTGAATTTTCGGTAGCAACGGAGACGTCCCCGGTGAAGGCCCTCGAGCGCCTGGAGCACGAAGAGTACGATGTGATAGTCTCCGATTACCAGATGCCGGAGCTGGACGGGATCAGCTTTCTCAAGCGCTTCCGGGTGGATCATCCGAAGCTCCCGTTCCTTATCTTCACCGGAAAGGGGCGCGAGGAGATCGCGGTCGCTGCCTATGAGAACGGTGCGGACTTCTACATCCAGAAAGGGGGCAACCCGGTCGCCCAGTTCGCCGATCTCTCGCATAAAATCCACAGAGCGTTCGAGCAGCGGGCAGCGGAGCGGGCGCTTGCCGAGAGCGAGACCCGGTTCCGGGCCCTCATCCAGAACGCCTCCGACATCATACGGATCCTCGGCCGCGACGGCAGGATCCTGTACGATTCGCCAGCCGCTTCCCGCACCCTGGGGTTCCCGGAACAGTTTTTCATCGGGAAGGACCCGCTGGACTTCATCCACCCGGACGACCGCGGGCGGGTGACAGCCGATCTCGGCCTGGTCCGGGACCGGACGAACATGGGCAGGCCCACGGAGTTCCGGATCCGCAGGGCGGACGGGGAATATATCGATGTCGAATCGGTGGCAGTGAACCTCTTCGGGACGCAGGGCATCGATGGCATCGTCGTCACAACCCGGGTGATTACCGACCGGAAACGGGCCGAAGCGGCGCTTGCCGAGAGCCGCCGGGCATTCGAGACCCTCATCGCGAACCTGCCGGGCATGGTCTACCGCTGCCGGAACGACCAGGACTGGACCATGGAATTTGTAAGTGGAGGGTGCCGCGAGCTGACCGGGTACGACCCCGCGGAGCTCGTCGGCAACACGACCGTTGCATACGGTTCGCTCGTCGTCCCCGAAGACCGGAAAGCCGTCTGGGAACAGGTCCAGGATGCCATCGGCCGGAAGGGGCCGTTCCAGATGGCCTACCGGATCACCGACCGGGCCGGCCATACCCGGTGGGTATGGGAGCAGGGCCGGGGAGTTTTCGACGACGCGGGAAACCTCCTTGCCCTTGAAGGGTACATCGCGGACATCAGCAGTCACAAGCACGCCGAAGAAGCGCTCCGGATGACGAACCGGAAGCTGCAGCTCCTCTCCGGCATCACCCGCCATGACATCCAGAACCAGCTCACGACGCTCCGCGGGGCGCTGGCGCTGGTCAGCCACGAGCAGCTCGACCCGCAGTCGAAAAAGCTGATCGGGACTGCGGAGAAGGCGGCCGGCACGATCGGCAGCCAGATCGAGTTCACGAAGGAGTACGAGCACCTCGGGGTCAGGGAGCCCCGGTGGCAGGACATAACCGGGGTCTTCCGCTCCGCCGCCCGCCACTTCCTCATGTGCGATGTCGCGCTCGAACTTGCGGCGGAGGGATACGAGATCTACGCAGATCCGCTCCTTGAAAAAGTGTTCTACAACCTCATCGACAACGCCTTCCGGCACGGGGGCGACGTTACCCGGATCTCCCTCTCCGTTACCGGGACCGGCGGGAGCCTCGTGGTCACGTTCGAGGACGACGGGCGGGGAATACCGGACGCGGACAAGCCGCTCATCTTCGAGCAGGACTTCGGGAAGAACACCGGCCTCGGCCTCTTCCTCTCCCGGGACATCCTCTCGATCACCGGGATCTCGATTGCGGAGAACGGGAAGTATGGCGAGGGCGCCCGGTTCGTGATCACCGTGCCGGAGGGGGCGTTCCGGCCGGCGCCGGAAGACTGAAATTTCAAAAGCCGGACGTTCCGGGCGGACCTTTGCTTCTGCCCGGAACCCGCGGATGCACCGGCCTCTTCGTCACCGGTGCCTGTGCAGATGACCAAACCGAATATTTATTAGCCGGGCAGCTGGCATATTTTACAATCCCTACTCCGGCACGTGCAGGAAGATGATCCCTTGGCTCCCGATCCAGGCCCGCTCCCCCGAAATCCCCCTGTCAGCATTCCCGGCGCAAAACCGGAACAGCTCCTTTTTACCCGGCTTGCAATCGTCTCGGGCCTCCTTGCCGCAGCAGTCTCTCTCCTGGGTCTCGTCTCCGCACACTCCGGCCTGATCGTGCTTGGCGGCACCAGCCCGAACTCGCGGGCGATCGCACTCAGCGCAGCCCTCGCATGGATCGTCCTCGGGAGCGTCCTCGCGTACAGCGCGGCCCGGCCGTTCGGCCGGGCGGCCCGGCTCGCCGTGCAGGCAGTGCTTTTTGTCATCGCTGCCCTGGCGGCAACCGAGTTTGGCTTCAGCGTACTCGGGAGCCATTTTTTTGTCGAGACGCTCTTTGTCCAGGCCGGCACGGTCGTCCTCGGGCCGCTGTCCTACCCGGTCTCCCCCGTCGCTGCCGGCCTCGTGGCCGCTTCCGCAGTCGCCCTCGCGGCCCTCCTGCGGTCCCGGGACCACGGGTCCGGCCGGGAGACCTGGCGCACCGCGATGAGCATCCCCGGCATCGCGATTGCGCTCGTCAGCTTCACCTTCATCCTGTCCTATGCGTACGGCGACCCGCTGCTGTACGGGACCCGGTTCATCCCGATCGCGCTCCTCTCGGCTCTCGCCGCATTTTTTACCGGCGTGGCGATCGTCGCTGCTGCCGGGCCCGGGGCGGTCCCGGCGCGGTACCTTATCGGGGACTCGACCAGCGCCCGGCTCCTCCGGGTCTTCATCCCTCTCGTCGCCGCCATCATCATCCTCGAGAACTTCGCATTTGTCGGCCTCGCGTCCGTGTTCGGCGTCCGCGACGTGGTCCTCCTCTCGGCGTCCCTCGTGGTCTTCCTCATCGTGACTGCGTATGGTGTCGCCCGGGCCTCTGGCGGGATCGGGAAAGCGCTCGATGAAGCCGAAGCTGCGCTGGCGAAAAAGAACGAGGACCTGGCGAACCTGAACGAGGAATTGTCGGCGACGGGCGAGGAACTCCGGCAGACCAACGACGAGCTCGTCGCGCACGAGCGCAGGCTCGTGCGCCAGAACGAGGACCTGAACGCGATCAATGAAGAGCTGACCTCGACGCAGGAGGAACTCCGTCAGACCATCGACGACCTGACCCGGATGGAAACCATTCTCCGTGAGAGCGAAGAGCGGTTCCGGTCGGTGCTTGACAGTTCCCGGGACTTTATTTACCGGCTGAACCTGCAGACCGGGGTGTACGAGTATGTCAGTCCGTCCGTGAACTATGTGCTTGGATATACGCCGGAAGAATTCGCTGCCCTTGACCCCGGGGCCGCGATGGAGAGAGTCCACCCGGACGATCTGGCCGCGGTGAATGAGGGGCTGAAAGGCCTCAGTGAGACCGGCTCGGCTGACATGGAATACCGGCTCCGCACTAAAAGCGGGGAATACCGGTGGGTCTCCAATATTCTTTCCACCGCGAACGACCGCGCGGGCAGGCCGCTGTACCGCGGCGGAAGCGTGCGCGACATAACCCGAAGGAAAGAAGTGGAGGAGCAGATCCAGGCCACCCTGCAGCGGTTCTACCATATCCTTTCGGGCATGCCGTACGGGATCCTGCTCGTCACTGACGAGGACCGGGTAGAGTTTGCCAACCAGGCGTTCTGCGACATCTTCGGCCTTTCGGACTGTCCGGGCGAACTGGCGAACATTACCGCAGCCAGGATGATGGAAAAGATCCGCCATGCGTACCGGGACCCGGACGCAGCGCTTGCCCGGATCCGCGAGATCGTCGGAAACGGCGAGCCGGTGTCCGGGGAAGATGTTCCCATGAGCAGCGGGAGGGTCTTCCTCCGGGATTTCCTTCCGGTGCGGCTCGGTGAAAAACGGTCCGGGCGCCTCTGGATCCACGTGGATATCACCGCACGCAGGCAGGCAGAGGAAGCGCTCCGCCAGAGCGAACGCAGGCTGGCCCGGTCGCAGGAGATCTCCCACCTCGGGAGCTGGGAGCTTGACCTGGTGAACAACCGGCTCGCCTGGTCCGATGAAGTCTACCGGATCTTCGGGCTCCGGCCGCAGGAGTTCGGCGCAACCTACGAAGCCTTCCTTGCCGCTGTCCATCCCGATGACCGGTCTGCGGTCGATGCCGCGTATTCCGGTTCACTGCGGGAAGGGCGCGACACCTACGAGATCGAGCACAGGGTTGTCCGGAAAGATACCGGGGAGATTCGGTACGTCCACGAGAAATGCGAACACCAGCGGGACGAAAACGGGAAGATCATCCGTTCGGTGGGGATGGTCCACGATATCACCGAACGGAAGAAGGCCGAGGACGCGCTCCGGGAGGCCGAGGCCCGGTTCCGGCTCGCGCTGAAAAACGCGCCGGTTTCCGTTGCCGTGCAGGACAAAAACCTCGTGTTCCGGTGGGCGTATAACCAGCGGACCCGGAGTACCGGGGAGATCGTGGGGAAGACCGATGCCGACCTGTTCGCCCCCGAAGACATGGAATGGCTCCTCCCGCTCAAGCACAAGGTACTTGAGACGGGAAGCGAGGTGCGCGCAGAGAACTGGGTGACCAGCAACGGCCAGCGGGTATTCCTCGATCTCTATCTTGAACCGATCAGGAATCCGGCCGGGGAGATCACCGGTATCGGAATAGCGGCGGTAAACCTCACGGAACTGAAGATCGCCGAGGACGCGCTGCGGGAAGCCCAGCTCCGGACAACGGCGATCCTGGAAGGGATAGCGGATACCTTCTATTCCCTTGACGACCAGTGGCGGTTCACCATGGTGAACCCGGCGGCCGAGAAGGCACCCTTCGGCCGGCCAGCTGCCGATCTGCTCGGCCGGGTCATCTGGGATTTGTACCCGGAGCTCGTGGGCACGAAAATCCACCGGCACTACCTCGATGCGGCGAAGAAGGAGAGCATGGAACACTACGAGTCCCGGTCACCCCTGAACGGGCGGTGGTACGAGGTCTTCATGAAGGGGCAGAAAGGCGGCGTCGACGTCTACATGCGCGATATTACCGGGCGGAGACAGGCCGAAGAGGCGCTCCGTGAGAGCGAAGAGAAGTACCGCAACCTCTTCACGAACATGACCGAGGAGGTCCACTTCTGGAAACTCGTACGGGACGAGGAGGGCCGGATCGTCACG
>DATKMN010000029.1:0-5221 GCA_035541835.1 Methanoregula sp.
AGAGGATCTTGAGCCCGCCTGCCGGGTTAACGGGCGATTCGAGACACTGGATGATCGTTTCATCCTTAATCTGTGCTTCCTCCGCAATTTCTGCGATACGTTTCCCGGAGACGGTAGGGCAGTTATCGAGGTATTTCGCGAGCCGGTGAAGGACTCCCGGGATCCCCCCGGCGCGGTACAGCGTCTGCATCGAATGCGGGCCGGAGGGCTGCATGGAACAGATGTGGGGGATTTTGTCGGCGATATCATTGAAATCTGAGAGTGCGAGGGGGACTCCGGCTTCATTCGCGATTGCCATCAGGTGGAGGACCGTGTTGGTAGAACCCCCGAGCGCCATATCGACCCGGATCGCGTTGCAGAGGCTCTCTTTTGTAATAATGTCCAGGGGCCGGATATTCTTCCGGACAAGCGGCAGGATCGCTTCACCGGTCTCGCGGGCGATCCGGAGTTTCGCTGCATCGACAGCGGGAATCGCAGCACACCCGGGAAGCGACATCCCCATGGATTCGGTCATGCATGCCATGGTATTTGCCGTATAAAGGCCCTGGCAGCTCCCGCAGCCCGGCATTGCGCAGCCCTCGAGTTCGCAGAGCGCCTCCTCGCTCATCGCGCCGGCGGCAACACGGCCCACTCCTTCGAAGACATCGATGAGAGACCGATCCCTGCCACCCTGGTAGCCGGAGAGCATCGGGCCCCCGGTCAGGATAATCGTGGGAATGTTCAGCCGGGCAGCGGCCATCAGCATACCCGGCACGATCTTGTCGCAGGTACCGATGCAGACGAGACCGTCGAACCGGTGCGCCTCCGCCATCAGCTCGATGGAGTCGGCAATAGTTTCGCGGGACGGGAGCGAGTGGCGCATGCCCTCGTGACCCATTGCTATGCCGTCGCAGATCCCAATGACCCCGAACTCGAACGGGACCCCCCCGGCCGCGGCAATTCCCTCGCGCACCTTCTCCCCGAGCTGGCGCAGATGGACATGTCCGGGCACGATGGTATTGTACGCATTCGCGATCCCGATAAACGGGAGAGACATTTCCCGGTCGGTCACTCCGAGCGACCGGAGGAGCGAACGGTTCGGGGCCCGCTGGTATCCGGATTTTACTTCATCGCTGCGCATACGATTCACCATATATCCACGGGATTATATCTGTATCCAAACGATTTCAGCGCTTGGGTAACATTTACTTCCGGCAGCCCGGTAACGTTTTTTTACCCGCCATCGGCAAACTTCCGGCCGGCCTCAACAAATGCCCGGGAAAACTTCCGGGAGAAATAGGCGTGGGTATAAGAGCCGATGGCATTGCCTGAGACCAGCCAGTCCTTCCCGCCCGCAATTCCTTTTCCCCGGGACAGGACAAGGGCGAACCGTGCATCGCGATCCGGCTCGACCCGGGAGTAGTGGAATTCATGGCCGCGTACCGTCAACCCATGGGAAAAAGCGGCGTAGCAGTTTACGGACTTTCCCGCTACGTACCCCAGTGCCTGGACGGTTCCGGTCATGCGGGCTGTTGCGGGGAGGATCCCGCACATCCGGAACTGTTTCCCGTGTTCGAGCTCCCGTGCGAGATAGAGGAGCCCCCCGCATTCGGCGTAAACGGGCATACCGTTTTCCGCGGCTGTTTTCAGCATGCCGGTACAGGGTGACGATTCCAGGGCCGGAAGGTGCAGTTCCGGATATCCTCCCCCGAGATAAACGGCATCGACATCCGGCAGCGGGTCCCTCATCGGGCTGAAGAAGACCAGCTCGCCTCCGGAATGGCGGAGCCGGTCGAGATTGTCCTGGTAGTAAAAACAAAACGCTTCGTCAAGTCCGATACCGATCCTCGAAAGGGTTTTCCGCGGATGACCGATGGAAGGGGCGGCGCCGGTTTCGCGGGCATCGGCTGCTGCCGCGATAAGCGACGGGACATCGCAGAATTCCTCAACAATGCTGCCAAACTCTTTCATCGCACCGGTTTCGCTGCCCATCCTGAGGCCGAGATGGCGGCTTTCGGTTGCCAGATCTTCCCTTCGCGGGATCCAGCCGAAACACGGCACGCTGAGAGAGGACGCGATCATCTCCCGGTGGCGGGGGCTTCCTACCCGGTTGAATATGACCCCTGCCAGCCGGAGACCGGGATCGAAATTGCGGAAACCTTCTATCTGTGCATGCACGCTGCGCGACATCCCCTTTGCATCGATGACCAGGACCACCGGCGCTTCGAGAATTTTTGCGATATGGGCCGTACTGGCGACGTCGGTCCCGTCAATACCGTCAAACAGGCCCATAACCCCTTCGATGACCGAGATGGCGGCGCCTTCCGATGCACGGGAAAAGGTTTCCCTGACCCCTTCGTCGCCCATCAGGTAGGGATCGAGGTTCCGGGACGGCCTTCCGGTTATGATGCTGTGGTGGGAGGGATCGATGAAATCCGGGCCCGCCTTGAACCCCTGCACCGGTATTCCCCGGGCTGTCAGGGCGGCCATTATCCCGCTTGCGACGGTGGTTTTCCCGCAGCCGCTGTGCGTCCCTGCCACGACAATACGCGGGTATTTTTTCATCGGTTTTTTCACGGAATCGTCACCCGACATGGTTAAAGTTCTCCGGTAAAGGCCGTCGAATTGCCGGAGTCACCGCTGCCCGAGCATCTTCATGAGTCCGGTAAACTCTACAACCGAGTACTGGCCTTCTGCGGTCGGCGTTCCAAGGTGGCAGTAGACCAGTTCTGACCCGAAGAGGGCGAGGACTGCACGGGCGTACCGGAACTGCGCCCCCATGACCCCGGTACAGACCGGCATCTTCACTGCATGGGTGAACGAGATGAGTTCGATAATATCTTCGTCAGTCCGGGGAGTAGCAATGATCTTGACGATGTCGCCGTATGCGCGGAGTTCTCGCTCAAGGCCGAAAAGACCGAAGAGCGGGGGCATTGCCGGGGTATGGAACGAGGCGATGATCGTCTTTCCCGAATCGCGGATTTCCGGTGCATGAGCGGAAAATCTCAGCTCGATATCGACATAGTCGATGAACGCGAGCAGCGGCCGCAGTCTTCCTATCCATTCGTCGGCATTCCCGAAGTACCTCCCGCCTTCCTGCGCAGACCGGAGAGTGCCGATGATGGGAAGCCGGGTCGCCTCACGGCACCCGGCGAGCAGGCCGGCAACGTCCCCATCGATCAGGTCCAGCCGGAGTTCGATCATATCCGCGCCCTGGGCCTCAGCTTCTGCTGCGAGGCCAGGGTCGGTGAGCGCAGCGACGATCTTCATTGCATCATCCATTGGTGTCCCGGAGTAAAAGAGAATTCTGTCGGCGGATCCCAAACGATTCCCATTCACCCGGAGTTGTCGGGTAAAATATATTTTGGTTCATGCAGGTAAAGCGGGTCCTCTTTTTCCCATAACTGGAAGGCGTAGTGCCGGGATTCCATATCGGCCCGGTCGCCGCACCGCAGCGCGGTAAATCCCCGGAAAAGATACCTGTTTATCGCAGCGACGCCTAGCTGAAATAGATCCCGTGGCACCCTTCCCCTTCCAGCGCGTGGAGCACCCCGGCAGTGCGGTCTTCCGTTTTCTTATCATAGCAGTTGCCCTCCCCCTCATTCCTGCATTCACCTTCTTACCGTCCCGGCTGCCGGAAATCCTCACGTTTTTGGGAGCCACGTTTGTCCTCGAATATGGCGCTGCGGCAGTCGGTATCGGCCTCGGCCTGCCTGCAGCATATGTCCTTTTCGTAATATCCTGCTTTGGCGTTGGTATCAGCCTCTTCCTCTTCGACCTTCTTGGCGCGATCGGGAACCGGTCATCACGGGTCAGGTCTTTTTTGGAAAAGTCCGGCGAACAGGCCGGACGATCCCGACTCTTTTCCCGGTACGGCATCTACGGGCTCGTCCCCTGTGTCATAATCATCAGCATCTACGTATGCCCTCCCGCAGCATGGGTCTTCGGCTGGGACAGGTCCCGATCGCTCGCCCTGATCCTCGGGGGATTTCTCTCGGCAGCTATCGTTACTACTCTGGCGTGCCTGGGGATCTTCCACGTTTTCTTCCCGTTACGGTGACCCATGACCCCGCAAACCGCTCCCGGCTCCAAAAGACGTGTTCCGGAACTCCTTGCGCCAGCCGGATCTCCTGCGGCATTCCGGGCAGCCATCGCGGCAGGCGCGGACGCGGTGTACCTCAGCGGGAAGAAGTTCGGGGCGCGGAAGTTTGCGGAGAACTTTGACGAGCGCGAACTGAAAGATGCAGTGGCTGCCGCACATTCCCGGGGCGTCCGGGTGTACGTGACGGTAAACACACTCATCCATGACCGGGAGCTCGCCGGTGTATCCGAGTACCTTATCCGGCTGTATTCCTGGGGCGTCGATGCCGTCCTTGTCCAGGACACCGGTCTTGCAGCGCTCGCCCGGCGCATCGTCCCGGATCTGCCCCTCCATGCATCTACCCAGATGACCGTTCACACGGCAGCGGGCGTCCGATGGGCGGCAGAGCAGGGCTTCTCCCGGGTCGTCCTTGCGCGCGAACTGACGCTCGGGCAGGTCTGCCGGATTGCAGAAATGACAAGGGATACCGGTGCCGGCCTCGAGATCTTTGCACACGGAGCCCTCTGCTACGCCTATTCAGGGCAGTGCCTCCTCTCATCCTATATCGGCGGAAGGAGCGGTAACCGCGGGATGTGCGCGCAGCCCTGCCGGAAAAAGTATCTGCTTGTGACCGCAAAAACAGATAACTTCGGCCGGCCTCTCCGGCCCGTGCGGCGATCTCTCTCCTGTAATTACCTCCTCTCCCCGCGCGATCTCTGCACGTACGAGCATCTCGCCGGGATTGTCGGCTCACCGGTGGTCTCCATCAAGATCGAAGGACGCATGAAATCGCCCGGCTACGTTGCCACTATCGTCTCGATATACCGGAGGGCACTCGATGCGCTCGCGGTGGGCGGATGGAGCCCGGACCGCAGAGATCAGCATGACCTCCTCCTCGCGTTCAACCGGGGATTTACGCCCGGCTACCTCTTCGGAAGCCGCGGGCCGGGACTGATGGGCAGGGATGCACCCGGCAACCGGGGGATCGCCATCGGGACGGTATCCGCTTACGATGCAAAGACCCGTACCGTTACGATGAAGACCGTCGGGCCGCTTGTCCCGGAGACCGGAGACGGTCTCCTCATTTCTGCTCCCGGGCACGGGGACAGCGAATCCGGGTTCTCCCTGAACAACCCCTCCGCTCCCGGGAAAGGAGGGAAA
>DATKMN010000030.1:0-12952 GCA_035541835.1 Methanoregula sp.
CGGGACCCCCCTCCCCCATAGGGAGATCCCGGGGACTGGGGGCCGGGCCATGTGGGGGGGATGGGGGGCTGCCTTTGATTTTTTGGTGGGGGGTGAGGGGGTTACCCCAAAAAAATCCGGAGGGGGTAAGGGGGCTACCTGAAAATTTTTGGTGCAGGAAGACGGTCACCTGTTGCGGGTTCCGACGGAAAATGCCGCCGGGAGCCGGAGAGTCGGGCACCTTTTGAGGGGAGGGGGTCAGGGGGCTACCTCAAATTTTTTGGAGGGGGGGTAGGGGGGTATCTCTTTTTTTTGGTGGGAGGCAGGGCATTTTGAACCGACCCGGGTTTTTATGAGCGGCTGTGGGGCAATGTGGTGCTCCAGGGAACCGGAATTGGTGCAGCCGGAAAAACAACAGCAGAAAAATGCGAGGGATGGGATTCGAACCCAAGAACTCCTTCGAGACCAGGCCCTGAACCTGGCGCCTTTAACCGGGCTTGGCTACCCTCGCGCCTAGATAGATTGCCCGTCGGGATAAATAAAGGTGAGGGGTCACTCCGCCCTGGAGGAGTTCCCGCTTGCGAACTTCTTCATCTCGCGGTCCCGGAGCTCGTTCCGGCGGATCTTACCCGAGATGGTCTTGGGCAGGGTCTCCATGAACTCGATGGCCCGGGGGTACTTGTAGGGTGCAGTGACCTTCTTGACATGGTCCTGGATCTCCCGGGTGAGGGCATCGGAAGGTTTGAAACCGGGTTTCAGGATAATGAAGGCCTTGACGATGAGACCACGGATATCATCGGGCGAACCGACGACCGCCGCTTCCTGCACCGCCGGGTGCTCGATCAGGGCGCTCTCGACCTCGAACGGCCCGATACGGTAGCCCGAAGCCTTGATGACATCGTCATCGCGACCGATGAACCAGAGGTACCCGTCCTCGTCCCTGTACGCCTTGTCCCCGGTATAGTAATAGTCGCCGATGAACGTCTTTTTGTTCTCCTCCTCGTTGTTCATGTATCCGGAGAAGAGCCCGACCGGGCGGGGCTTGACCCGGATCGCGATCTTCCCCTCCTCGCCGACCCCGACCTCCTTCCCGTCGTCGTCGTGGAGAACGACATCCCAGCCGGGGGTCGGGCGGCCCATGGAGCCGTACTTCGGGGTCATGCCGGGGAAGGTTCCCACGCAGAGCACCGTCTCGGTCTGGCCGTATCCCTCGTAGATGGTCAGCCCGGTCGCATCTTTCCACGCCTTGATGACCTCGGGGTTCAAAGGCTCGCCGGCACTGACGCAGTGCCGGAGCTCGGTGAAATCGAACTTGTCAAGGTCGGCGAGGATGAGCATCCGGTAGATGGTCGGAGGGCAGCAGAACGTGGTGATCCCGTACTTCTCGATGAGGGGGAGGATCTCGGTCGCGTTGAACCGGCTCCGGATATCGTATACAAAGATTGCAGCACCCTCGATCCACTGGCCGTAGAACTTGCCCCAGGCGCTCTTTGCCCAACCGGTGTCAGAGAGGGTGAAATGGAGGTCGTTTGCCCGGAGGTCGTGCCAGAACCGGGCGGTAACGATATGGCCGAGCGGGTAACTCTGGTCGTGGACCACCATCTTCGGCTCGCCGGTGGTGCCGGAGGTGAAGAAGATCACGAGCGGGTCGGTGCTCCGGGTCTTTTTCTGTCCCGGGAACGTGACGAGCTTTGTCGAGACGGGTGCCGGGTAATCGAGCTCTACCGGGTAGCTGATCCAGCCCTTCCGTTTCCCATCGATCATCATTCTGCAGGTCAGGGACGGGCATTCTCCTGCGATCTCGTCAATCTTGTCGGCGTGCTCCTCGCTCGTGATAACCATCTTGATGTCGGCGATGTTGATCCGGTACTTCAGGTCTTTTGCCGTGAGCATCGTGGGGGCCGGGCAGTAGACCGCGCCCCGCTTGATGAGTGCGATCGTCGCCGTCCACCATTCGGGGACCCGCGGGAGCATGATCATGACCTTGTCCCCCTTGTTGATCCCGTACTTGATGAGCATGTTCGCGATCTGGTTCGAGAGGCGCATCAGGTCCCAGAACGTGAACTTCTTCTCTTCGCCCTGCTGGTTCACCCAGACCATCGCGAGCTTGTTCCGGTCCTTCTCCGCCCATGCATCGATGACGTCGAACCCGAAGTTGTAGTATTCCGGGACGTCAATATGGAAATTCCGGTACATCTCCTCGTAGTCGGGCATGTTGTGCATATCCGATGCAGGCACGACCGGCCCCGTTGCAGCCGGGCCGGTGCCTGCGGCTATCTTTGCCGTGCAGGCCTGGACAACCCATTCGGACCGGGAGATCTTCCGCATATCGCAGAGCTTGTCGATATTTTTGGCAAGCTCGTCTTCCATCGTGACAGAATACCGCACCATACCAGATCGTTTCGTGGTGCAGATTATGAGGTTTTCCTTTTTAGGTGCACCACATTGGCCGGGCATTTCGCAGTACCCAAACGTAAAATCCTGCAAATATTGGATATATTTCAAAAAAATGAATAAAAAAGAGAGGGACTGAGTGGTGCAGTTATGACCGGTCCAGGTACTTTTTCAGTTCCCGGGCCCGGAGTTCGTTCCGTTTTATCTTGCCGGAAATGGTCTTCGGGAGCTCCGGGACGAACTCGATCGAACGCGGGTACTTGTACGGGGCGGTGGTGCGTTTGACATAGCTCTTGAGATCCTTGACGAGCGAATCCGAAGGTGAATATCCCGGGGTGAGGACAACAAAGGCCTTGACAATCATCCCCCGGATCCTGTCCGGGGAACCGACGACCGCGGCCTCCTGCACCGCGGGGGGCTCAAGCAGAGCGCTCTCGACCTCGTAGGGGCCGATCCGGTACCCGGAACTCTTTATCACGTCGTCGTCCCTGCCCACGAACCAGAAGTACCCGTCATCGTCCCGGTACACTTTGTCCCCCGTATAGTACCAGCCGTTCACGAACGACTTTGCGTTTTCCTCGGGGTTGTCGAGATACTCCACAAAGAGGCCGGGCGGCCGGGGGCATGTGCTGATCGCGAGCCGGCCTTCCTCGTGCACCTCCGCCGGCCTCCCTTCATCGTTGTGCACTTCGATATTCCAGCACGGCGAGGGTTTTCCCATCGAACCGGGCCGGGGTTCTACATTCGGGAATGCCGCAACGCAGCAGGCAGTCTCGGTCTGGCCGTAGCCCTCGCAGATCGTCAGGCCGGTCCCCTCCTTCCATACCCGGATCACCTCGGGGTTCAGGGGCTCTCCGGCGCTGCAGCAGTGCCGGAGCGAGGTGAGGTCAAACTTCCCGAGGTCGGCAAGGATGAGCATCCGGTAGATGGTCGGCGGGCAGCAGAAGGTCGTCACCTGGTACTTCTCGAGGAGCGGCAGGACCTCGGTTGCCTGGAACTTCCCGTTGAAGTGGTACACGAAGTTGCACGCCCCTTCTATCCACTGTCCGAAGATCTTCCCCCACGCGCACTTGGCCCAGCCGGTGTCAGAGACCGTGAAGTGGAGATCGTTATGTCTCACGTCCTGCCAGAGCCGGGCGGTCACGATGTGGCCGAGCGGGTACCCGTGGTCGTGGAGCACCATCTTCGGCTCACCGGTGGTTCCGGAAGTGAAGTAGATGAGCATGGGGTCGGAGCTCCGGGTCCTCTGGGAGTCCGGGATGGAGACCGACCGGTGGGACACGGGTGCGGGGTACAGGAGCTCGTACGGGAAGCTCGCCCACCCTTCGAGTTCGCCGTCAGCGACCATCCGGGCCGTGATGCTCGGGCACTCGCTGCAGATCTCCTCGACTTTTGACGTGTTGTCGAGGTCGGTGATGATCATCCTGAACTGGCCCTTGTTGATCCGGTACCTGATGTCCCGGGGGGTGAGCATGGTCGGGCACGGGGCAAAGACCGCACCGAGCTTGATGAGAGCGATCGCAAAGATCCACCACTCGGGAATCCGGGGGAGCATGAGGAGGACACGGTCCCCCTTGTTGATCCCGTACTTGAGGAGGATGTTTGCCGCCTGGTTGGATAGGTTCGAGAGGTCGAGGAAGCTGTACTTCTTCTCCTCCCCCTTCTGGTCGACCCAGATCATCGCAAGCTTGTTCCGGTCCTTCCGGGCCCAGGCATCGATGACATCGAAACCGAAGTTGTAGAACTCGGGGACATCGATCGAGAATGTCCTCTTCATCTCTTCATAGCTTTCCGGGCCGGCACGCATCGTTCCCATACAATCCCGGAATGTTTCGTTCCGGTCTTCTTCAATCTGTCTTTCCGGAGCGGAAAAACCAGAGGCCGGGACAGGGTGGCTGCGTCCGGGAGCCTGCCGGGCCATCCCACAAAAGAGGGCCGGAACACCGTCGGAGACCGGGGCACCCGGACGGGACATAAAGGTTGTGCATTAGTATTATGATTGGGGGGGCATCATAGTATAGTGGATGGCTGATAAAAAGTACGAATCCTTGAAGATCGAGAATATCGTGGCATCAGGCGTTATCGCCGAGTCAATCGATCTTGTCGAGGTCTCAAAGAAGATCCCGAGCTGTGAACTCAATACCAAACGGTTCCCCGGGGCGGTCTACCGGATCGAAAACCCGAAGATCGCATCGCTCATCTTCTCCTCGGGTAAAGTCGTGCTTACCGGTATCCGCGACAAGAAAGCGCTCACCGACGGCCTCGCGATCATCATGAAGTCGCTCAAGGCCGCAGGTGTCAGTACTTTCAAGGAGCCGAAGGTCGCAATCACCAATATTGTCTGTTCGTACGATATCGGGAAATACATCAACCTCAACAAGGTCGTCATCACCCTCAACCTCGAGAACATCGAGTACGAACCCGAACAGTTCCCCGGCCTCGTGTACCGGATCAAGGACCCGAAGATCGTGGCCCTCCTCTTCTCCTCGGGAAAGATCATCCTTACGGGCGGCAAGAACCTCGAGGATATCAAGCGCGGCCTCGACTTCCTCGAGCAGAAGCTCGAGACGATAATGTAAGGGTTTTTGCTTTTTCTTTCAATCGCATCTCTTGTTTTACAATTTTTTCGCAAAATCTTTTACTGGGCCTATCCCCGTGCTTAAAATACGATTGAACGCCGCCGCCCCCGACGGGGCGCCCCCGCGGCGGATCAATTTCGTGCTTATCCCGGTATTTTAACACGCTGCGACTCCCCCGAGACAAAGAAGTGCCTGCCTGCGGCGGCACTTCGACTCGCGGGGGGCGGGGGGAGCGTCCTATCTTACCGGTCTGTAAATCATCAAACCCTTTTCAAGCACGGTATACGGACTGTCCGCAGGATATCCGTCAGCTCGACCCCCATCTTACTGCCAGTACCGGTGCGTCTGGATGAAGCTCCGCTCGGCCTTCATGATCTCCCGGTAGAACGCGTCCCCTTCGGTGAGCGTCGCGAGGATCCGGGAGGCGTGCTCGGGGCCGACCCCCCGGGCCGCGAGTGCGATGACTGCCTTCTTCCCGCTCGACAGGACGATGTTTGCATTTTTTAAAAGGCGCTGTTCCATCGCCCGCTCTTCGTCATTCTTCTTCTGTTTCTTCATGGCCGTATACACGTCCTCCTCGTACGGTTTCAGGGCGGCGATGAGCCGTGCCCCGCATTTCGGGCACTGCGGGCGGTCGGGGACCCTGGTGACGACAGTTTTGTTCTTCCAGTCCCGGCAGTTCATGCACCCGAGGAGCACTTCGCTCTGGTCGAGCCGGCGCTTGAGCGTTTCGAGGACCACCTGGTCCGCGGTCGGCGGGGGGATCATGTCCCGCGATGAGAGGAGTCCGCCGCCACCGATGAGCGAGAGGGGACCGAGCGAGACAGAGATCGTCTTCGCTTTCACGCGGCTTATCACGGAGGCAGCCTCACCGATGTCCATGTATCCCGACAGGAGCTCCCGGTACGCCTCCTGCTGGACCACGGTATCGTCGAAAAACTCGAGGAGGCGGTGGATGCTGATCTTCTCATAATCGGCATCGGGGTCGATGGCCCCGAACTTCTTGGCTATCTGGACAAGCTTCCACTTGAAGAGAGCGGTGCGCTTGAGGGCGAGTTTGAGGATCCCCGGCATCGTTGCGGGGTCGAGTCCGAGAAGGAAGTCGCGGACGTCTGCAGCCCGGATGGAGTTCGGGAGCCGGAGGAGCATCCGGTAGGCGTCGAGTTCTATCCCGACCGTAGTCCCGTACCGGGCCGAGATGAGGATTGCGAGGACCCGGCCGAGCGCCTCATTGGCCTTGTGGCCGGCGCAGACATTCACGACCACGCCATCATCGGTATTTTCGAGCGTGATGAGCTGGTCCGTGGGGATAAGCGAACGGTTCTTGTCCATCTCGGCAAGGAAGTGCGTGGCAAACGCGACATTCTCCTTGTCGTGCGTATAGTCCCGGATGTTCCGCTCCCGCCGGACGCCGCCGACCTCGGTCGCGACGGAGAAGGGGACCGGGATCTGTTCCCCTTCCCAGGAAGGAAGTTCTCCCATGGCCTTTTTTGCCGGCTCGACCGTGAGCCTCCCCTCGGCGATCTCGAGCACCCGCCAGAGTTGCCCTTTGGTGATGAAGATCGCTCCCGGGTGGACCCATCCCACAACGAAAGACTCGTCGAGGGTGCCAACCGTCCGGCGCGAGACCATATCGTACACCGGCACTTTCCGCTCGTCGTGGATCATCGAGAGGTTGCCGGCAAGGTACCGCCGGGCCCGGGCGGTGGTGACGATCCTGCTGCCATCGAGCCGGATCAGCCGGTGTTCCTCCATCTGGCGGCAGACGTCATCGAGCAGCGTGGCCGGTGATACCTTTGGGGAAAAGATCGCGGAACGCCCGAGTACCTCCCGTACCTGCGAACGCTCGATCTCCCCGTACTCCACGGCCATGGCCGCGACCTGGTTGGCCATAACATCCGCGGCCCCGGTGTGAAGGACTACCTCCTCGATCTCCCCGGCCTTTGCCTTCCGGGCGATGACCAGCGACTCGAGGAGGTCATCAAAACCGGTCGCGAGGATGGTCCCCCGCGAGACGGTGTTCAGCTGGTGCCCGGCCCTGCCGACCCGCTGGACGAGGCGGGCGACTTCCCGGGGGGAGCCGAACTGGATCACATGGTCGACCCGGCCGATGTCGATCCCGAGCTCCATCGAGGAGGTGCAGATGAGGGTCTTTATCTCGCCTTTCTTGAACCGGTCCTCGGCATCTATCCGCACTTCCTTCGAGAGCGAACCGTGGTGCACCTCGACATCGCCGCGCCCGAACAGGGCATGGCCGAGCGCCTCCGCGGTGACCCGGGTATTGACAAAGACCAGGGTCGAACCCTCGGTCTTCAGCATCCGCGAGAGGATCTCGGTCTGCCGGTCGAAGTTGTCACCGACATATTTCACCGCGATCTCCAGCTGCTTTGCCACCGGCACCTGCACCACCGTGCACTTCCGTTCCCCGCAGAGGAACCGGGCTATCTCGCCCGGGTTCCCGACGGTTGCCGAGAGGCCGATGCGCTGGAAATCACCGGCATAGACGTGCACCCGTTCAAGCGCGACGGAGAGCTGGGCGCCACGCTTGCTGCCGGCAAGCTCGTGGATCTCGTCCACAATAGCAAACTTCACGTGCGCGAGGTGCTTCCGGAGGCGCTTGCCCATGAAGAGCGCCTGCAGGGTCTCCGGCGTCGTGATCAGGAGATCCGGGGGGGAAAGCGCCTGTTTCCGGCGCTCTCCCATGGGGGTGTCCCCATGCCTGACCCCGACCGAGAGGCCGAGCTCGGCGCACCACCACTGCATCCGGGCAAGGATATCCCGGTTGAGGGACCGCAGCGGGGTGATGTACAGGGCCTTGATCCCGCCTCCGGCGGGCATGGCGAGCAGCGCGTTGAAGACCGGGAACATGGCACTCTCGGTCTTCCCGGTTCCGGTCGGTGCAATCAGGACGATATTGCTCCCGCCAAGGACCAGCGGGATCGCCTGCTGCTGGGCGTCGGATAAATCGGAGAAGCCGCGCTTCCTGATGCATTCCCGGACCCGGGGGTCCAGGAGCTCAATCGTCGTCATCGGCCTTCAGCATGCTCGCAGGGCCGAAATAGGATCCGTCGGCAAGGATGATCTCGATCCCGTCTTCCTTTAAATATTTCGAGACGGGTGCGAACGGTTTTTTGAGGATATGCCGGATATCGTACCCGGCGATCTCGTTGAATGCAGGAACGAGAAGGACACGGGTAGGGCCGGATGCACCGGAAGCTGGCTCTTCCATGCCTATCCCACCGGTATCGAGATCGGCACGGACATAGGCGGGGGTCTGGAGCGCACACCCCACCTCGTCGCGGATGACGAGGAGCGGGTGGTGGTGCCCAAGGACGATGAGATGGCCGGCGAGCCCCTTGTCCGGGTAGGTGTGGCCGTGGAGGTACCCCACACCATCGATCACTTTCCCCTCCTTGGGCTGGAGTTCCCCCCCGGCAAGATACCGTTCAAGGCCGATATCGTGGTTTCCCGGGAATACGAGGAGGGGGACGCGCCTCCGGAGCGTATCGAGAATGCCGGGCATCTCGTAATACTCCTGCCGGGTCGCCGAGGGGATGCTGTGCTTGACGTCGCCGAGGAGAATGAGGGCATCGGGGTCGGCTTCTTCCACGATCTTCATCAGCCGCTCCAGCCGTGCTGCGCTCCGGGACCGGAAGTACATCCCGTGCGCCGCGAGGTCCGCTTCAATGCCGAAATGGAGGTCGGCAACCACGAGGTGGCGCTTCCTCCCCTCGACCAGCAGCGCCGGGCCGTCGCCAAAAAACCGTAAGTTCATAAAAGCCTGAGAAATCCCTTCTGGGGCTGGTAGCATTCGTCCCCGACCACGAGGGCTTCTATCGCGGCGAGCGCGGCATCCCGGGATATCCCGGCCGAGGCAGCTGCATCGAGGAGCTCATCGATCGGCATACCCCGCGGTCCGGCCGCCGATTCCAGGAGTTCCATGAGCACTGCACGCGCATCCGGCCCGGTCTCCTCCGGCTCCCCGGCAACCGGCGGTGCGATGCTTTTCACCGCGGTGTCGACCATATCCAGGAGCGCCCGTATCGCCGCGGGGGTGGTAGCATAGTGCCGGGATGCAGCAAGGGCATGCCCGTCGGCGTTTCCACTGTTCGACAGGATGGCTTCGAGCAGTTCCAGCCTCCGGAGCGTGTGCGCTGCAGTCGTCAGGACCCACCGGTCCCGCACCGGCCGCCCGACCGGCAGGACCTCATCCGGGCGGACGGAGAGCAGGGTGGTGCCGTTCTTCTGGTACATCCGCGCGGAGCCGGTAACCGAGACAAACGAAGGGATCGGGAGGCTACGGATCGCCGCTGCGCCGGGGGAGTTCCTGCCGCCGGCGACCAGGTCAAACGCCCCGGTGGGATCGGCAAGCCGGCACCGGAGCATCTCCCCGCTCTCCACGCGTTCCGTCAGGGCCCCGACCAGGAAGAGCCGCCGGCACCACCCGCCACCGGGCGTGACGATCCACGGGGCATCGTCTCCCCCGGTACCGGGTACCTGGAGGGTTGCAGCATTGAACTCCCCGGCAAATACCCGTGCAGCGCCTTCCATAGTTCCGGTACAGGATTGACGGCGGAGCTATTCAAGATAATGACCGTACCAGCGTTTCCGGCCTCCTGCTTCCCGGGCGGGGTCACCGTGCAGCGGCCCGGAAAAAAGAATGAGTGGAAGCGGAATTGTCCCGCATCCCGAAGAACGAATAGGTTCAGAACCCCGGCGTCGGGAACTCGGAGGGGTTGATGGCCGTCGCGTTTGCATAGGCAGCCCTCGCCTCGTCAATCCTCCCGAGTGCTTTCAACGCATTCCCCTTGTTGAAATATGCGATGGAATGGGTCTCCGTAAGGTTTCCGGGGATGCTGATCGCACTGTCGGCAGCCTCGATTGCACCGGAATAGTTCCCGAGCATGACGAGGATCCCCGCACGGTTTGCCTGGATCACACCGGTGAGCGCGGTGTCGTTTTTCGCAAGCGCCCTGTCGGCAGCATCGAGTGCCTGCTGGTACTGGCCGGCATTTGCCAGGTCCACGCTCTTTGTGTACAGTGAACCGGCAGTCTCGGGCGCAGGCGGGTTGAGTACCAGGAAATACAGCGCTGCGACCACGATGATTACCGCGACAATCGCACCTGCGGCAAGGTAGTACCGCGACATCTTCGGTTTTCCCGGCGCCGGTTTTTCAGGCGCCTTCTTCTTTGCCGGTTTCATCGCTCTATGGTAGGAGCGGCGGATATAAAAAGGTGGATTTGCCGTCCCTTACCTGCGGCGCAGCAGCACGAGCATCCCGGCCGCTGTGATCCCGGAGAGGGGTAGTATGGCAGGGATCGGCGAATACGTGGTCTTCTTTGCAACGGGCGTTGCTGTTGCCGGGATAGTCGCCGCCCCGGTCGTGATGGCAGTCTGGATACCGGTCCGTGCGGGTGACGGGGTTGGCGTGGGGGTCACAGTCACCGGCTGGACGAGCGTGACCGAATTCGAATCGGTTATCTTCCCGGAAGTGCTGGCGGCCTGGCTGCTCGCCGCATACGCGTCCTGCATGCCGTTGAGGTTGGCCCGGACCGTGATGGTATAGGTGCCGCCCGGGTAGAGCACATACCCCTGTTTATCGCGTGCGGAGTGGCTCCAGCTCTGCATATTGTTACCGAAATACGGGCTCGTGGAAATGAACGGGCTGGAATCAAAGGGAAGGAAGACCGTGCTCTGGTTCCCTGCAGAACCGGTCGCAAGGAGGGGCACCGGGCTTCCCCGGGGATCGGTCATCGTGACGGTATAGAACGAGTCCGTCGGGTTTGCGTTCGGGCGGCTGGAGTACGAAAGGGCCGGGGCCATGTTGGTATCGATCCGGTACGTGATGTTGGTAGCAAAGGGGATCGACTGGCCGCTTACGTCCTGGTCCGTGTCCAGGTTCCAGATCCCGAGGGATATCTGCGGCTCGTACAGGACAAAGACGGGGACATAGGGTTTCCTGTCCTGGCAGTACCAGGACCCGGTATAGCCCGTGAACACATCGGGGCTCAGGTTATAATGGAATATGACGGAAGAGACCGTATTAATCGGGATAATCGAGATGTTCTTTGCAGGATCCTGGCTGTTGACGTCTGTACCGTTCGGCCACCAGGCAATGGTATGGCAGCCGTTGAGCCCGGCCGATATGTCGAGATTACTCTCGCCGATAAAGACCGGTGCGGCGCCTGCAATCCGGTTCAGGGTCCCTGTTACCGGGGAGGAACAGATGAAAAAAATGAGGAGGACCGCGAGGATCGCGGAAATCTTTTCGGGAAACTGCATAAAAAGTACTATTAAAACCCGTTATGATAAACATTATCACAACGCGGCCCCGTCCACAGGAACGGCAATCCCTTTCCCACCTGGCCCGTACACGAAGAGTCAGGCTTACTATTCGGTACGACAATATATGCAGTACGCTGACGTGAGACACCATGGATGACAGCCACCTGATCTGGATCGAGAAATACCGGCCGCAGCGGCTTTCCGAGATCGTCGGCCAGGACGAGATCGTTGAGCGGTTGTCGTCCTATGTGAAGACCGGCAACCTCCCGCACCTCCTCTTCACAGGCAACGCCGGCGTGGGAAAAACGACCGCTGCCGTCACCCTTGCCCGCGAATTCTTCCGCGATACCTGGCAGACGAACTTCCGGGAGATGAACGCGTCCGACGAGCGGGGTATTGATGTCGTCCGCAACCAGATCAAGGAGTTCGCCCGTACCATGCCGCTTGGCCAGGCAAGCTTCAAGATCCTCTTCCTTGACGAGGCCGATGCACTCACCACCGACGCGCAGGCCGCCCTGCGACGCACCATGGAGAGCTACGCGCAGACCTGCCGGTTCATCCTCTCCTGCAACTACTCCTCCAAGATCATCGACCCGATCCAGAGCCGGTGCGCCATCTACCGGTTCCGCCCCCTCCTGCCCGGGGCGATCAAGGAGGAGATATACCGTATCGCCACCCGGGAAGAACTTGTTGTCACTCCCGGTGCTGCCGATGCAATCGTGTATATCGCGCAGGGCGACATGCGAAAGGCCATAAACGCCCTGCAGGGAGCCGCGATCATCAGCCGGTCCATTGACGAGAAGATGATCTACGCCATCACCTCCACCGCCCGGCCCGACGAGATTGCCGAACTCCTCCGGCTTGCGCTCTGCGGGGACTTCGACGGCGCCGAATCGCTCCTCTCCGGCCTCCTCCACGAGCGGGGGATCGCGCCGAACGAACTGATAAACCAGTGTTACCGGGCCCTCCTGAACGCGGATATCGACCGGGGCCTCAAAGTGGAGCTGATCGACCACCTCGGGGAGACGGATTTCCGGCTCTCCGAGGGTTCGGACAGCGATATCCAGATGGAGGCGATGATTGCACGGTTCGTCTCATCTGCAGCTAAACGGGGGTGAAAAATACCGTATGGACAAGCCCCCTGAACACGAGTCCGACCGGGTCGGCGACTGGAGCCGGCTCTTGAAGAGCAAGTACAAAAAAGAGCTCGGCGAGATATCCCGTGAATACCCGCACAAGCGCTCGCTCTATATCGACTACCGGGATGTCGAGCGGTTCGGTAAGGCAGGCATCACGCTTGCCGACGAACTCCTCGACAGCCCGGGAAAAGTCCTCGAAGACGTCTGGGACGCGATAAAAAACAACCAGCTTATCCGGACAAAGGACGGGAAGGAGCCGCGGGGCGTCAACATCCGGTTCATCAACCTCCCGAAGAAGATCGCTGCACGCGATATCCGGTCCGAGGACATCAACCGGTTCATATCGGTCGAGGGCATCCTCCGGAAGACCACCGAGGTCCGGCCCCGGATCGTCGAGGCTGTCTTCAAGTGCCCCGCGGGCCACTTCACCACGAAGATGCAGAAATACGGCAAGTTCATCGAGCCCGACGGCTGCGCGACCGACGGCTGCACGTTCAAGAAGCTCGACCTCATCCCTGCACGATCCCGGTTCGTCGACTCCCAGAAACTGCGCGTGCAGGAGTCACCGGAAGGGC
>DATKMN010000031.1:0-10414 GCA_035541835.1 Methanoregula sp.
AAGGGGGTTACCTTCCCAAAAACCGGAGGGGGGTGGGGGGCTACCTCAGAAAATTCCGGAGGGGGTCCGTAAATGAGCGAAAGAATTTGATTGATGATAAGGATCCTCCTCCTGTCTCACCTCCTCGTGGGAGGATTACTCCACTGCAAGTCGAAGAACACTCACGTGTTCTTCTCCTGCCTCACCCTCCGATAGGAGGATTACTCCACTGCAAGTCGAAGGACCCAGACTGGTCCTTCTCCTGCCTCACCCTCCGATGGGAGGGTTCGGCATCAAGAAACCTAATTAATCCTCCCGGCCAACCATTCCATACCAATGACAGCCCGGAAGATCCTTTTTTTGGTACTTGACGGCGTCTCCGACCGCCCGAACCCGGAACTCGGGAACACCACACCCCTCGCTGCCGCCTATACCCCGGTCCTCGACAAGCTCGCGGCCGAGGGGATCTGCGGCATCATGGACACCATCGCCCCGGGGGTCAGGCCCGGGTCCGACACCGCCCACCTCGCCCTCCTCGGGTACGACCCCCACACCTACTATACCGGCCGGGGGCCGCTTGAATGCGAGGGGACCGGCATCCACATGGAGCCCGGCATGATCGGGTTCCGGTGCAATTACGCCACGCTCTCGCCTGAAGGCCTGGTCACCGACCGCCGGGCTGGCAGGATCCACGATACCGCGGCGCTGAGCACTGCCATCCAGGACGGCGTCGATCTCTCGAAGTTCGGTGTCGAATTCGTTTACCGGTCGGGCGCCGGTCACCGGGCAGCGCTGGCCCTCAAAGGGCAGGGCCTCGGCCACTGCGTCTCCTCCAACGACCCGAAGAGAGAGGGGGTCGCGCCCCTCACGGTCGCAGCGATCCGGCAGGGCCCGGAGCACCAGAAGACCGCGGCGGTCTGCAACGAGTTCGTGAAACAGTCGACGAAGATCCTCTTCGATCATCCGGTCAACCGGGACCGGGTGAGAGCAGGCCAGAACCCGGCAAACGTTGTCCTGATGCGGGGTGCAGGCGAGATGGGAACGTTCGAACCATTCGAAAAGAAGTACGGCCTCTCCGGAAGCGTCATCGCCGCGGCAAGCCTCATCACCGGCATCGGGAGCGCAGTCGGCCTTACCCATGTCCCGGTCCCGGGCATAACCGGTTCGCAGGACAGCAACCTTGCGGGAAAAATTTCCGCGGCGATGAGCGAGCTGAAGACGAAGGACTTCGTCCTCGTCAACATCAAGGGGGCAGACGAATCGGGGCACGACGGCCTTGCGGAACAGAAGCGGAAATTCATCGAGAAGGCCGACAGCGCGCTCGAACCGCTCCTCGGGCTGGAAGATACCATCGTCATCGTCTGCGCCGATCACAGCACCCCGTGCACCATCAAGGACCACAGCGCCGACCCGGTCCCGGTACTCATCCGGGGCAACGGCGTCAGGATGGACGACGTGGTCCGCTTCGACGAGTACTCCTGCGCACGGGGCGGCCTCTGCAGGATCACCGGCGCGGCCCTCCTGCCGACAGCGCTGGATCTGATAAACCGGGCACACAAGTACGGTGCATGAATGGCACAGGAGTCAGATGAAGGATAAGGCTGTCAGGAACTGGCACACGCACTGCCTCCTGCCCGACGGGACGGAGCTGCAGGAGCACAGCATCAAGACCGACCGGAACATCGTAGTCGGCGAGTTCTGCCGGATCGATTACGGCCTCCGGGGGGCCGATGTGTATGTCGGCGAGTCTTCAAAGATCCGGGAATACATCTGGGCGGGTGGCGATGTCCGGATCGGGAACTGGTGCGAGATCGGGAGCGACGTCATCGCAAAAGCCGATGCCTATATCGGCGAAGGGGTGAAGATCAACGGCCGGCTCGTGGTCTCCGGCGCGCTCGATATCGGGGAGAAGGTCGAGATAAAGGAGGGGTTCGAGGCAAAGGGCGATATCGAAGTCCGGAACCCGATGCCGGTCTTCATGTTCATCCTCATCTACTTAATGACGCTCCTGAAGATCCAGAACGAGAAAGAGCTCGACCGTATCCTCGACGAACTCTTCTCGGAAGACGAGGAGAAGATGAAAGTCCCCCTCATGATCCCTGCCCGCTCGAAGCTGAACATGAAGCTCTTCGCAGTCCCCTCCACGATGAAGATCGGGAAGAAGTGCCGGCTCCACGGCAATATCCGGGCGGGGTCCATCGACGTCCAGCAGGATACGGTCATCTTCGGGTCTCTCCGGGCACGGAACCGGATCACCGTCGTCTCCGGGGTCACGGTCCACGGCAATGTCGAGAGCGGGAGCACGGTCTACGTGAAGAAGGGCGCCCACATTCTCGGAGACGTGGTGGCAAACTCCCTCGTCCTTCACGAAGAGGCAAAGATCGACGGGACGATATCCGCCCCGCACGGGATGCGGATCGAGCGCGGGCCATGACGCTGACAAAAGCGGCGGAGATCCTCGGCGTCGATACTGTCTGGTTCGTAGAGCCGTCGTTTGCGGAGCTGAACGGACCGGTCTTCAACACGATCCTTGCCGATTACGAGGCAGACGAGGGGCGGCTCCTCATCGACGAGGCCCAGGAACCCCTCGCCCTCGCGCTCCACGGCGCCGACGGCTGGGTGGCCGGGACATTCCTCTTCCGGAGCCCGTCCTCGAACCTCATCGGGCTCTTCGAGGAGACAAGCGGCGAGATCCTCCAGGAAGACCGGGCCGTCTGGACATCCGCGGTCAGGGACTATTTTTCCAGGAAACTGATGGCCGAAGTCCCGCCATCGGTCGAGGACCTCAACCCGGCGCGCCGCGGGATCCTCCGGGAACTCATCGCCGGCACATGGGAAAAGGGAGCAGGAGAGCACTGTATCGACTGCTGCTGCGGCTCCGGGGTAGGTTCACTCGTGCTCCGGGACCTCGGCTATGCACCGCTCTCGTTTGACAACGACGAGGGGCTCCTCGCCCGGGGGCTTGCCGAAGGCCGCCTCCACCCGGAAGAGACCATGTGGATCGACGCGACGGTCGCGTCCCGTTACCTCGGGCAGGTACCAAAGGGGATCGCGATCATGGCCGGCGAGATCAATGACTTCTCGGCCGAAATGTGGGAGCGGATCCTCGGCGAACTCTTCGAAATGACCCGGGAGGCCATCGTCACGGTCGGAACGGAGAAGGAGGCGCTGCTCGTCCGGCAGTGGGGGACGGCCCGGGGCCGCACGGTCGGAATCCGGGAAAACCCTGCTGACCCGATCTACGACCGGTGGGTTTGTGTCCTGGGAACCGGATAGGCCTGACTAACCGCGATATGCCCGTTTCTGCGGGCTTTTTTTCTCCGGGACATCCGGGTATTATTTTTTAGGGAAAGATTGATAGTATAAATTATATTTCCATTCCCGGGAGGGAATCATGAAACCGGAAAGACTGTTTCTCTTGCTGTCTGCCGCCATCTTCACCGCAGCGATGTCCGTCCCGGCAGCACATGCAGGAAATATCACGGTAACACCGGTCACAACCCCTTTCATCACCATCGACCCTGTCAGCAGCCAGACTGCCGGTGATGAATTTTTCATCAACGGGACAACAAATATGGGAAAATGGACCAGGTCCCTTTCCCTCGGGATTGGATATGCCGGTTTCAATCCTGCCGGGTTCGGATCGTCTTTCTACAGTTCAAACGTATCCATACGCCCCGGAATGAATGGAACCGGGGTATGGTCCGCCACCATTGTCCCGTCACAGTGGGAGATGTACACCGAACCACCGCCGTATTCACCGACACCCGTTTTCGGGTACGAGGAACCGGCTGAATATACGGTGTGGGTAACCTCACCTGATCCTTACGGACCTTCGGTGGTGGCCTCGCAATCCTTTACCATCGTTGCCCCGGTGAACACGGTAATGTCCGGTCGGGCATCCCCCGTAACCACGAACCCCGGGGAAAATTCGCCAGCCGCCAATGGGCAGGAAAAGGAGGGGGGGATCAACGCTTCTCCGGCCCCTCAGTCTGCGCCGCTTTCCGGGATGGAGCCGGTGATTACCGTTTCTGCGGGAATTGCCGTTCTGGGGATTTCCAGGGGAAGAAAGAGGATGTGACAACGGGAATTTAGCAGAAGCCAGCCCTCCGGTTGCACAGCAGGCAGGTACGGGATTCATGCAGGATCCGCTGATACAAGCCGGTTCCATAAAGAACCGGAAGATGCATGGTTATTTGAGATAAAAAGAAAACGCACCAAAGAGCTGTACAGTTATCCGCGGTTAAGGGGTCATCCCGGGAACCGGCCGGTGGCGCTGCAAAAGAAAGACCCTACTCTTCGGCATCCGGGGGAGGGACGCGGCGCAGGCGCTCGTTTACCATGCTGTCGCTTGCCGCTGACGACAGGGGGGGCGTGCACGAACGGATGCCCCGCTTCCTGGCAAACATCACGTCGGGCCTGAGGTTGTCCGGGGTGAGGGTGCTGGTCAGGTGACGCAGGTCTTTCCTGACATCGAGTTCATCCTCCGCAGTATCCATGCTCACCGGTATCGGGAACATGCTATAAATT
Source organism: Methanoregula sp. (assembly GCA_035541835.1). Taxonomy (GTDB): domain Archaea; phylum Halobacteriota; class Methanomicrobia; order Methanomicrobiales; family Methanospirillaceae; genus Methanoregula. The sequence goes on from DATKMN010000031.1 coordinate 4,510, forward strand.
GGTTCCCATCCTGCACATACCGGCCGGGGACCTTTGGATCGTTACCGGTGCGGGTGCCTCTTCCGGTGGTGCTTCTCGTTCTCCGGGTTCCGGTGGGGCCCCGGGTGCTGCCGGAGCTGCGGCGGTTTTCTCCTCTCCGGCTTCTTCTCCCGCTGGATCTCCCCGCTCTCGAGCTCGCCGATGATTTCGACGGGATCTTTCAGTTCGCGGGTCAGCCGTACGATCTCGAGCAGACGCTCCATGCCGATAAAATGCTCGGCCATCACCTTTGCAAGCGGGGACATGACGAGCTTCGTCCCGCGCTTCTCCACGAGCCGGTGCGCAACCAGTTCGGGGAGCACCGGTTCCATGCTCCCGACCATGAGGTTGTTGATCCGGTCGAGGTCCGCCTCCTCGCCGTCGCAGGCGACCGCGTTCGCGACATACTCTTCCGAGCTCTTCTCGAAGTCGTGCTCGGGTGCGACCTCCTCCATCTCCCCCTTGAGGAGTTTTATGGCTATCTCCTCCTCGGTTCCCGGCAGTTCGCGGGAGTACGAACCCCCCGGCTCCGCGAGGATTACGACCCGGCCGAGGTCGTGGAAGTCCGGCCGGCCGGCCCGGCCGCCCATCTGGTTGAACTCCTGCACAGTGAGCCATTCCCGGCCCATGGCAAGGGCATCGAAGATCACCTGGGATGCGGGGAAATCGACGCCGGCACCGAGCGCCGCGGTCGTGACGACTGCCATCAGCTTCCCCCCGAGGAACCGGGTCTCGACGTCCCGGCGTTCCTGCGAGGTGAGCCCCGCATGGTACGCGGCGGCCCGCATGCCGAGGGCGTCGGCGATGGTATGGCACCGGGCCCGGGCGTTGGTGAAGATGATGGTCTGGCCCCGGTATCCCTTCGAAGACGTCCGCTTGTACTCGTCGGTCGTCATCTGCTTGATGGTCGGGATCTTCTGTTTCCGCTCGACAAAGAGGAGGTACCGCTCGAGGCCGACCGGCCGGTCGGCGTACTGGACGAGCGAGCAGTTGAGCTTCTTTGCGAGCGTCTTTGGAGATCCGATGGTCGCGGAGAGGTAGAGGAACTGGGCCTGCGGGCAGAGGTACTTGAGCCGGGCGATGAGGCCGTCGAGCCGGTGCCCGCGGTCAGCGTCCTCGAGCATCTGGACTTCGTCGATGACGACCGTGGCTATCTTCGCCATCTTCTGCCCGCTGCGGATCATGTTGTCCACCCCCTCGTACGTCCCGACCACGATGGGCGAGCGCGGGTCCCGCTCTCCCACCTTCCGGGTCTCGGGGAGGTTGAGCCGGCTCACACCGGTGAGGAGCGCGGTCTTTGCAAACTTCCCGTACCGCTGGGTGAACCGCTCGTACTTCTGGTTTGCAAGTGCGACGAGCGGCACGAGGAACAAAGTCCTCCCCCTGCCCTCGAGATAGTTCTTGATCCCGGCCATCTCGCCGATGAACGTCTTGCCGCTCGCGGTGGCAGCGACGACGAGCATGTCCTTCCCGAAGAGGAGCCCGGCTTCGACTGCGAGCTGCTGGGCAGGCATCAGGTGCGTAACCCCCGCAGCTTCGATGAACTCCCGGGGAAGGGGCAGCTCGTTCACCGCGGACGTCTTCAGGACCGGGTGCGGCTCGAGCCGGTCGAACATCGCCGACTCCATCGTGATCTTCTCGGGAGAGAGGGTCGCGAGCACCCGGTCGAGGTTCCTGAACTGCACGAGAAGTTGTTCTAAGTGGGCGATCCCCTCCCGTCCGAGCCGGCCGAGGTGGGAGACCTCGCGGCGGAGCTCCCGCCTGCCGCAGTCGATGCAGATCTTCTCTCCCTTCCCGAACGTAACCTCGTTTTCGGGGGTGAGCACGGTCACCTGGTCGTCGAGCAGGCACATCCGGCAGGCATTCACTGTCCCGATCCGGACCTGGAAGTCCGCAAGGAAGGCCTCGAACCGGGAGTCCGGCTTTGCCATGCGGACGTCGGACTCGCGGAGCTGGGCAATGAACTCCTTGGACGGGGTGTGCTTGTACTCCTTCTTAGCCCCCCACCGGACCCGGTACTTGGTCGGGCGCGGGCCGCGGGGAGTGTCGGTCAGCTCGACAAAGCCGGCCCCCCGCGTGTTCCGGCCGTCATGGAAAAGGACCTTGTAGCTGCCCCCTTTCTGGGGCTGGACGATGATCTTCATGGGGCGATCAGGTCGTGGATGACATACTGCAGTCCCACGCTCTCCAGCCGCTTTAAGAAATCGGTGAACTCCTCGTCAACGATAATGATGGCGCAGTCGATACCGTGGAACGCAGCCTCGATGACCCCTTCCCGGGCACCGAAGAACAGGTCGGGTTTCCTTCCCGCCGCGTTCAGCGCGATCCAGGCTTCGAGCCCCACTGCGGCGACCAGCCCGGCCCCGGAGAGGACCGGGAGGAGCTTGTCGCGGGCGACCTTCCGGGACCCCCCGTGCTGGATCCGCGGCACCTTGCAGACATGGACGGTCCCTTCGCGGTGGTCGATGATGCCGTTGAGCCGGGCAACACCGACGTCCGTGCCGGCCTTCGCATCGGCGACCACCGACCCGGAGGCATCGAGCGGGGCCCTGCCGGCGTACAGGAAACCATCTTTCATGTACACCCCGACCGGGTCGCCGGCTTTTAAGTCCTCGGCGGCGATTGCCGCCCAGATCGATACCTGCTGGATGATGTCCCGCCGGATGTGCCGGGCGTACGACTCGAGCGACTCCGCGTTCTCGAGCACCCACTCGATCCCGGACTTCGTCACTTCGTAATTGCCGCGCCCGCTTGCAGAGACCATCCCCTCCTCGACCATCTCGCGGATATATTCGGAGATCGCCTGCGGGGTGACGCCCATCTTCTCGGCTATTTCCTGCTGCCGGACTGCCGGCTGGTGCTCGGCTATCTCCACGAGGATCTGCAGCCGCGAGACTTCGCGCTTGCTCCGGAGGATGGAATAGAGGGGATCCTTACCGCCCTGTGTCAAGCAGCACCAGTCCCTGCCCCTTCACGTCCATATGGGGGATCCGTTTGGCAAGCCCCTTGATGAAGACGGGGCTGACGCCGATCTTCCGGGCGAGATCGTTGATGGAGCTGTTGCCTTTCCCGAGTTCCCCTTCGATCTTCCCGACGATGTCGCGGAGGCTTTCGTCGTTGGAGAGCGAGATGTAGATGATGTCCGAGAGGTCCGAGAGGTTGCACTGGAAATTTGCCCTGAACTTATTGTACGTGGCCCGGAACTCCTTCTCCGGTTTCTTCCCGGGCTTGGGCATCCGCCACTGTTCCTCGACGAGGTTTCCTTTCTTCAGGAGCTGGATGCACATAGCTACCGAACCGTCACCAACCTGAGCTTCGATCTCCTCTTCGGTCATCCACGTCTTGTTCAGGAGTTCGTACACCTTCTTGAACGAGGTGTCGTTGAATGTCATCAGGAGAGGAACTAGCTCAACGGGATCGTTGACGATTCGAATGTGGCCCGGCACGGTAAAAACCCTATAATTATATGGATTCCCGAATCAATAAATTTTTGCGGCTCAACCATGCGAAAAAAGGGTAAAATCACGGTCCGGGGAATTGTCCAGGGGGTCGGGTTCCGCCCTTTCGTGTACGCGACTGCTGTTGAGCTCGGCATCTCCGGCACCGTAAAAAACCTCGGCAGCGAAGTGGAGATCCTGGCAACAGGCGACCGTTTTGAAGCCTTCATCGATGCGGTGACCCGGGGACCCCCCCTCTCGCGCATAGATTCGGTGGAAGTAACGGAAATTTCCGGCGATCTGCCGGAGGGGTTTTTTATCCTGCCCTCCGGGACCGGCTCCCTGACCGGGATGATCCCGCCCGATATCGCGCTCTGCGACGACTGCCTCGCCGACATATTCCGGGAGGGCGGGAGGTACGAGCGGTACTGGGCCACCTCCTGCGTCAACTGCGGCCCCCGGTACAGTATCATCCGGAACCTCCCGTACGACCGGGAACGGACCTCGATGGCGGAGTTCCCGGTGTGCCCCGGCTGCGCCCGCGAGTACGCGGACCCGCTCTCCCGGCGCCACCATGCCCAGACCATCGCCTCACCGGAATGCGGCCCGCAGCTCGAGCTCTTCGATAACGACGGGCGGAAGGTCATCTGTCTGGATCCGGTTGCGGAAGCCGCCGTGCTGCTCGACACCGGGAGGATCCTTGCCATCCGGGGGATCGGGGGGTTCCACCTTGCCTGCACCGAAAGCTCGGCCGGCGAGCTGAAACGCCGCCTCGGCCGGATCGAGCAGCCGTTTGCGGTCATGGTCCGGCCCGGCCACCTCGATACCATTGCGTGCGTCTCTGACGATGAGCGCCGGGCCCTCACGGGCCCGGTCCATCCCATCGCAGTTCTCGACAAGCGCGATCCTTCCGCCCATGCGGGCATCAGCAACCTCCATACCATCGGCTGCATGCTCCCCTACACCGGCCTCCACCACCTCCTATTCGACCGGATGAATGCCCCGCTCCTGATCATGACGAGCGCCAACATGCCGGGATACCCGATGATCACCGAGACCGACCGGGCGATGGCACGGCTCAACCGGGACGCCGACTTCTTCCTCACCCACAACCGGCCAATCGTGAACCGGTGCGACGACTCGGTGGTGCGGAAGGGGTACGTCATCCGGCTCTCCCGGGGGATCGCCCCGAAACGGACGGCGATCGATCTCGGAAAACGCTGCATCCTTGGCGTCGGGCCGGAGCTGAACGCGAACGCAACGATCTACAAGGGCGGGTTTGCCATAACCTCGCCGCATGTCGGCAATGTCCGCAACCCGCCGACGCTCGAGTACCTGCAGGAGACGGTCCGGAACATGCAGCGCCTCCTCGGGGCGAAGTTCGATGTCGTGGCGCACGACCTCCACCCCCAGTTCCTCTCTACCCGGTTCGCCCGCGAGATCGCCGGGGAGAACGGGCTCGAACTCGTCCCCGTCCAGCACCACCGGGCGCACATCGCGGCTGCGACCACGGAGCCCTGCGTCGGCATCGCCATCGACGGTGTCGGGTACGGGGACGACGGGACGGTCTGGGGCGGGGAGATCTTCGCAGGCCGGGTGCCGGACCTTGTACGGGTCGCCCACTTAGAACCGGTCGCGATGCCGGGCGGCGACCTTGCCACCCGGTTCCCCGAACGGATGCTGTACGGCATCCTCCCGGACGAGGCTGTCCTCGCCCTCCTCGCAGCCCGCGGGTGGACCGATATCGAGCTCGGCGTCCTGAAAAAACAGGTGGCGGGCGGGTTCAATGTCACGATGACCACGAGCACGGGCAGGGTGCTCGACGCCGCCGCAGCCCTCCTCGGCATCTGCCGGGAGAGGACGTACGACGGCGAGCCCGCGATGAAACTCGAATCGGCAGCGTACGGGGGGACACCGGAGGAGTGGGATATCCCCCTCGCCCGGAGCGGCGGGATGGACATCCTCTCCACCCGCTCGCTCATGAAGACCGCGTACGAAGAGGCGGCCTCATCGGTTTCCGGTGACGAACGGTCGGTCCGAACCATCGCCGCCTCGTTCCAGTACAACCTCGCCCGGGGTATCGCCCGCCTCGCAATGAACGCCGCAGATGCCGGCGGGCTGCAGCGGATCGCGCTGAGCGGCGGGGTCGCCTACAACGGTCTGATCCGGGAGACGATCCGGTCGGAGATCGTCTCCCGCGGGTACGAGTACGTCACCAACGCCGATTACCCCCTCGGCGACGGCTGCGTCTCGTACGGCCAGTGCGTGTATGCCGGAAGCCTCCATGACAGGGATCGATGACCGTCAGCAGCCGGCGTGTATAATCGGGCAGTTTTATCATCCCTGAAGAGAAAAACAAGGAACAAGTGCGATGACACCGCCAGGCCAGGATCCGGACAAGGAGAAGAAGATCCACAATCTCGAGCTTGAGCTCAACGACCTCCGCCAGG
>DATKMN010000032.1:0-13625 GCA_035541835.1 Methanoregula sp.
GGTGACGACCGGAACGTTCACTTCGTTTACCTCGAAGACATCATCGCCGCCCATGCCACGATGCTTTTCCCCGGCATGGAGGTGGTATCGTCGTTCCCGTTCCGGATAACCCGGGACGCGGACCTCGAGATCGAGGTTGACGAGGCGTCCGATCTTCTCACGACCGTCGAGGAGATCATGGAGCAGAGGGCCCGGGGCCGTCCTGTGCGGATCGAAGTGGACTCCTCGATGCCCGATCCCATCTGCAACATGCTCGAGAACAAGCTCGGCGTGCCGGCATACATGCTGTACCGGGTCGGCCACCCGGTCGGTATGGCCGATCTCATGCAGCTCCTCTCGCTCGACCGGCCCGATCTCAAGGACACGCCGTTTGCGCCGTCTTTCCCGACCGATCTCGTCGAAGGAAAGGACATATTCTCGGCCATCCGGCGGCACGATATCCTCCTCTACCACCCGTACGAGAGTTTCTCCCCCGTGGTGAACTTCCTCCGGCAGGCCGCCCGCGACCCGGACGTCCTCGCGATCAAGATCACCCTGTACAGGGTGGGGCCGAACTCCCCGATCGTCAATGCGCTTATGGAGGCCCGGGAGAACGGGAAGGCGGTCGCCGCCCTGATCGAGCTCAAGGCGCGGTTCGACGAGGAGAACAACATCGGCTGGGCCCGGGCGCTCGAGAGCCAGGGGGTCCACGTTGTCTACGGCGTGGTCGGCCTCAAGGTCCACGCAAAGCTCTGCATGATCGTGCGGCGCGAAAAAGACGGTATCCGGCGGTACATGCACCTCGGCACCGGGAACTACAATGCCTCGACGAGCAGGATCTATACCGATTTCGGCATGTTCACCTGCGACCGGCAGATCGGCGACGACGTAGCCGAGCTCTTCAACTTCCTCACCGGGTACGCACGGATCGAGCAGTACCGGAAACTCCTCGTTGCTCCGGTAACCCTCCGGCACGGGATCATCGGCAGGATCGAACGGGAGATCCGGCATCACCGGCAGGAGGGCGGCGGATACCTCATGTTCAAGATGAATGCCCTCGTCGACCCCGCCTGTATTGCTGCGCTGTACCGGGCATCGCAGGAAGGCGTGACAATTGATCTGCAGGTCAGGGGGATCTGCTGCCTGCGACCGGGAATTCCCGGAGTGAGCGAGAATATCCGGGTCACGGCGATCGTAGGCAGGTTCCTTGAGCATGCCCGGATCTATTATTTCCGGAACGGCGGGAACGAAGAGGTATATCTCGGGAGTGCGGATCTCATGCCCCGCAACCTCGACCGGAGGGTGGAGGTACTCTTCCCGGTCGGGGATGCGAAGATAAAATCAGCCCTGACGGAAACGATCATTCCTGTCCAGCTGGCCGATACCGAGAAGCTCCGTGTCCTCCAGCCCGACGGCTCGTACACGCGTCAGTTGCCACCTTCTGATTCCCCGCCGATCAATGCCCAGTGCTGGCTCCTCGAGCACCGCGGATCGTGGAACAATGGCGGGCAGTGATACCCGGCCGGCTGCCGGGCCGGGCAGCTGCCGGTTCGCGGCCGGCCGGCTCCTGCCCCTCCTCGACAGTTTCGAGAAAGAGATCGGCGGTGTGCGGGAGGGAAAGGACATCGAGTACATCCACCGCATGCGCGTGGCTTCGCGCCGGCTCCGGGCAGCACTCCCCCTGTTTTCATCCTGTTTTGCGCCCGGTGATTACCAGTCCTGGATGCAGGAGCTGAAGAAGATCACCCGTGCGCTCGGCGAGGCCCGCGACACCGACGTACAGCTCGATTTCCTCCGTTCCTATGCAAAAAAAATCCGGAAAAACGGCGGGAAAGAGGGGGCTGGCGACCGGACGCAGGCCGCGCTTGCGGCCGAGATCGGCGTCTTCATCCACCGGCTGGGCCGGAAGCGTTCCGTCCTCCAGGACCACGTCGCCGCAGCGCTCGACGGCCTTGAAAAGAGCGGTGCGCTCCCGGCCATGCGGGCTGCGTTCCTTGGCCTTGCGTCCCCGGCAGGGGGCGCGAGGCGCCGTATGCCCGCTACCGGGATCCCGGGAATTGCAGCGGACCGGATCGCCGGACGGCTGGAAGAATTCCTCTCGTTCGAACCGTACCTCGCCGACCCCGATGCCATCACCGAGCACCATGCGATGCGGATCGCCGCCAAGAAACTGCGGTACACGATCGAAGTGTACGGGCCGGTGTACCGGCTCTCGTTAAAAAAGCCGCTGCGGCGGGTGAAGAAAGTCCAGGAGATCCTCGGGGATATCCATGACTGCGATGTCTGGATCGATACGCTGACGAAGATGATTGTCCGGCAGAGGGCCCGCCCACGGCCCGGGATCGTACCGGAGAAGGCGACGCACACGCTTACCGGCATCCGCCTCTTCCTCCTCGACCGGGAGAAACGGCGCCACGCACTCCACCGGCGGATGCTCCAGTACTGGAACTCCCTTGTCCGGGCACACGCGTGGCAGGAGCTCGGGAGTTCCCTTGTCGGCGGCGTACGGACAGGGTTCCTGCCCGGGAGACCGGATGCGGCGGGAACCAGGCAGGAAGCAGTCGCGTCGCTGATGACCGGCAGCCCGGACCACCAGGCTCACGAGATGCAGGTCACCCGGCTTGCGCTCGCTCTCTTCGACCAGACGGCCTCAATCCACCATCTCGGCGGGCGGGAGCGCCTCCTGCTCGAACACGCAGGCCTTCTCCATGATATCGGGTGGAAATTCGGACAGAAAGCCCATTCGTCCCGGGGCCGGGAGATCGTCCTTGCCGAAGAACGCCTCCCGTTCCCCCTTCCCGACCGGATCGTCATTGCCATGGTCGTCCGCTCCCACCGGCGGGGCATCGCTCCGGAAAGCGATGTCCTTTATCCGTGCCTTTCCCGGGCAGAGCAGGAGACGGCACGCGTTCTCTCCGCGATTCTCCGCGTAGCTGACGGCCTGGACTACCTCCATTCATCTGTAGTCGGAGACGTCCGCACAGCGATAACCCAGGACCGGATCCTTATCACGGTGACACCGGCCCAGGACGCGGCCTCCGAACGCGCACGGGCGCTTGCGAAATCGGGTCTCATGAGAACGGTCTTTTCGCGGGAGGTAATCGTCCAGTGAAGCCACAAAAGCCCGGGCCCTCCGGCCGTGTCGTCTCGTTCCTCGATATCGGGACGAACTCGGTCCGGCTGCTCGTGGTCCGGCTCAACCCCAACCATTCCTATACCATCCTCTCCCGCCAGAAACAGCAGGTCCGGCTCGGCGAGGGCGAGTTCGAGGAGGAGGAGATCACGGCCGATGCGATGGACCGGGCGGTGATGGTCTGCAAAAAGTTCGGGGACCTCGCCCGATCCTTCAATACCGAGGAGTTCGTGGCGGTCGCCACGTCTGCCCTGCGGGAAGCCTCCAACCAGAACACCCTTCTCCACCTCCTCCGCATGGAAGCGCACCTCGACGTGCGGGTCATCTCCGGCCGCGAGGAAGCGCGTCTCATCTATCTCGGTGTCGCGAGCGCGACCCCGCTTGGCGACCGGAAAGCGCTCTTCATCGACATCGGCGGCGGGAGCACGGAGATAGTCGTAGGGGACTCATCGGAATACCAGTACCTCGAGAGCTTCAGGCTCGGGGCCATACGGCTCTCGAACCTGTACCTGCCCCGCGACTTTTCCGGCCCGGTGAGCCCCGCACAGTACGCAAAGATCCAGGAGCATATCCGGAACGCGATTGTCCACTCCCTTCCGGAAATTAAGAAGCTCTCCCCCGCAGTCGTTCTCGGGAGTTCCGGCACGGCCATGAACCTCTTCGAGATCGCCCGGAAGTCGTCCCACCAGGCAACGAAGAGCGAGAACCCGGTCCTTACGCACCGGGATCTCAGAAAAGTTATCGGGATCCTCTGCCCCCTTAACCTCGAGGAGCGCCGGAACGTCCCGGGGATCAATCCCGAGCGGGCGGACATCATCATTGCCGGCGCCGCGATCCTCGATACGTTCATGGAAGACCTCTCGCTTGACGCTGTCTCGATCACCGGTCGCGGGCTGCAGGATGGTCTCCTCGTCGATTATCTCTCCCGGATGGATGAGTTCCCCCTCCTCGGGACGCTCTCGCCCCGGCAGCGGAGCGTCATCCAGCTCGGACGGTCCTGCGGGATCAATGAAGTCCATGCCCGGACCGTTACGAGCCTTGTGCTCGAACTCTTCGACACTGCCCGGGAGATCGGCCTTCACGTGCTCGGGGACCGCGAACGGGAGCTTCTCGAATATGCTACCTTCCTCCATGACATCGGGTCGTTCATCTCGTACACCAACCACCACGCCCATTCCTATTATATCATCAAAAACTCTGAACTCCTCGGGTTCGACCAGAAGGAGGTGACGTTCATGGCAAACCTCGCCCGGTTCCACCGGAAAAAAGCTCCCCGGAAGAAGGACCCGGAGGTCAGCGAACTTGAACCGAAGGAGCGGGAGACGCTCCGGTGCCTCTCGACGTTCCTCCGGCTCGGCGAGAGCCTCGACCGGAGCCATGCTGCGCTGATCCGTCACGTCCGGTTCTCCGGGGCCGATGAGCATTCGGTGCACCTCGAAATTACCGCCCGGGGCGATTGCCACCTCGAGATCTGGGGGATCGAGGGCGAGCGGAAAGCCTTCGAGAAGGTGTTTGAAAAAACGCTTGTCTTCGAGGTCAGTGAGGAAGGGCAGAAAGAATAAATCAGGATACCGGGACGGATAGACCGGCCCGGACTGACCGGAAAACCGCCTAGAGTTTCTTGAGTGCCTGCACGAGCCGGCCCACCGTCTCCTGTGCGTCGCCGTAGAGCAGCCGCGTGTTGTCCCGGTAGAAGAGGTCGTTTTCTATACCGGCAAAACCCCTGCCCTGGCCCCTTTTCAGGACAATGACGTTCTTTGCCTGCTCGACATCGAGGATGGGCATGCCGAAGAGCGGGCTGCCCTGCCGGTGCGCAGCCGGGTTGACCACGTCGTTTGCACCGATGACGAGGACGACATCCGTTGACGGGAACTCAGGGTTCACCTCATCACGGTCAAAGAGGTGACCGTAATCAACTCCCGCTTCGGCGAGGAGGACGTTCATGTGGCCGGGCATCCTGCCCGCGACCGGGTGGATGGCAAACTTGACCTGCACGCCCTTTGCCTCGAGGAGGTCGGTCAGTTCCTTGACCTTCTGCTGGGCCTGGGCGACCGCCATGCCGTACCCGGGTGCTATGATGACCTTGCCTGCATAGGCGAGCATGACCGCGACGTCGTCGACATCGATGGACTTCATGCTCCCCTGGATCTGCACTCCCGACTCCTCGGTCGCCCCGAATGCGCCGAAGAAGACGTTCCGGATCGAACGGTTCATGGCCCTGGCCATGTTGAGGGTGAGGAGCGAACCGGCGGCGCCCACGATGATGCCCGCAATCACCATTGCGTAGTTGGGAGTCGCAAAGGAGAACCCGTCGAGCGCGACGGCAAGGCCGGTGAAGGCGTTGTACATCGAGATGACCACCGGCATGTCTGCACCTCCGATGGGAAGCGTCATGAGGATTCCGAAGCCGAGCGTGAGGACGAAGAACAGCGGCAGGTACGCTGCCGCTGGGAGCGGGAGCCATGCCGGCTGGAGGAGGACGAGGACTCCGGAGAGGATGGCGAGGACGAGGACGGTCGTGTTGAGCAGCTGCTGGCCGGAGAACGTGATTGGCCGGGGGCGCATCCAGCCCTGGAGCTTCAAAAACGCGATGATGCTCCCGGCAAAGGATACTCCCCCGATGAGGCCGCCGATGACCGCGAGGGAACCGGTCGCGGACCCGGCTGTCGCGGCTTCGCTGCCGGCTGCCGCGGTGAGGCCGAGGAGCGCGACGGCTGATATTCCGGCTGCCGCGCCGCCACCCATGCCGTTGTAGAGGGCGATCATCTGCGGCATGTCGGTCATCGCGACACGTTTTGCGGCGATGTACCCGAAGCCGCCACCGATGACGATCGCGATCGCCATGAGAGCGAAATTGGTGAGGCCCGGTGTGAGGAAGGTGACGAGCGTTGCGATCAGCATCGCGGCGCCGGCCCAGACAATCCCGCTCCGGGCGGTGAGCGGGTGGCTCATCCGCTGCATACCGACGATGAAGAAGAAGATCGTCGCGATGTAGACCGGATCGATGATCCAGGAAAGGCCGGTCATCTCACGCCCCCTGCCCGGGCTTCTTCCCGGCCCGGTCGAACATCTGGAGGATCCGCTCGGTGACCACGTAGCCACCGGTGACATTGGCTGCGCCAAGGACCACCGCGACAAAACCAATGGCCTGTTCGAGCGGGGTAGTCGCAAGGCCGAGTGCGACCATCGCCCCGACCAGCACGATCCCGTGGATGAAGTTCGAACCGCTCATGAGCGGCGTGTGGAGGATGACGGGGACCCGGCTGATGACGACGTAGCCGGTGAATGCGGCGAGCATGGCGATGTATACCGCGGTCCAGAGCGTGGTTGTGTCGGTCATGGTTTTCCTCCGGCGAGGAGTTCCCGGGTTGGGGCATGCCGGACCTCGCCGGCATGGACGAGGAGGCTTGCTGCGAGGATCTCGTCGGTGAACTCTTTCACGAGCTCACCGTTTTTGTCGACCAGGAGCGCGAGGAATGCCTGGAGGTTCTTTGCATACATCTGGCTCGTGTGGAACGGGACCCGGGCGGGCAGGTTCTGCGGCCCGATGATGGTGACGCCGTGTTTCCGGACGGTCTTACCTGCCTCGGTCAGTTCGCAGTTGCCGCCGGTTTCAGCCGCAAGGTCGACGATGACGGCGCCCGGCCGCATCAGTGCGACCGTCTCTTTTGTCACAAGGAGTGGGGCCCTGCGCCCCGGGATCGCTGCGGTCGTTATCACGATATCGGCCCGTGCCACCGCGGCTGAGACCATCTGCTGCTCCTGCGCCTTCTCTTCTGCCGTGAGTTCCCGGGCATAACCGCCCTGGCCTTCTGCATTGATCTCGAGCTCGAGGAACTTCGCGCCGAGGCTCCGCACCTGCTCGCCGGCAGCCCTCCGGACATCGTAGGCCTCGACGACCGCCCCGAGCCTCTTTGCCGTTGCAATCGCCATGAGGCCGGCGACTCCGGCTCCAAGGATGAGTACGGTCGCGGGACGGATCGTGCCGGCGGCAGTTGTCAGCATGGGGAGGAATTTCGGGCAGTTGTCGGCCCCGAGGATTGCTGCCGTGTAGCCGGCCGCCGTTGCCTGGGAACTGAGCGCGTCCATGGACTGGGCCCGGGTGATCCGCGGGACGAGTTCGAGTGCGAATGCGGTGATCTTCCGGTCGCGCATCCGGGCAATGGCCTCAAGGTTGGTTGTCGCATTCATGAAACCGATAATGATCGTCCCTTCGGGAAACTCTTCGACTTCGGCAGCGGTCGGGGGCTGGACCCGGAGGACAATCCGCGCGCCCTCAAAAAGCCCGGCCCGTGCGGGCGCGATCGCCGCACCCGCGGCGGCATAGAGCTCGTCGGGGTAGTACGCGCTGCTCCCGGCATCGTGCTCGACCCGGACTTCGAAACCGGACTTCGTGAGTTTCTGCACGACCTCCGGCACCGTTGCAACGCGCTGTTCTCCCGGGGCAGTCTCTCTCGGGACCGCGATCAGAATCGGCATAATCCCTCCGGTTTACAGAAAATCCGGCTGGTTCTTTGTCTGTCCCTGTTCAGTACCGGAAGAGGTCCCGATCCCTTCCCTCCCGATTCGGTGTTCCCGCTCCGCAACAACCTGATTCACATCCCTCTATTGACAGTTTTCCAAAGCAATTTTGCAAGCTGTTTTTGCAATGTATCGTACCGGTTTGGTCCTAGAGCTTCTTTATTTTACGCACCCGGACTGCGACCCCGCGTCGCAGTCTCAGCATCTCTTCGCCGGAGACTGCGGCTTTTCCCACTGCCCGGGCACGGGGGCCGATCACGAGGACTTCATCCCCTTCGCGGATCGCGGGGTCTGCCCGGACCACGCCGGGGGTCAGGATATCTCCCTCCGGTACGAAATCGTCTGTCCAGACCCGGTACCCGTCCGGGATCAGGTTCCAGCCATCGAATGTTGGCCGGAGGAGGCCGGTAATGGTATCGATGGAAAAGAGCTGGACATTGTTCCTGCTGTAGAAGATCTCCGGGAAATGGCCGCGCACGGTCGTCCCCTTCGTGTCGAGTGCGCAGCCGAACTGCCACGAGGCCATCCCTGCCAGCCGGTCGTCCTTTATTCTTCTCTCCCCGGCGAGGGCCGCGTCAAGGGCGTTTAGCGCTGCCGGGGCTGCAGGGTTCTCCCCGCAGGTACACTCAAGGACGATCCCGCACTGCGCTGCCGCCTGCCGGGCGACCGCAAGAGCACCGCCTTCGAGATGGGCAATGATCCTCCGGTACGGGAAGCGCGCGAAATACCGCGCAAGGGTGCCGGAAATGACCGAACACTCCTCGGCGTCCCAGTAGCCGGTGACCGGGACATCGTAGTGTCCCGCGGGATAGATGGTCTCGAGCTCGCGGGGGACAAGCCCGATCGGCGAGGTAACGATCAGCTCGTGGGCCCGGCCGGCGATTGCGGCCTGGAATTTCCGGTGGCTCTGCGAGAGGCAGTACGGTTTCCGGGCCGAGCATGGCAGGAGGACTGCCACATCGGTCTTCGGCGGGATATACCGGGAAAGCACCCGCTCCGTGAACCGGCGGACCTCCACCCGCTGCATCGACTCCGCCGAATTCGCGCGCATGACGCCGCCCCGGGCGATCGGTGTCCGGGGCTCAAGGAACGGGTACCGGTTGTCGAGGTGGCGCATGATGGCCACCTGGTCTGCGTCCATCCGGCACCGGGACTCGACAAGCTCCCGCAGCTTTGCGGTCGCGATGAACTGTGAGACGAGCGCGACTTCCCGCCGGAGCGCCTCCCGGTTATGCGATTTCAGGTCGCCGCTCCTGCAGCCGGCACAGGTGCAGATGCCGCTCTTCATTGTTTCAGCGGGGAACTCTCCTTCCGGTGTGCAGAATTTGCCCTGCGCGGTCCTGAGGTCTGCCCCGATATAATCGAAGAGGTCGAAGCCGGAGTAGCAGAGTATATGCACCGAAGACGGAAGGGCTGCAGCAGGGGCGTACCATGCAGTGTCGGGTGCGGTCTTCTCCTTGAGGCCGGTGAGCCAGTCCACGTACGCCCGCGGGTTTTCAAATGCGGTATGCCAGCACGGGACCATCACGCAGTCGCCGCTTGCGGCAGTCGGGGGAAGGTGGGGGTGGAGGGTGACCGGCCGCAGCGCAGGGTCCGGGGGGAACTCCAGGACAAACGGTGCGGGGGCGGAGAGCGGGATGTTCGAACACCGCATCCGTGCGAGATCGGGGAAGACCTCTTCCATATCGAGAACGGCCGGCGTGGCGATCGGTGCGGTTGCCGGGCCGGGTGCGGCGGGATCGTCGCCGGGCCGGAATGTTCCCACCCGTGCGAGGCAGTCGCGTCTCTTGATGTCGAACCGGCTCATCCGGTGAGCACCCCCGTGCGCCCGATCTCCTGCCGGACGATCGCCTCCCAGCGCTTGCTGCAGGAGACAAAGATGAGCGAGTCCGGGTGGGTGTCCACGAGCCGCTGTATGCCCCTGCACCCCTGCCTGACCATCGCATCATCCCATTCCGGGATCTCGCTCTGGCCGATCGGAAAAGTCTCCCTGAGCTCCTTCGGGTACGGGCCGAACGGCGGTTTGAAGAGGAGGACGTCGTCGAATCCCTTCCCGTCCGTACTGTCGAACGCGACCAGGACATCTTTTCCGAGGCCCAGGCGCCCGAGCATCTCCTGGTACCGCACTACCTCTGTCCTCTGGCAGCTCTCGTCCCCCCGGTAGAAGAATCTCCGCTTGGACACCTTGTCGTGGCGTCCGAGCTCCGCGGAGTCGCGGAGGAGCTGCCGGTAACCGGCCAGGAGCTGCGGGTGGCCCCGGCACCGCTCGTCCACGAGTTCCCAGAGCGAGCCATCGGCAATCGCCTGGCGGATCCGGGCGATCTCGGCAAGGGTCACGTGCAGGTTGTGGAGCGCAAGGAGCCGGTCGCGGTCCGGTGCTTTCTGCAGTTCCCCGACGGTATGCGACCTGCAGATGCCGCAGGCACAGGGAAGCTCGGTGAGTTCGTGGATCTTATAACTCCCGTGGGTCGTCATGTAACGCCCCTCTTTTGCATAGAGTGCGTACGCTGCCGAATCGAAGAGGTCGCATCCCATCGCGGTGGCGAGGGCAAACATCGAGGGGTGGCCCGCGCCGAAGAGGTGGACGCAGGACGCGGGGGAGAGGGTCCGTTTTGCCGCGGTAACGACCGTGACGAGGTCCCGGTACCGGTACCCTTCCATGAGGGGGACGACGGCACCGATCGGGCAGAAGGAGAAACCGAGCCCGGCAACAGCGCGGCCGGCTTCCTCCCGCAGATCGGGGAAGATCCCGCCCTGCACCGGTCCCGCGATCGGTGCGTCGGGGCCGAACGTCTCTTTTGCCTCCCGGAGCCGCTCCATCGTGATCGCGAGCTCGCGCTCCGTTGTCTCACGGTCGGAGGCCGGGGAGGTTGGGATATCGAGCGGGACCCAGATGTCGCTCCCGATATCGCGCTGGAAGGCAAGGGTTTCAGTATTCGTTATCGAGACCTGGCCGTAGACCGAGAGCTGGAAGGAGCCGGAATCGGTCATGATGATCCCGTCAAACCCGAGGACCTTGTGCAGGCCCTCGGAAAGCGCCCGCTCCCGGTACTGGTTGCTCTGGGAGAAGATGTACGCGTTCGTGATGAGCGCGCCGACGCCCATTTCCCGGAGTTCCTTCGGGGTAACCAGCTGGAGGTGGGGGTTGATCACCGGAAGCAGGGCCGGCGTCCTGATGGTCCTGTTGCCCACCGTCAGCTTCCCGCTCCTCCCTGCTATGTCGCAGTCAAGGCTCTCGAACGCGATCCCCGTTTTCCCTCCCTCCGTGTCCTAGGGTATAGGTCGTATGAAAGGTTAAACGGTTCCTGTCCGGTGGTCGGAGAAGATCTGGCCCTCAAAGGTGAGGACCTCGACGCTCCTGCTGTGCCAGAGGTGGGCGGGGAGCCCGGCCTTGGTGCAGGTCTGTTCGAGGAACGTCCGGGCGTCCCACTGGTAGTCGGTGCAGACCTGCGGGAGGAGGAGGCCGCTCGTGCCCATCCCGCGGACGATCAGCCCGTGCCGTCCCGGCACGACATGAGCGGGCCGGTCATCGGGGGGGCAGGTGAGGGCCACCGGTGGGGTGAGCACCGTGACCTCATACTGGAGCTCCTTCAGTTCGGACTTTGAGACCGGCGGGAAACGGGGGTCCCCGGTCGCTGCGGAGACCGCGGCTTCCTCGATTGCTTCGCCAAGCGCGATGACCGGGTACGGGAACCCGATGCATCCCCTGAGGCACCCCCCCTTCGTGAGCGTGACAAAGACCCCGCGTTTCTCGCCAAAGACCGGCGTGAGTTTCAGGTGCGGTTTTGGGGTACCTGCGATGGCGTTCTCGATCGTGCCGCGGGCGCTCTGCAGGGCAAGGCTCCCTTCATGGTCGGTGAGCAGGTCCATGGGACAACCTCGTATTGTAGTCCGTGTTTTTCATCCACATTGCTTAATAGTGTATCGAAGGGGCGCCACAACACTCCCCTCACGGGGATCCCCCGCCTCAGGGCCGCACCAGGGACTGACGGAGAAGTCAGGAAGATGCATCAGCATCTTCACAGCACGGCGGGGCTGTTTACCGGTTTTTGAGGAATGGGTAACCGGGACCGCCGCAGGGAGCGACGAAGTCGCCGGAGAAGATTTACATAGGAAATCTTGGACTGCGCCCCGCCGGGGGCGGCGGCGTTCATCACTATTAAGGGAAAAACGCGACCTGAAATAACCATTCCAATTCTCTCTCTTTAAAATTCGATACAAACCAAATCCCCATCGCTGCCCTTATCACCCCCGGCGCCCCATTCAAACAGGAGAGGGAGAGAGCGGCCGACGGTGGCGCGGAAACGCGCTGCTGAGGAAAGTCCCCCCACCCACCGGGCACGCAGCCGTACGCAAGTACGGGTGGCGAGAGTCACGGCAATGGCACAGAAACGATACGGCCTGTTTTTTGCGATGAACGCGGCTGAGCCGAAAGGCGAGAAGCATGGGCGACCATGCGAGTAACCCGCTGAGCCAGAAGAGACAGGATACGGTGAAACGGCGAATCCCTGCGGGTGCAAGCCAGAACAGGACAGACAAAGACGCCCGGTCTTTTGTCCGGGTTTGGCGCTCAGCTGAATGCCGCTTGAAACAAAAGGAGGCTTACTCCTCCCACTCATTCCTTCCTGCAGCGGAATCATGCGATTCCAGCCGCAATACCCTGATAGTTCCCGTCATTCAAAACCGCCATGATCGGGAATGACCTGTAACGGCAATCCTTTGGCGGGGCGACGCTGAAGGCCGGATCCGAAGAGACCGGGGACCGGAAACGACTTTGCATCAACAAATATTTCTTGCACCCTTCCACCATAGTACCCGGTTGCACAGGTTGTAGTCCATGTCCCGCGATTCTTTTTCGATCCTACGGTATCTCATCGTTGCCGGAGCAGTCCTCCTGCTCCCGCTGCTGTTTCTCCCCGCTTCGGCGATCACGCTGAGCCCCGGGAGCGGAACGGCGTCAACCGCGACTATCTCGAACGGAGACTCGGTGTTTATCAACGGCATAGCCACCGGGCACCCACAGCCCGGTCTGCAGGTCTGGGTCATCGGGCCGAACTATCTCAAGGTCAGCTCGGTGTCGGTGAACCCCGACAACACGTACTCGTTTGAACTCCGGCCTGCCGACACCCTGAACCTCGCCCCGGGCCAGTATTATGTCGTGGTCCAGCACCCGATGATGAACGGCCGGTTCGATATCACCTACAACCCCGGGACCGGGGAGGTCACCAACCTCCAGCTCGGGAATTCCGGGACCACGATCTTCCAGATCTCGGGTGGCGGGAGCCTCCAGTCCCCGGATGCGGCCTATGCTCTCGTCCGGGCGATCAGCACCCAGAATGTCGACGATACGTTTGCCCCGGCATCGTTCACGATCCGGGTGCCCGCGGCTGCAATCGCCCCGATTGGCGACCATATTGTCGGCGACAAATTCACGATATCCGGAGATTCCAACCTTGTTGCCGGCGACGCCCTGAGTGTTACCGTGACATCGTCGTCCTTCGCCCCGACGTCGAAGGACCAGTCCGGCGAGTTCTCCGGGGCTTCCGGTATCGTCAAAGTTGTACCGGGGACAAACGGCCTGAACCGGTGGTCGTTCGATGTCGATACCTCGGCCTGGAAGCCGGATGAGTATATCGTTACGGTTACCGGCGTGACCATCGATGTCACCAGCTCTGCACATTTCAGCCTCCTCGCGTCGCGTCCGTCAACCGCTGCTGCAACGGAGACTACAGCCATCCCGGCAGTAACAACTACCGCCACGTCGCTCCCGGCCACGATCCCGGCAACCGTATCCCCTGCCCAGCCGGCACCCACGCGTTCTCCGGTTTCACCAGCAACGCTGCTGGTGGCCATCGGTCTCCTCATCCTCGCCGCCCGTGCCGGAAAACAACGCTGATTTTTTTTGAAAAAATAAGAACCAATAATGGTGTGTATTCCAGAATTTGGATCGTGTTCAAAATATTACCGTCTGTCTGAATCAGAAGGGCCTTAA
>DATKMN010000033.1:0-5888 GCA_035541835.1 Methanoregula sp.
GGCCCTTCTCGTCGCCGGATGTACCTCGAATTCATCCCCGTCCCCGGTCAACCCGGTGCCTGAGACAATGACGAACATGCCCGAAATGAATCCCATGACAGCCGTCCCGTCGGCAGTCCCGACCCTGGCAACGACTCCCCCGTCCTCCCCGGCAGCGTCCGGGGCAGCCGGGCCCTCCGACGCCGCCGCAGTTGCGATCCGGGGCCTCGAATTCAACCCGGGATCCGTGACGGTCAGGACAGGCGCCACCGTGACGTGGACGAACTTCGATGACGTGCCCCACACGGTAACCTCCCTCTCGCCGTCACCGGAGAAGTTCGATTCCGGATCCATTTCCAAGGGGCAGACCTTCTCCCGGACATTTGCCCTGGCAGGCACGTACCCGTACACGTGCACGATCCACCCGTTCATGAAGGGAACGGTTATTGTTGTCTCTTAAAACGGCTTTTTTTTGATGGGACTTCGCGGGTAAAAAAAACGTTATATTCTGCCCCGCGACCGGTCCCCGGTCGTTAGTGGCCGGGGGTCTTGTATACCTTCGCGGGATCGACGATTACCGGCGCGATCTCTTCCCCATCGATGGTCCGGTAGAAGCAGGACCGGTGGCCGGTGTGGCATGCCGCCCCGGTCTGCTCCACTTCGTAGATGAGGCAGTCCCCGTCACAGTCGACGAGGATCCGCTTCACCTCCTGGAAGTGCCCGCTCTCCTCTCCCTTCTTCCAGAGCCTCTTCCTGCTCCGGCTCCAGTAGTGGGCAAACCCCGTCTCGCGGGTGAGCCGGACCGCCTCCTCGTCTGCCCAGGCCATCATCAGGACAGCGCATGACCCGGCGTCCTGGACGATGACCGGGATCAGGCCGCCGTCAAATTTCAGCTCCGTCATGGTTCATCTCCCCCCGGTGAGGAAGCCGGTAATGGCGAGGAGGAAGTCCCCGAAGACGATCGCCGAGATGAGCCCGGCAGTTATGGGGACGATGAAGGGGACCGCATAGGAGATCCAGACGGTGCCTGCCGCCTTGTACAGGGCGAGTTCTTTCGTGAACTCCTGCGGCCGCTCCCGGAGGTCCTTGGTGTAGACCCGCCCCTCGCCCGAGAGCATCCTGCGGATCGAGTCGAAGAACCCGATGAACTTCCGGCCGACCCTGCCTTTCTTCTCCTCGAAGTCCTCCATGACAAACCCCCACGAGTCCTGGATCCTGTCCCCCGGGACCGGGAAACCGAAGAACATGTACATCAGCGGTGCCCGGTTGCCCCGCACGATGTTGATGATGAAGATCCCGACCGGCGCGACGAGGTTGAGGATCAGGGCGTTGATCAGGACCGAGAAGGCGAGGAACCCGAGCGGCGGGTAGTTCAGGAGCGGGGTTACCGGGAAGAGCGGGATGCAGAAGGAGATGAAGATGAGCGCCCATGCATCCGCCCCGCCAAAGAGGTGCATCCTGCCGAAGATATAGAAGACGCCGCAGAAGACCGACAGGAGGAGGATCGAGAGGGCGGGCGCACCCCAGCCGCCCGGGCCGTAGAAGAGCAGCACGGAGGTAATGGCGAAGATCATGACGATGAGCACGAAGTACCACTTGCTGATGGTCTCGGCGACCGTAGGTTCCTGTTTCTTCTTCCGGAACCTGGTCTGCTCTTCCGGCTTGCGTTTGTACTCCACGTAGGAGACATAGCCGATGATCCCGGCAAACATCACGTACCAGGGAATGAGCTGGGTATTGAGCGTCGGGGTGAGGGCAAACCAGGAAAGGGCCGGGAGGGCCAGCACGATCGCGAGGTACGGGAACCGGAACGGCTCTTCATCGTCCCGGGTATCGAGATAGTTTGCATAGAAGAAACTGGCAACCAGTGCGAGATAGCCGGCAATGATGCTGTAGTCCGGTGCCTGCCCGTTCTGCCCGGTCTGCTGGTACAGGAGCACGACCGTTGCCGGTATGCCGACTGCGAGCATCGGGTACCAGGTCACGAAGGGGACGCGGCGGTCCTTTATATCGAGATACGAGGCATAGACCAGCGTCACGAGCACCGCGATCGCCGATATTACCATCGGGTAAAAAATCGCCATAGATCAGGTACAGTATTTTTTTTGGAACACTTATGCGTGGCGATGACTGAATCTAATGAAAAGGTATCAAGCATTAAGGATAAATTATGATGAACGCCGCCGCCCCCGGCGGGGCGCCCCCGCGGCGGATCAATTACCTATTAGATTCATGAAAACCGCCTTGCCCCGCCGTGCCGCGGAGCGGCCCTGAGGCGGGGAACCCTCGCAATTTTTCTCTGGTGTACCACTATATTCAAAAAATAGCGTTCACGACCCCTCGTACCTGAGGTCGAACTTCTCGTTGAGCACGTGTTCCTTGACGACCGTGCCGTCGGTCACCACTACCTCGGGCCAGAGGCGTGTCTTGGAGTGGACCACGACGCGGTCGCGGAGGACGACCCGGGGACCGATGACGGTGTCGTTCTCGATGCTGCACGACTCGCCGATGTGGGTGTCGTTGTCCATGATGCTCCCGGAGATGGTGCTGTTCGTGCCCACGATCACCCGGTTGTAGAGCGAGGACGAGAAGATCCTCACGTTGTTCCGGATGATGCACTTGTCGCCGATGCTCGTGTACGGGCCGATGAGGACGTTGTCACCGATGATCGTCCCCGGCCCGATGGCGACCGGGCCGATGACTTTCGTGTTCTTGCCGAGGGTGATCGAGTTGCCGAGCTGGACGGGGCCCTGGATCTGGGCCCCGTGCATGGAGAGGTCGCCGATGATGTCGGTGAACGCGATGTCCTGCAGCTTCCACCGTTCTGCCTGACGAAGGGAATGGGGGCTCCCCACGTCGGTCCAGTTCCCGCGGGCGAGCCAGCCCTTGAGGACATGCCCGTCTTCCATCAGCGCGGGGAAGAGGTCGCGGGCGAAGTCGTACTTGGTCGCAGGCGGGATGTGGTCGAAGATCTCCGGGCTGCAGACATACATCCCGGTGCTCGCGAGGTTGGAGAAGATCTCGCCCGGGGCAGGCTTCTCCTTGAACCGCTTGATCTCGTAACTTGCATCGATCTCCGCGATACCGTACTCGCCCGGGTCATCGATGGAGATGAGCCCGATGGTGGTCGCGGCCTTCTCCTTCTGGTGGATGCGGTAGAACTCGAGGACGTTTAAGTCGGTTACATGATCCCCGCCGACAACCAGGAAGTCCTGCTCGTCGAGGTAGTGCTGAGCGTTTTTCACGCTGCCTGCAGTGCCGAGCTTCGACTTCTCGTGAACATAGGTGATCTCGACCCCGAAGAACGAGCCGTCGCCGAGCGCTTCCTCGATGGCCGCTCCCATGTACCCGAGCGTGAGCACGACCTCGCGGAACCCGAGGTTCGAGAGGTGGGATACGAGGTGCTGGATCGACGGCCGGTTCACGATGGGGATACAGGGTTTCGGCCGTTCGAACGTGAGCGGGCGGAGCCGGGTCCCTTCCCCGCCGCACATGATGCACACCTTCATGGGAGGATCGTTTGCGCTGCATCGTTTTAATCATACTGTTTTCCGGTTTCAGCCCTGATAGGTCGCATCCCCGGACGGCGTGGCGGAAAACAGACGGGCACAAAAAAGTGCCGGACAAAAGACTATTTAATTCCCGGTGGTGGATATGGATAAACCAGTGTGAGATCCCATGGCAGACGATGAATACCGGGTGATCCCGGCCACGAAGGGGAAGGTGCAGTGCCTGCCCGAAAAGAAAGAGCCGACCGAAAACTGCGGGTTCTGCATCCATTGCCGGGAGTTCGAAGTCGGAGGGAAATTCGTGAAGTCCCCCTCGCTTGCCTACTGCACGAAGTGCCGCGTGACGGAGCGGGTCGATTTCACGAAGGCGACTGCGGTGAAATGCGCTGACCGGCAGCGCGAAGGCTTCCACAGCATCACCAGCCTTATCGGGTGAGGAAGAGGAGCCGGGCCGGCCGTTTTCAGGAGAATCTTCTCTAATAATGCCATCGAATCTCCCGAAGTCCAGGGCCATCCAGATATGATACGGTCGGTCAGAAAAGGAAGTGACGGAATCCCCAAAAATTTTTTGGGATCATACGGGAATTTCCAGACGGGAACCGTCACTGCAGACAATCCCATCGAACGACAGTTCGCAGATACGGTCTGGATTGACAGGATAGATATAACAGATATCGCCTTCACAATGCAAATGTGTCAGGGTATTGGTGTCATCGAAAACGGGTGTCATTGAATCGAAAAGCACGATAGTTTTTTTTGCGGGAGCGTCAGAAAACTTCATCGGATTAATGCTCCCGTCATCAGTATATTCCGGCCATATCCTTGGCGATGATGCCGGACCACTCATACTCATTGATGGCTGCTGGGCAGTATAAGGCGCTGGTGTTGGAGATATCGTCGGAGTTGGCGTCGGGGTGGGAATTGCGACGGTGATGTAATCGTTCTTCACCGCGGTATCTGATCCGATCGCATTCGTGACATTCAGGGATACCGTGTAGGTGCCGGGAGTAGCGTAGGTGAACGACGGGTTTCGTACGGTGGAGAAACTACCCTCCCCGAACGACCAGTTCCATGACGACGGGGAACCGGTTGAGGTGTCGATGAACCGGACCGCCAGCGGGGCAGGACCGGACGTCGGGTTGGCACTGAATGATGCAACCGGGGGCGAGGTGACCGGGGTGCTGTTCAGATCCGTAAATGCCTTCAGGCACACGTTCGTGTTGGGATCCAGACTGGTCAGATCGGTCCATGCCGATCCATCGGGGCTGACGTAACTCTGACCCGCAGATGCAGTTGCATGGCTCGAGTATCCGGGTATAGGGTATTCAATAGGCACCGGGTAATTATATCCCGGCGTAGTCGCCGACACAACTACGGAGTATTTCTCTCCCGGTATCAAGGTGACATCTGGCATCGAGACGGTGTGATAGCCCGGCGTCGCGATTGTCCCGGAGGTCTGCGTGGCATATCCTCCTGTGTCGATCGGTCCGTTATCCGGGTCGAGATAAATGCTCACGGTATATGCGGTATTAACGGCAGGAGTATAGAACGCGACCGCCTTGAGGGTCTCATTTGACGTGGATGTGAAAACGTTGGCATAATCTGCATTTGTATTTCCCATATATCCCATACTGGTGGTCCAGCCAAGCGGATCGTAACTGTATTCGCGGTCGTAATCAGATGTCGGCTCACCGGTGAAGCCAACACAATCATTTCCGACCGTTACATCATAATACGATATGTAGAAAAACCCCTGATCACCCCAGAGTGCCCCCCATGAATTTTTCGCGATGAAGGCACCGTCACCCGGGGGCTGAGTGGCGAAGTTTGTCCTGCTGTAGGAATCGTTCCATCCGATGATAGTAACAGCATGATTGGTTGAGTGTGTACTTGGATTATAGAATGCCGTTGTCAGCGGATTGTAATAGGAATTATACCAATAAATATGAGTATAAACAGCTCCCCACGTGGTCAGGGCATATTTTATATTGTCGTTATCGGTTGGACCTGAACGTGCTGGCAGGAAATACACGTTCTGGACATGCTTGACCGGGGGCAGGGTCGGGGAGGTCGTTGATATATCACTATAGGGGTCATCCGATTCGTTAACGGGACCGCTCCACCGGGCAAAGTAGGCTGTGGCCATATTTGCATTGCCTCCGCCGTAATTCGGGTCCAGGTCGAACCCATGGGTATTTTTAAGATTATTCTCCGAGAAATCCCAGGACTCGCCGGGAAGGAAAGAGGACTCAAGCGAGGAAATTGACGCAAAAGCCCAGCAGGAACCGGATCCTCCTTGGTCTTTTACCGGGGACACCTTCCCCAACGTCCTGAGATCATAGCTTGAAGGATATGTTCCCTGCTGGACCGTTGTTCTGCTTGATAATCTGATGCGCTGGC
>DATKMN010000034.1:0-6810 GCA_035541835.1 Methanoregula sp.
CACCGGTGTCACCGGTGCGGGAGTGCCGGTCCCGGTACAGCCCGCAACGGCGATGAGGAGCCCCGCGATGAAGGCGAGGCAGAGGTACGCACGCTTCATAGCTAGTTAGTCTGCGGGGTGAGGCTAAAAAACCAGTCTGTACCGGAACCTTCCGGTCCGGTGACTAACCCTTAACAGTTACAACCACATCGATCAGACCCGGAAAAAAATGTACCGGCTGAAACCGGAATGGAGTGTCCCCGAACTATGGCGGGGGTTACCCGAGTTTCCAGACCGCGGTCTGCGAGCTCGGGAAGACGATAGAGACAAACGCCGTATCCGGCGTCAGGGAAGCAGGGACCTCGAAGAAGATGTATCCCTCGACGGCATTGCTCAGGCCGGGATTGATGAAGTCCTGCTTCTGCCCGTGGGAATACCCGTAGTCCTCGGTATACTCCGAACTGTAGAGTTTGTGGATGTACTCGAGTTCGCCGATACGGACGATCTTGGGCGGGGAATCCGGAGCCGCGGTCGGGAGCGGGTGGGTCGGGTCCTGCGAGATCGTCGTCCCCTCAAAGAGGAGCTTGATCACGCTTGGCTGGGGGAGGGGGGCGCGGTCCGTCCCCTTGTCCACCATCGTCAGGAACACGACCAGGTACTTTTTCCCGGCGGGCGCGGTGTGCGGGGTATAGACATTGAAGTCCGGGTCCCAGGCCTGGTACGTGTCATTGATCCAGATCCCGGTGACGGTCGCCTCGCTCGTCCACTTCGTCCCGTTCCCGAAAGTGAAGGAGGTATTGAGGGGAAGGGCATCGGGGTACGGCGAGAGCGTGGGCGTCGGGGTCGGGACGGTCGTCTCCGTCGTGGGCGGCAGCGTGGCGGGGACCGTGGGTGCGGGGGTGGCTGCGGGGGTTGCCTGCCCGCCGGGGCCGGTCCCGGAGCACCCGGCGGCGAAGACGAGGACCGCTGCCAGGAGGAGAAGGGAAAGATGCATCGGTTTCATACGGTATGCTTTGTGCCGGGGGATAAAAAATGAGATGGAGCCCCGGCAGCGGACCGGTGCGGTTTTTCAGGGGATTTCCGCTCTTACGCCTTCGCCGGCACATCCGCCGGCCAGCCGGCGATGCTCTTCTTGTCGTTCTGGATCTCGTGGAACTGCCGGAGGGCGACGGTGATGTCGCGGGTGAAGGCGAAGTACCCGATCTGGGTGTTCCGGCAGAGCTTCATCGCCATGTCCATGAGGCCCCGGGGGTCCGGCCGCGCCTCGCCGAGCCAGATATGGAAGATATTGCCCCCGTCCACGATCGGGAAGAAGACGTGCTCGATCTCCATCCGCTTCGTGAGCGGGACATCGGCGCCCGGCGCTACGTGCGTCCCGTTCGTGTAGTAGAGCGGGAGGTCGCGGCTCTTGCCGAGCATCGCCATCCCCGATTCGAGGTCGCCTTTCACGACTTTCAGGGCCGATTTTGCATACCGCTTGTCGAGGAGGTCGGCGACCGCAAACCGCTGGCCGGTCGTCTCGGCCGGGGTCCGGGCAAGGGCGATCGTCATGTTGTGTCTCTTCGAGAGCTCCCGGCCGTAGAGCTCCATCTCGGTCATCGCCCGGATCGCAAGTCTGAACGCCTCCTTTGACTCGTGGAGCTGCTTGCCGGTGTGGTGCTGGACCATCTCGTTGACGCCCACGACCCCGATGGTGTACACGAGCCCCTCGAGGTCGACGGCGAGCGCCCCGCGGTCGCCCGTATTCGGGTCCTTGGGCCGCTGCATCGCAAACGGCATCCGGTTGTTGGCACGGATATTGTCCATCCACCGGCGCTTGATCCGGAAGATCTCGACTGCCACGTCCATGAGCCGCTTGAGATCGGAAAAGAGGCGGTCATCGTCGCCTTCGGCATTGTACGCCGCCCGGGGGCAGTTGACCGAGACGACCTGCCACGACCCCATCGAGAAGTGGCGCCCTTCATCGAACATGAGTTTCCTGTCGAACTCCGAGTCCTTGTCGGCGACCGTCGAGAACTGGTACGCGCAGCACTGGTAGCAGGAGATCCCCTTGCCCGCACCGCGGTACGCGGGGAGCTGGTTGTCGTAATACGGGGTGCCGAACTTCGACGCGAGCTCAAATGTCATCAGGTACAGGTCCTGGTAGGTAGGCAGTTCCGGGTTTTTCCGGTTGAACTCCTCCCGTTCCGTCATGAAGTCGGGTTCGATGGAGATCTCCGGCTTCGGGAAGTTGAAGGGCTTGCCCCAGTAGTCGCCCTCGAGCATCACTTCCATCAGGGCCTTGAAGAGGAGCCGGACCTCCCGCTCGAACTCCCCGTAGGTCCGTTTCGGGGTGCCATCCGTGCCGTCCCAGACCTTGCCCTTGTACACGCACGGCTTGTCCTGCCAGAGGGCGGGTACGCCCGGGGAGAGCTGGATCGACGAGAAGACCAGCTGGCCGCCGCGGGCGACCATCATCTGGGTCATCTCATACACGAACATCTGGACCATCTGCTTGATCTCGGTGTACTCCATCCCCTCCATGTACGGCGCGAGGAAGGTGAGGAAGTTGTAGTACCCCTGCCCCCCGGCAAAGTTCGTCTGCGCCGACCCGAGCGCCTTGACCGCGTGGAGGATGGCGACTTCCGCACGTTTCGCGGGTCCCGCGACCGATGCCTTGGTCCCGTTCCCGTCCGGCATCAGGCCGTAGTAGAAGAAGTAGCGGAGGTCCCAGTCCTGGCAGAAGGGCCGGGTCCCGAAGTACTCGAGGTCGTGGATGTGCATCTCGCCCGCGAGGTGGTGGTCGGCGAGCTCCGGGGGGAGCTGGAGGAGGTACTGCTCCTTGCTGATCTTGTCCGCCTTCTTCTTGTGGGAGGTCTCGGCGTTCTCCTGCAGGTTGGCGTTATCGTGCGCCTCGAACCCGCGGCCGACATCGATGAGGTGGGCGTCGAAGACCGGTGTGCCGACCCGGGTGCAGACGTTCCGGTACTGGACAAGCCCCTTTTCGAGGAGTGCCATATTGACGATCTCCCGGATGAGCGGGCCGGAGAGCGATTTGAGCTGCATGCTCTTGATCCGGTTCTCGACGTCCAGCGCGATGGCGCGGGCGGTCTCGTCGTCTGCACCCTGGTACCCGTAGAAGGTCTCGACGAGCTTGGTCTCATCGATGATCTGCCGGACGATGCGGTCCCGGTCCCACTCGACGATATGCCCGTCGGTAGTCCGGACCGGCGGGAGTGCCGGTACCGCAAGGCCTTCGAAGGTGAGCTGCCGGGTCTCCTGCCGTGCCATCAGTCACCCGAGATGAGTTTTGAGAGGTGCGTCCCGTCGAGTTTTCCGGAGGGGAAGAGGTCTATTGACGTGAAAAAATCCTCCCCCCGCTGGAGGACGGGGGCCTCGCTGACGAAGACACCGTTGAGGCGCAGTTCCGTGAGCGATTCCGCGGTCGAGAGGTCGCGTTCGGAGAACGGGTACCTGCCCTTTTTCAGAAAGCCCTTGAGGAGCTCGCAATTCGGGCAGTGTTCCAGCGTGTATACGATCATTTGCGGATTTTTCGGCACGAAAACACCTTCACTCTGTAATGATTGGTTTAGGAATTATAGGGTTAAAAAAATCGTGGTTTGACTGCCGGTACCGGCACAAAGAGCTATCGATTATCATTAGTAGGTGAATGGATTAATAGCTAGGTGATGGTCAGGACGTTTGTCGCTCTCGGGCTCTCCCCGGAGATACAGGACCGGCTCGGGGCTGCGCAGGCAATACTCAAAACCTGCGGGGCCCGCCTTACATTCGTCAGGCCGGAGATAATCCACATCACGGTCAAGTTTTTGGGTGAAGTGGAAGAGAAGGAACTCCCGCGGGTGATTGCGGCTTTAAAGACGGTCACCGGTGCCCCCTTCCCGATCGAGGCAGCCCGGGTGACGGTCGACAACCCTGCCCGGCCGCGGACGGTCTGGTGCACCATTGAAGACGCCGGCAGGAGCCTTGAACTCTTCCGGAAGATCGAGGACGTGCTCGAACCCCTCGGGTTCCCCCGGGAACGGCGGCGCTTCACCCCCCACGCGACCGTGGCCCGGGTGAGGAACTCTGACCCCTCGCTCCTGACAGCGCTTGGCTGCCTGGAGGACACGACATACGGGTGCTGCACGGTCACCGGCTTCCGGCTCAAAAAGAGCACGCTCACCCCGCAGGGGCCGGTCTATGAAGACCTCCTGGAGGTCGGATGGCCGTGAGAACCCCGCTCGAAGAGAACGTCCTTGCCGGGCTCCGCCCGACCGCCGCAGAACACGACCGCATCTGGGGGATCGCAAACAGGATACTCCCGGCCATTGCCGCGAGCGGGAAGGCGGAGGGGATGGTGGTCGGGTCGATCGCGAGGAAGACCTGGCTCCGGGGCGACCACGACCTCGACGTCTTCATGCTCTTCGACCCCTCCCTCTCCCGGGAAGCGCTCGAAGCCGATGGGCTTGAGCTCGCCCGCTCGGTCGCCCGGTCGTTTACCGACCGGTTCTGCGAGAAATACGCCGAGCACCCGTACATCAACGCCGTCATCGACGGCATCGATGTCGACCTCGTCCCCTGTTTCCGGGTAAAGAGCGCGGCCGCGATCCAGAGCGCGGTCGACCGGACGCCGTTCCACACCCTCTACATCACCGACCGGATCAACGGCCTCGTCGATGACGTCCTCCTCCTCAAGCGGTTTGCAAAATCCGGGGGTATCTACGGCTCGGACCAGATGACCGAGGGGTTCTCCGGGTACCTCTGCGAGCTTCTCGTCCTCTACTACGGGGGGTTCACTCCGCTCCTCGCCGCGGCAGCGGGATGGCGCCCCCACCAGCTCATCGATCCCGAGCAGCACGCGGCAAAGGAGTTCTCCGAGCCCCTCATCGTGATCGACCCGGTCGACCCCCGGCGCAATGTCGCTGCCGCGGTCTCCCTGGACCAGATGGCCGGCTTCATCGAGCTCGCCCGGGGATACCGGGAAAATCCGTCGGACGCGTTTTTCCGTATCCGGACACCCCGGTCGATCTCCCGCGGGCAGTTGCAAGCCCTGCTGGAACGGCGGGGGACGTTCCTGTACGCGGTCACCTTCCCGACCCCGCCGTATATCGAGGAGGTGGTCGTCCCCCAGCTCAAGCGGAGCGTCCTTGCCGTGCAGGAGCACCTCGAACGCAGCGGGTTTGCCGTGCACCACGCCCACTACGCGATGACGCCGGGAAAATGCATGCTCCTCTTCGAGCTCCTGGTCAGCGAACTGCCGGGGATCCGGCGCCACGCCGGCCCCCCGCTCTGGAACCGGGAGAACGCGGACAAGTTCCGGGAGAAATACGCGACCGCGGAACTGCCGGGGCCCTTCATCCGCGAAGGCAGGTACGAAGTGGAGGTCGCCCGGGAGTTCACGAAGGCAAAAGACCTCCTCGCGTCCGATGCTCTCCTCGGCGTGAGCCTCGGGAAGCATATCCGCCAGTCGCTAGAAACCGGGTGGACGGTAGCGGAAGGGGCCGGGTGCTGGTCGGAGGAGTTCTCCCCGTTCATCGCCGGGTTCTTCCGGCGGTGCTCGCCGCTCACGTGGGTGGAGAAGGGGAAGTAAAACGAGCGATTTATTATTTTCTGCAGGAAATCTTTTGCCTTTTGACCCCGATCCGAATTCCTCAATGAAGGTACTATATCGGATAATGGATGAGGAAGCCCACCCCTTCGGGGTCGCGGCGACGCCTCGCCGGGTCGCCTCCGGGCGAGGGAGTCTTTCCAGAAATGAAAAAATACTATAGTTCTCATGAATTTTTTTATTGAAAAGTGGCCATCTATTTGTTTCCGCGACACCCGGAACTCACAATCTTAAGGAGGGATCGAGAAGGGAGAATCTATGGCAGGTCTTCATTTCCACACGCCCCAATGCAGGAACACCCCCTCTTCAGATGGGGCGGGGGGTCACTGGCTCGCAAAATTCCAGAGAAGGTGATCCCCGGTGTCATTGAACATACCCGACAACAAAAAAGAAAATTATCCGGTCTTACTGCTTCTTCGTATTCTTCGCGATCTTTGCCCCGGCCAGTTTCTCGATCGCCTTTGTATCGATCCCGTCGCCGAGGGTAAGCAGGTGGTTCTTCACCGCACTGGTGACAAATCCCTTGCCGGCAGGGGTCCGGACTATCAGGGTCGTGTACCCCGCCGGGCTCCCGACCGATCCCGCCGAGATGTCCGCCATCACTGCGGTAAGGTCGGTGCAGAAATGGCAGCCCTGCCGGATGCAGGTCTCGAGCTCGGAGAGCGGGACCGTCAGGGTAGTGTTGTCCTCCCTGAGGACCTCGAGCTTGCCCCTGACATCCAGTTTCCGGATCTCGTGCGCTTCGAGCTTGTAGTGGTCCCTGAGTTTTCCATGTACGAGCGCTTCGTAATCGAAGGACTCGGTACAGAAGAGCCCGACGATGAGCCGGATCGCCTTCCCGGAGGGTTTCAGGAGGTCGTTGTCGCTCTCCCGCATCCGGGCGACCGCCTGGACCGCGCAGGGGACGCCGACGACCGCGATCTTCCTGTACTTCTTCTCGATGACCGCGGTCTTGAGCGCTGCGAGGAGCGGCACCCACCAGCTGTACCTGCTCCCCGCCTGCTCTACAAGGACATCCGACTTGGTGATGACTACGGATGACGGTTTCATGGTCCACCGGTCTTCGGTCACGGTTACTACTGCATCGATAAGGCCCTCGTCAAGTGCGTTTGCAAGGATCGCCGTGACGGCACCGCCGCTCTGCCGGCGGGGGATCTCCATCTCCGCCTTTGCGGCATGGAGTTCGAGGTACTTTCCGAGGGTCTCTGCCGGCTGCTCGCCGGTCCGCGGGCAGGCCGCGTAGC
>DATKMN010000035.1:0-6629 GCA_035541835.1 Methanoregula sp.
CGCGGAGACGTGGTCTGGCTCGAACCAGTCTTTGTCTGCGAGGTCGCGTACCAGGAAGTCACCCGGGACCGGAAACTCCGTATTCCCCGTTTTATCCGGATGCGGCCGGACAAATTGCCGGAGGAATGCACCACGGACCAGCTCCATGTCCTTACGGAAACTCCCACGGCCGGAAAACAGCACGCCCGCGGGACCGCACCGGAGACCGGACCGCCGGTGACAGCGAAGGAGAACGCAATGAAAACGTATGATGAGAAACGGGATTTTTCCCGGACCGGGGAACCGGCGGGAACCGCAGCGGCAACCGCGGGCGGGCACTACTTCGTCGTACAGGAGCACCATGCCCACCACCTGCACTGGGACCTCCGGCTCGAACGCGACGGCGTGCTGAAGAGCTGGGCGGTGCCCAAGGGCGTACCGGAGGCTGCCGGCGAGAAGCACCTTGCTGTCGCAGTCGAGGACCACCCGCTTGACTACGGCCATTTCGAGGGCGAGATCCCGGCCGGGGAATACGGCGCCGGGACGGTCTCGATCTGGGACAACGGGTCGTACGACACCGTCCACTGGGACGATGACAAGATCGAAGTGTTTCTCCACGGGAAACGCCTCACCGGCCGGTATGCCCTGATCCGGTTCAAGAGGGCCGGGAAGAACGAGTGGCTGGTGTTCAGGGCGGGGGATTAACTTCGACGGCGGTCAAACGGGCTGCTGTGAATACGGTATGACATGGTCATACATGCTAAAAGAACCGCCGTTGCGGTCTGAAAAAAAATTACGCGAACATCCGGCCTTCGAGGTCGATGGAGCGCTGCCTCGCAAAGTCGGAGCCGACCTTGTCGATCGCCGATATGAAATCTTCCTGCGTGATCGCGGGCCGGTCCTTCCGGATCGCAAACATCCCGGCTTCCATGCAGATAGCGTGGAGATCGGCGCCGTTCTTGCCGTCCGTGAGTGCGGCTACTTCTGAAAGGAGTACGTTCTCGTCCATCGTGAGTGCCCGTGAGTGGACTTTCAGGATGGAGAGCCGGCCGGCCTCGTCGGGGAGGGGGATCTCGATGATCCGGTCGAACCTGCCGGGCCGGAGCAGCGCCTTGTCGAGGATATCGATCCGGTTCGTGGCGCCGATGATCTTGACATCCCCGCGGTTCTCGAACCCGTCCATACCGGCCAGGAGCTGCATGAGCGTCCGCTGCACCTCGCGGTCGCCGCTCGTGTTCGCCTCGGTCCTCGATGCGCCGACCGCGTCGATCTCGTCGATGAAGATGATGGTCGGGGCCTTCTTCCGGGCGAGGTCGAAGAGCTCCCGGACGAGCCGGGCGCCTTCACCGATATACTTCTGGACGAGTTCGGAGCCTACCACCCGCATGAAGTGGGCGTTGGTCTCGTGGGCCACTGCCTTTGCAAGGAGGGTCTTTCCCGTCCCCGGCGGCCCGTAGAGGAGCACTCCCTTCGGTGGTTCCACACCGATCCGGAGGAAGAGGTCGGGGCGCTTGAGCGGGAGCTCGACTGCTTCCTTGATCTCGTTTATCTGGGCGGTCAGGCCCCCGATGTCCGCGTACGTCTCCTGCGGGGAATCGACCAGTTCCATCCCGTACACCTGCGCATCGAAACTCGCGGGGATGAGGTCCACGATAGCAAGCGACTGCTGGTTGAGCGTGACCCGTGCGCCGGGCTTGAGGTCCTCCTTGTTCAGGCTCGGCGAACTCCGGACCAGGAACCGGGGTCCCGCACTGCTCCGCACGATGACCCGGTTCTCGTCCAGGACGTCCGTGACCGTCCCGATGATCAGGGGAGGGGAGCGGAGCTGCTCGCTCTCGCTTTTTAATTTCCGGACCTCGCGCTCGTACCGGATCTTCTGGGTCTCGATGTACCGCTTGTCGGCCTCGACCTGCCGGAGCTGCTCCCGGAGCTCGAGGTTGCGGGACTCGAGGTTGGATACCCGCTCCAGCATCTGCACTTCAAGCTCGTGCTTGTCCGTCTCGATCTGGCCCAGCTGCTCGCGGAGCTGTTCCGAGAGCGTCCTGTACAGCCGGTACAGTTCTTCCGGAGTCTGCGGGTCCGGTGGCTGGTGGAGGGTATCTGCCACGAAAATGCCTCAGTTTAGCTATATAGGGAAACTCCCTATAAAGCGTTTGTGAGGGGGCAACCCTTTCTCCACGGCAGGGCTGTGCCGGATGGAGGAGGCTTTATACTGGAGAGAACCTCTCTTCTTTAGAGAAATATGCAGTGCGAAATGTGCGGCGACACGATCCGCGGCACCCCCAAGCTGGTACGGGTGGAGGGCGCGGAGCTGCAGGTCTGCAGCAAATGCGAGAAGTACGGTACCGAGGTCCAGCAGAAGCGCCGGCCACAGTCCGCATCTGCCCGGCCGGTTCCGGGCCCTGCCCGTACTTCCCCGGCCGCCCATGCCGGTGCCACCGCGTACCGCAAACGCGACCTTTTCGATTACATGGACGGGGAGATTGTCGAGGACTACGCAGTCAGGATCCGGAAGGCCCGCGAAGAGAAGGGGCTCTCGCAAAAGGACCTTGCCATGCAGATGAAGGAGAAGGAGCACCTCATCCGGAAGATAGAGAACGCCGAACTGATCCCCGAGGACGATGTCCGCAGGAAGATCGAGAAGGCGCTCGGGATCCGGCTCGTCGAATCCACGGCCGACAGCGAGGAGAAGAGAAAAGAGAACAAACTCGTCCCCACGCTCGGCGACGTCACGATCATCCGGAAAGTAAAGAAATAAAAACTCATATTTTTCTTTTAAATCCGGAAACCGGGCCTGTCAGACCGCGATTTCATTCCGGTTAATCAGAGAAAAACGAGAAAACCAAAAAAATTATTCCCCTTGCCGGACCAGCCGGGCACCAAGCTCAAAAGCCTTCCGGCAGTCGAGCGGGAACTGCTCGTCCCGCCGTCTCTTCTTCGCTTCAGGGTCGAAGCGGGTGGAGACGTACTTCGTATAGTCATCGAACTGGTACGTGTCGGTGACAAAGAACGACTCGCACGAACCGAAGATCCGCTCCATCGCCATCTCCGTCGCCTTTGCGTTCCGGTCAAAACCCATCTCGCTCACCATCTCCTCCGGGGCCCCGGCCGTGTAGATGAACCCGGTACGGATCTTCCGGCCAAAGAGCGTGGAGCGGTCCGGGTCGTAGACTGAGTACTGGAACATCAGGCGTTCAAGGAAGGACCGCGTCTCACCGGTCGTGATCGCGTAATAGATCGGCGAGCCGATGAGGACCGCGTCGGCCTTCTTCTCGATCTTCTTAAATACCGGGCGGAGGTCGTCGTTCACCGGGCAGTGGCCGTAGTTCTTTCCCCCGATCCGCTTGCAGGCAAAACAGCTGATGCAGCCTTTGTACCCGAGATCGTACAGGTGGACAAGCTCGGTCTTCGCCCCTTCGGATTCGGCGCCGTCCATGGCGTGGCGGAGGAGGGTCGCGGTATTCCATTTCTTCCGGGGGCTCCCGTTGATTGCGATGAGTTTCATAGCTGGTGTTGTGAGGGATAACAGGATAAAAAGGTTCGGAATTCTTCCAAAGCGCAGGGCAAAATCCGGTCAGCCATTAGGTTTGGGGCTGCCCGGAAATGTGCCGGAAAAAATATCCAGGAGTCTCTTCTCCCAGCCCGGCGGGACGATGCAGGGCCAGTTGAGAATCCGGCTGGCGATCTCTTCCGAGACGGGACAGCTGCCCGGGACATACCCGAGGCGTTCCAGTTTCCCGCAGGTGAGCA
Source organism: Methanoregula sp. (assembly GCA_035541835.1). Lineage (GTDB taxonomy): Archaea > Halobacteriota > Methanomicrobia > Methanomicrobiales > Methanospirillaceae > Methanoregula. The sequence goes on from DATKMN010000035.1 coordinate 3,730, forward strand.
CGGTGGGATAGAGCCGCTCGATGACGGAGATATGCCGGTCCATGACTGTATGGAGGCGGGCAGCATCGGGATGCAGGAACGCGAACCGCAGGGGGACGATGTCCAGCCGCGTGTCGGAATAGCATGCCGGGAGGAAGGATGACAGCTGCGACCCGCCGGCACGGGAGATGTACTGGTTCAGCATCGCCTGTCTCCGTTGCTTTTCCGCACTCCACCGTTCCAGTTCATATATCCCGAGCTGCGCAAGAAAGGCCGGCATCCTTGCGGGATAGGGATATACCGGCCGGGCAGCGCCCGGGTCGCAGTAGTCCCGGTCGAGATACACCACGGTCCTTGCCTTTGCAAGATATCTGGAATATTTTCTCTGGACCGTCTCCAGGAATACCCCTTTCCCGTAGCGGCCCGGGTTGAAATAGGTCCTCTCGAACAGGAACCGGCGGAACAGGTTCTGCTGGTGGACGGGGTCCAGCTCCGGCGACCGCTGGCTTCTCTCCGCAATTTTCCCGGCGAGTTCGCGGTCTTGTGTATAGAAGAACCCGCCGATGATGGTGTTCAGCGGTTTCCCGTGATCGGAAGAGAAGATCGCGGCATCGCCCCAGTTCCCCACGGTCCTGCCGCGGAACGATGAATCGAGGGTCGGTGCGGAGTCTTCGAGGAGAAAGACGCCCCGGTCCCGGCAGATATCCGCCGTCTCTTCGATCTCGCACGGGATCCCGAACAGGTGCTGGGCAACGACCAGTTTCGTCTGTGGCGTGATCTTCCGCGCGATCTCCCCCGGGTCGGAACCGAAGGTATCCTTTGAGATATTCACGTACACCGGTGTCGCGTTCCTCCGCAGAACCGCGTTTGGGATGACTCCGCAGGTGAAGGCCGGTACGATGACCTCGTCTCCCTTCCCGATCCCGAGCTCCTCCATCAGGCAGTAAAACCCCATACGGGCGGTGGCAAAACTCGCCCCGCTGCCGGGACCGATGAGTGCGGAGAGTTTTTTCTCGTACCGGTGGACGATCTCTTCTTTTTCTGCCGGGTCCGCAGAGGAGAGGACCTGCTCCAGGGAGGCAACCCGGTCGTCCGGGATGTGGGCGTGCCCGGCTATGAACGGATACCGGTACCGGCTGAATGGCAACCGGAGGAAGCCGGTATATTTTGACAGGGCATTTGCGAAGCTCTGCGGGATCATTTCATACCCCCCGATAGTTTTTCCAAACCGGGGACGACTTTTCTTTACCAGATAACCGCTGCGGATATCAATCTGACGGTGCATTGTCCGGTACACCGGGTTCCCGGGCTGCCCCATAACCCCAGGCACCGCATCGGATGGCCCGGACCGGTGAGATCCTCACGGTCGCGAAGATTATTGTGCCCGTGATGCAAACGAAGGATTACTACCGGATTATCGGCCGGAAGAGTCCTTCGCGAAAACCCGGTTTGCCCGGCCAAAACCCGGAGGGAGAGAATGGAACGATCACGCACACCCTTTTCGGAGCATGCGACCGGGAAATTCCGGTTCCTCGTAGACGAGGCGCTCGCCGCCGGGGCGGTAGCGGCGAAGATCATCCCGGCAGATACCATCTCGGTTGAAAACCGGGTGCGGATGAAATGCAGCTCGGGCTGCCCGTCCTACGGGAAGTCCCTTGCCTGCCCGCCATACGCCATGACACCGGACGAGTTCCGGGCCTGCCTGGCGGAGTACACCGCGGCCCTCATCGTGAAGTTCCGGTCCGCCGCGGTCTTCGGCCCGGCTATCCGGAGCTGCTACCTCCGCGCCCGGTACGACCCCGGGGCGCCGCCGGAACAGAAGGAGAGCGCCGAGCGGTTCCGCCGGGAATTTGCGGAGCACAACCGCACGCTGAACATGATCATGCTCGGGCTCGAGCGGTCCGCCTTCAACGCGGGTTTCCCGTTCGCGGTCACGACCGCCTGCGGCACCTGCGGGCTGTGCGAGAAATGCAATACCGAAAACGGCACCTGCAGCCACCCGACCCTGCGGCGGTTCGCTGCCGAGGCGCTCGGCATCAACGTGATCCAGACAGCAGAGGATGCCGGCATCCCCATCCGCTTCCCGGCGCCGGAGGTCCCCGAGAGGGTCGCGATCCTGCTGATCGAGTAGGTTAGTTATAGCCCCGACGACCGGGTCCTGGCTCCGGAGATCCGGCGGTCTGCCTCCCCTTTGCAGAGAGGTAAAGGCGCTGCGCCGCGATCCCTCCGATCGTTGCCGCGACCAGTACCAGAATTGCCAGCGCGAGATCGTAGAGGAAACCAAGCGCAACCCACGTACCGGTGGGATGATAGGTGACGGTCTCGTACGGCGATACCATCCCGGATGCTGCCTGGACGAGCATGTACGTCAGGAATAAACCGGACACGACAACTCCGAGGAAGACGGCGCAGGCTGCCACTTCGATCCAGGTCTTTTTCATCAGGGCAAACGAACCCGCGACTGCTTCCCCGAGGGTCTTTTGCTCAAGCACGATAAGGGGCAGGACAAACGGGGTCAGGATGAGCAGGAGCAGGGTGATTGCCGAGAAGATCACGGTCTCCATGAACCCGGAGGGATAGATCCACAACAACAGCGACCGTCCCCCGTAACCCGGAAGCTCGGTGAACATATTCCAGTCGAGAGTCCAGTTGAAGGGGAACTGACTGAGCGTGCCGGTAAGGAAGGAAAAAGGCCCGAAGAGATTGAGGAACCGGAACTCCGGCGGGAGCCAGATGAAGAGATAAAACCAGGCATAAAAGACCAGCATGCCCGCGAGTGCCAGGACAAACGACCACAGGAGGATTGCTTTTGAGTATTTTTTTGCCCCCCCAAGTCCCGCAAAAAACGAGACAGGAGCTTTCTTGTCTGGGGGGATGCTCAGAATCAGGCCAGCCAGTATGAACATGAGGCAGGTAAGTGT
>DATKMN010000036.1:0-13752 GCA_035541835.1 Methanoregula sp.
GGGTGCAGGTGCATTCGAGCGTCACACCGAGCCGCTCGTAAGCGGCTATCACCTCGTTCTGCTTATCCGCAAATTCCCTGCCGATACCCATCTCCTCCCATCGACCTCGGGGCATACCGATAGGATTGAGGACTGCCGGGACCACTGCCCTGCCATTGAGGCTCCGGAGCCAGTCAAGTCCATACTCTCCGATTGTCTTGTAGGAGGCACCGCTTACCTGAGCGCTTTTAATGGGGACAAGATGTTCCGCCCCGAAAACTTTCCCAAGGGCTACCAGCAGTTCGAGCATCTTTTGTTTCGTCTCGCCCTGTTCGCCGGCAAGGATCCGTTCGTCGTCGCGGCAGATCTCCACGGTAATCACCACGTCGCGCGACGGAAATCGTCCTCGCGCCCAAGGATCATCGTCGCATCGACGCCGACCTTCACATTGGTCCCGTCCTCAAGCTGACAAGGATCCAGAGACGAGCCCCGGACACCTGTGATGATCATGACATCCCGGTCGCCGCTCACCCGGGTCGCTATTGCGTACTCCACCTCGTTTGGATCGCCAGGATTAATATCTTCGTCGACAACAACAACATGTTTAAGCGAAGTATGCGCAGCAAAGGCTGCCATAATCGCATTCTTCGCATCCCCCTGAGTGCTCTTTTTGATCTGGATGACAGCGTGGAGATACCCGCACCCACCCTTCGTCAGTACTACGTCCTTCACCTGGGTAACACCCGCTACGGCCTGGTAGATCTTCGGCTCATAAGGGCAGCCCATCAGGATCTTATGCTCGTCCCCTCCTGGGAGAATGCCGTGATAGATGAAATCCGGCCTTATTTGCATACTGGTAAATTCGATGACCGGCTGCCTGCGGACCGGATCGTACGTACCGGTGATATCGACAAACGGGCCTTCATCTGTGAGTTCTCCCCCGATGTATCCTTCGAGAATAACCTCCGCCTCCGGTACCAGTACGCCGTTCGTGCAGCGACGGACAGTCAGTTCGCCTCCCATAAGTTCCGCCGCAAAGCCAAGCTCCATGCCATTTGGCACCCGGGTGCAACTGGCAAAGGTCACCGCCGGGTGCGTCCCTATTGTCACCGCTACCGGCAGTTTCTCACCGTTGGCAAGGGCCTTGCCGAGCATTACGTGAGTGTGACGACCCTCTACAAGACGAGCCGCAACCCGGTGATCGTCAAGGACGAGCATCCGGTGGATGGACGCGTTCTCGACACCGTCATATCGCGAAAAGACGATCCCTGAGGTGAGATATTTTCCGGCATCCTTTGGGAAATGATGCATGATCGGGATGCGGGAGAGGTCGGGTTTCTTTGCCGACAGCGTTCCTTCCGTTACAATTCTTCCGTCGTACTTCGCCCCTGCAAGCTTCCGGACGATGTTCTTCTCTTCAATCCCAAGAGCGAGCGAGAGTGCGGTGCGGGTTGCGGTGAGGTTCATGACCGCCCGCGCTCCTCCGATCTTGTGGAAGAAGACGAGTTTGTCGGTCCTGCTGGAGATCTGAGGTGCCTCCATGTCAACCGATACTTCGTCTTCGATATCGGTCACGAGGCCACGTTCCCGCATCCTTTCAATAAATTCACGCATCGTATCCGCTCCAGCGCTTTGCAAGCGAATGTTCGACCTGAAGGTGATCGAGAACCCGTGCGACGACCATATCCACCAGATCATCGATCGTTTTCGGCCGGTGGTAAAACGCCGGGCAGGCTGGCATGATCGTCGCGCCGGCTTCATGTGCTGCGAGCATGTTTTTCAGGTGCACTCTCGACAGTGGCATCTCACGGGTCACAAGAATGCAGTTGCGTTTTTCCTTCAGGCAGACATCAGCAGTCCGTGTGATGAGATTATCCGCGTACCCGTGGGCGATTGCCGCAAGGGTCTTGGCACTGCAGGGAATGACGACGATTCCGTCGAATTTGTGGGACCCGCTCGCAATAGGCGCTCCGATCATGGCGATATCGTGGTATGTCGCATCGAACCCATCGAGGGATACCCCCTCGTACGCCGCTATCTCGCGCGCGACATCGGAAATGATCAGGTGGACATCCGCATCCTTGCAGAGCATCTCGAGCAGCTTGCGGGCGTAACATGCACCGCTTGCCCCGGTAACCCCAATGACTAACTCTTTTTTCATCGTTCCCTCGCGCTCTTCTGTGGTACAAATGTCGCGGAGATAAAAAAGAGTTTATGCCACCCGGTCTCTCCGGGCACTAGATCACTTTGATTTTGGCGGGGCAAAAAACCGGAACCGCACCTGTGCTTCCTCGACCCTCCGGGCGTGGGAGGGGTTGAGATCCCGGCGGGCCTCAATCACGAGGGTATTGAGGATATTGTGGAGCCGGAGTGTGTCGAAGTCCTTGTCTTTGTGCTCGTTGAGGAAATCGAGAAGGTCATTCACGCTTCTGAGGACACCTGAGCTTCCGATAAGGTTCAACCGGTTGAGGGTGAGGGCAAGGTTCTTCTTGGCGATATCCATCTTGTAATCGTCGCCAACAGCGAGGTTCAGCTCGGTAATCGCGTTCAGCATATCCGAATACGCACGCAGCTTATGCGTGCTCTCATGCATCCGTCGCTCTGCACTGCGCAGTTTCAGGAAAACTACGGCAATGATAAGCGCTATGACAATGAGGCCTCCCATCCATACAATCCAGTCTTCGATCATGCCTTTCTCCTGTTAGGGGTACCGCTTGGCCGCAGTGACAACCACCTTGACATAGTTGCCCTTCATCTGGAGCTGGTATGGTCCGGGGGCATATCTGGGGATTTTCTGGTCCGTATCGTTAGAGAATGTTCCGCCGAAACCGTAGTGATCCGTCTGGTTCGTGTTACTGTCGATAACATCGAGGGTGAACCAGCACAGACTGGCATTGTCGTTCAGGGTTGTTATATTGAAATCGATCCCCCACGATCGGTCATCTACGTAAAACTGCTCCGAATAAACGTCGCTCCCGTTTGAGAACGAGTAAGATCTCTGCAGGTAATGATCTCCTAGGCTGAACGAGGGTTGCGGCACCGTTGTCGGGGCCGAGCTCACCGGAACAGCTGTCGGTACCGTTGTGGCAGGAGGTGGCGCTTCTGTGGTGGCGCACCCTGCGAATATTATCAGGGCACCCAGAATTACGAGGATTACCGGTACATGGCATTTCTTCATGCCGGAGTGGTTAGGGGACGCTGATATATTACCTTTTATACATGCCCGCCGGGAGACTCCCGTGTCCACTGTCTTCCTGGAATCTTTTTCCCGATCAAACCCGGGCTTCAGAACAGTGTGTCCTGCCGGGTTGGTTTCCGGATCTGCAGAACATCACAGGCTGCCTCGACGACCTCCTCCCGGTGTTCGGGGGGGGTGTAAACACCAAGCCGCCATTGCTCCCGGCGGGTAGCGTTCAGGATCCGTATCCTTGGCGAGAGCTCTTCGAAACCGACGATGGCGTGCCTGTTCTTCACCCTTACGCCGAACGACATTTCCTTCGGTACCGGGGGGATATCCACCAAAACCTCGTGCGGCTCGATCCCTGCACTGCGTGCGATACGGGTAGCAAGCGCCAGGCGTTTCTGCAAAGGCACCCCCGATTCGTACGAGGGCATATTCACCTGGTCGCTGCCGACGTAGAGGGCACGTTTGTACAAGCGCCGCTCATACAGGCGCCGCACAAGGTCGACTGCGACGGGGCTGCCGCAATTTCCCAGGGTATGCAGGGAAGTCGCATCGTCCATAAAAAAGAGGGCGTGAGATGCCCCTGAGGGGGCCTTGCGGATATATTCAAGTACCGCAAGCTGGAACATGCTCTCGCCAATCCGGCTTACATGGTGGAAGTAAACGTTCGGCCGCATCTGGGTTCGTGCGATCAGGAGCGATTCCGCGGCATTAATTCCGTTCTCCTCGAGTACTATGCCATCGTCGGTCCTCACAAGGTGCCGGATGAGGCGCTGCGCGTCCACCTTCCCATAAGGAGCTCCGGTATAGTACGCATCGCGGAGAAGGTAGTCCATCCGGTCGACATCGAGATGCCCGTGTATGATCCCGGATAAAGGGTGGTTTCCGGCAACCACACTGCAGATCTCGTCGGGATCGATCCCGGATGTCCGGAGAATATTTTCTTCGTGCCCGTGAACAATTCCGGCAATATTATCATGAGAATGCCGGAGGAATTCCTCCATCAGCGGCTCGCTGGCGTGTGAGAAGGGTCCGTGGCCGATATCGTGAAGGAGCGCTGCTGCGATAACGAGTGTCCTTTCGTCGTCGGAGAGGCCGAACCTTCTCGATGCCATATCTGCGAGGAACATTGTGCCCAGTGAGTGCTCGAACCGGGTGTGGTTGGCCCCCGGGTAAACGAGATAAGAAAACCCCAGCTGCTTGATGTACCGGAGCCGCTGGAGAGCCGGGGAGTCCAGCAGGGAGAGTGCAAAATCCTCGACTTCGACGTACCCATGGACCGGGTCCTTGATGATCTTCAAAACCAGTTCACTAAAGAATCTTCATATACATCGCATAAAAGTATTGAGTAATGATCACGTTTCTTTCGGGCGGCACCGGGACCCCGAAACTCCTGCGGGGTGCGCAGAAGGTCATGGATCGCCATGAGATCTCGGTGATCGTCAACACCGGAGAGGATATCTGGATATCGGGGAACCACATCTCCCCGGACATAGACACAGTAATGTACCTTTTTGCGGGGGTCCTCAATACCGAAAGGTGGTGGGGGCTCCGGGACGACACCTTCATCACCCACGAAGAGACCAAACGTCTCGGCCGGGACGAATTCATCGCAATCGGTGATCGGGACCGGGCTGTCCACATCGCCCGCGGGGAGATGCTCCGAACAGGAATGCGGTTGACAAACGCCACCCGCCAGTTATGCGACCGGTTCGGTGTCCGTGAAAATGTCCTGCCCATGGCAGATACGGAAGTGACCACCCAGATCAGGACAGAACTAGGCCTCCTCCATTTTCAGGATTTCTGGATCCGTGCCAAAGGCCAGCTTAAGATACACGAAATAATCAGAAGCTTTAACGAGGTTCCTGTCGCGACTGAAGAGACACTTATGGCGATCGATGCAAGCGATTTCGTCGTTATTGGCCCCTCAAACCCCATAACCAGCATCTCACCTATTCTTGAATGCGAAGGGATGAGGTCGGCGATCCGCGACAAGATTGTGATAGCCGTGAGCCCATTCATCGGGAATGAGCCGGTGAGTGGTCCGGCCGGCGTACTTATGGAAGCTGCCGGTTTTGAACCCACCTCCGCCGGCACTTATGCCTGTTACCGGGACATGGTAGATATTTTTGTTCAGGACATACGCGATCCTGTCAATGTCGACGGTTCTGTGAGGCTTGATACCCTGATGACCGACGAGGAAAAGAGCGTCGGACTTGCCCGTGCCATCCTTGAACTTGATGGAAAGTAGCAGGATTTCTTAAGGTCTCAGAAAATCCCGGTGCACCAGGTTGCTGAGCAATTATCAGAGACTGGACGAACCGGGCGGCATTTCGAAAAAAACACGTGTATCGTTCCCGGCCCGATGCGGCAGGCAACTACAAAAGTATTTTAACATAACGATTCAGATATCCGGAGGATACAAAGGAGCCGGAATGTTCCAGAAACTCTTAATTCCCGCCCTCATTTTCACGCTGCTTGTTTCCGGCTGCATCTCCGGCCAACCTGCACAGGGAACTCTCCTCTTTGCTTCGTCACCGCCAGGCGCTCAGATCTACCTCGACAACCAATACCGGGGAACTACTCCAAGCAACCTCTCCGGTGTGGACCCGGGGAGCCACGTTCTTGAATACCGCTTAACCGGCTATCAGAACTGGCGCTCTGCTATAAGCGTGCCTTCGGGTTCGTCAACGTATTACGCTGAACTTACCCCCGTTGTGGCGCAACACACCCAGGTCCCGTTGCCGGGCGAACCCGGAACCCAGTCTCCCCAGCAGGCTGAGATTACAGTAAGCGCCGAAAGGGATCCGATGATCGTCGGTAATTCCCAGATCTTCACCGGAACGGGAACCCCCGGGGAAAATGTTCTCCTGATGCTGTACGGTCCCGGCAAATACGTCAATGGGGTTCAACTTATCCAGGCAAATGTGGCGGGTGACGGGGTATGGAGTTATACCTGGAATCCGGGATATTCTGTCCAGTCAGGATCCTACCTCATTGTTGTGTATGATGCCCGAAAAACCGTTTCAGCAAGAACCACTTTCGCTGTCATCGGCGGTGGGCATGTAACCGTTGCTACCGGCCGGGCGACCTATACGCTCGGGGATCCTGTCCAGTTCTCCGGCAGGTGCACGACCGGTGCAAAAACCGTCATCCTGACCCTTTACGGCCCGGGTCAGTTCATGAACGGTGTCTCTCTCGGTGCCCAGACCGTCAACCCTGACGATTCCTGGAGTTATAAATATCTCACGAGCTACGCAATGTCGGTTGGCTCCTATACGATTTATGCTCAGGACGCACAGCAGACAGCATCGGGTTCGGCAACATTTTCCATCCTGAACGGGTGATAAAAGGCGTTTCCATGTTTTCACTTTTTTGAAAACCCGGAATGCATCCGCATGACAATAAAAAGTAAAAATCCTATTTTCTGCCAGATAAACCGATTAATCACGATATAACCGGCGCAATAAAAATAATAGCCCGTGCCTGCAATCCGATACCTATTTGAAGGATTTTATACTAATAATCGTTAGCGGAGTACTGATATGAGTATTATCAAAAAATTCCTCAACCTCTTCAAGTCCGGAAAAAGCGAAGAGGAAGAGGCGCGTCAACGTGCCCAGAAGGAGCGCTATGACAGTTTCCTGAAGGCACTCACCGAAGGAGATCTGGACACCCGGTGGAATGCAGTCCGATCGGTCGGCGACCTCGGCGAACCCTTCATAGAACCCCTGATCCGGGGGCTGAAAGATGAGTTCTGGATCATCCGGCGGGGATCGGCAGACACTCTCGGAAAGATCGGATCTGCTGCCGTCCCTCCCCTCATCGAAGCACTGAATGAACCGGGCGATGATGTCCGCCAGGAAACGATCCGGGCGCTCCAGCTGGTGGGTGAGCCATCTGTCGGCCCACTCATCCAGGCATTAAAAAACCACCAGCCTGCTATCCGGCGTGGAGCAGCCCAGGCACTCGGCGTTATGGGCGAGAGGAGAGCGGTCTCGCCACTGATCGAATCGCTCAAAGACCCAGACCCACAGGTCCGGTATGAAAGCGCAATAGCACTCGGCAGAATAGGGGACCCGCAGGCAGTCGGCCCCCTCATAGAGACCCTCAATGACCAGAAAGAACTCGTCCGCATGGCCGCCACGGATACCCTCTGTGCACTCGGGGATGCCGCAATCGACCCCCTGATCCGTGCACTTATCGACACCAATGACGACGTCAGCCGCAGGGCTGCTCTTGCCCTGGCGACCATTGGAGAACCGAGTATCGATTCCCTGATACGGTCACTCAAGGACCAGAATCCGGGTATCCGCAGAGGTGCAGTCGAAGTACTCGGCCAGATAGGGAATACGCGGGCAATACCCTCCATTATCGAATCCCTCGATGACAGCGAACGCTCAGTCCGCATAGAGGCCATAAAAAGCATAGCCGCACTCGGTGTCCCCGCTATAGCACCTCTTATGCAGCTGTTCCGCGAGGGGGATGCAAGATTACGGACCGGTGCCATGGAGGCGCTCTGGATGCTTGGACAGCCGGCTACGACTCCCCTCATTATGGTTCTCAAGGATGATCAGAGCGATGTTCGCAAGCGATCGGCACTTCTGCTCGGGGAGATCGGCGACCAGAAAGCCGTGGATCACCTCACCGCCCTCCTTTCCGACGACAATGTGGCGGTCCGGAGGGAGGCGTTCGAAGCTCTCGAGATGATAAAGAAACGAGCTCTCGTCGGATAATTTTTTTTTCTTGTTAATCCACTTTCGGCCAGTGCCTCAACACCGTATAATACGATCCCGCACCCTTTGGCATCCGATCCAGCCGACCACAATCATCAAATCCATTGCCGTAGTCTTTCTCTCCATGGTCACGCTGGCCGATATTCAGGCTGCGGAAAGGAGAATCTCCGGCAAGGTTATCCGGACCCCGCTCGTTTATTCGCCGACCCTTTCCCGGATGACCGGGGCAAAAATATATCTGAAACTCGAGACGCTCCAGAAGGCGGGATCATTCAAAGTTCGTGGTGCAACGAATAAGATCATGATCCACCACAGTGAAATTCTCGCTTCCGGGGTAATCGCAGCATCCGCGGGGAACCATGCCCAGGGAGTGGCAGTCGCTGCAAGCGGTCTTGGCATGCCTGCTACCGTGGTTATGCCTGAGTGGGCTTCCCTTCCGAAACAAGAAGCAACCCGGGGGTATGGAGCGAGTGTGATAATCCAGGGTGCCAGTCTTGAGGAGAGTATCGCCCGGGCTGAAGAGATGGCAAAAAACGGAGCACTCTTTATTCATCCCTTCAATGATGAGGAGATCATTGCCGGGCAGGGAACGATCGGTCTAGAAATTCTCGAAGACCTCCCGGGAACCGATATGATCGTAGTGCCAGTGGGTGGAGGCGGCCTCATCGCGGGTATTGCCCTTGCGGCTAAATCCCTTCGCAGGGAAATCCGTATCATCGGTGTCCAGACCACGGAATGCCCATCAGCAAAGAATGCGCTTGAGCACAAAACACCCGAATGTGTTCCGGCACGAAAAACTATCGCCGATGGTATTCGTGTGGAGGGGCTTGGTTCATTGCCGATGCATGTGATTCAGGATTGGGTCGATCAGGTAACACTCGCCAAAGAAGAGGAGATTGCGGATGCAATGCTGCTCCTGCTTGAGCGAAAGCATATTATTGCGGAAGGGGCCGGCGCAGTCCCGGTAGCCGCCATCCTGAACGGTTCGATCGCAATTGTGCCGGGAAGCACGATCGTTCTTGTGATTAGCGGGGGGAATGTAGAGATTAACAAGCTCTTCCGGATTATCCGGTCTTCGCTCATCCGGAGTGGACGTCTCATCGACGTCGCAATCGATCTCGATGATATACCCGGCGCCCTCCCCCGGCTGCTTGATACGATTAACGGGGGAGGAGGGAAGATCGTCGGGATCCGGCACCCTCCCGGAGAGAAAGGAGTTCCCGTTTTTATGGAACGAATCGTTCTGGAGATCGAGACCAGGGGGCAGAGCCACGCGACTGATATCCTCAGGGCGATAGCAAAAGCAGGGTACCTGCCGGAACCCTGAAGGAAACGTTATCGAAAATATCTTACCAAAAACTGATGAAATTCTATCCTTAACTATATCCGAAGCCGGGATTCTGGGAAATTATGTTTTTTTGATTCCTGGGACTCATGCGGCTGGCTCCCGGAAAAAATAATTATAATTCGCCGAGCTCTTTCCAGTGTTCGTATTCATGCGCCCAGATATCTTTGTTGGCAGAGACAAGCTTCTTGAAATACTCCTTTCGCCCGGCAAGGGCCTTTTCCTGTTCAGGGTCCTTCCAGCCGGTTTTTATCGCGTTCGCAAGGTTTTTCCCCAGCTCACGCGCTTTTTGTTCGGCGGGGACGATCGCATCCGGGTTACCCATAAAATTCACACCCACGGTACCTACAGTGGTCGCCCCGAGATGAGACAGGGCAGAATTCATATAAGCAGCAATTTCGTCTGCCATGGATCCGCCGGCAGTGCACACGGAACACCCGTATTTACCGATAAAGTCCTGGCAGTGGATACCGTCTGCCATACGATCGAACAGCGTCTTGAGCTGGGCAGAGACCTGGTTGATATAATTCGGCGAACCGAGCACGATCCCGTCGGCACCTCGCATTTTCTCGTACAGCATCGCAAAGTCGTCGTCATGGATACATTCGCCCTTCGCGTAGCATGTCCCACAGGCAGTACAATAACTGATATCGAGGCTGCAAACATCAATAAATGTCACGTCCGCCCCTGTTTTTCTCGCCCCTTCTAGGACGGCCATAACGAGGCGCCGGGTCTGGCTCTTCTCTCCCTTCGGGCTTCCGTTGATACCGATGATCTTCATGGAAAACGTTCACCATTGTAGTGATGAGTACGGGGATTCATAAATATGCGCACGGGGGTTTCTTTTTCCCTTGACTTCTCTTTGCCGGAAAAGAATTGCAAGTCACATAAGACTATTTGACCAATGATGTTTGCTTTAGGTACAGCAGGCAGTCTTTAATTCACCGAGAAAACTCGCAAATTTCCTGCCGTAAAAATTTTTTTAATTCCAGTAATGCTTAACAAAGAGTTTCGATCTCTGGACTTTCGGTGTCAGACGCGTGAGCGCGATGGGGAGGATAATAAGGGTAACGATGATGTTGCCGAGCAGCCAGGCAGAGAAGACGCTGCCGATTTGGTCGTTCCTAATCACTTCACCAATCGCGAGTGTTGCTGCGCCCCACCCGGCGCCGATTATGTTGTTGATGAGTACACCGAAGAGGAGGAGATATGTCCAGTCCCTGCGGTTTCCGAGTGCGGGATCAACATCGAATGCCCTGAACGCAACAAGAGGGATGAGGACCTGGAGGAGGCCGGCTATAGACCAGTAAATTGCAACCTGCCATCCTATCACAGGGAGGAGGCTCCCACTAATCAGCGTTCCGGCATATGCCGCAATTGCCCCGTATGCTCCAAACCATAAGGTAAAGAGTATCATGAAGGCGACGGCTATGTACAGAATGGAAACTCCGGCAGCGCTTGCCGGCAAAATTGTGAGAGAGAGCCATGCAAGGACGGTGTCGACAACGATCAGCACCAGCGTGAGGATATCGAAAGAATACGTTGGTTCACGGTCTTTTTTCATATTTTCACCGTAATTTCATATTGTCCTCCCAGATAAATAGTATTTAGTCCCGGTCCCGGAAGCATCCAACCGGAACGTATTTTCAATGGTATAAAAAAGATCAGCGCTTCAGCTTCCTCTTTGCGGCCGTAACTGCCACGAAAGTTATTGCTGCCAGAGAGACCCCTACCGGAAGTGCGGTACGGGTCGCCGCTGCAGCAGGAGCGCTACTGGGCGCGAACTGGGCTGCCACCTGTGCTACCTGTCCGGACTGGACCGTTGCCGAGCCTGACCAGTCGCTGTATCCGGCGAGTTTCATGTTGACAATATGGTCTCCGGGAGCAACATCGTAGATAGTTACCGGCGCCACGCCGCGGAATACATTGTCAAGGAACACCTGCCCACCGGCCGGGGATGAGGTAATTACGAGGGACCCCGTCTGCGTTGCCGAAGCCGGTCCCTGGAGGGACACTGGCCCAAGGTCCGCGGTCACATATGATACCTGGCCGCCGGAGACATCAATGGTCTGGGTGAAATCCGTGAACCCATCTGAATGAAGGAGCAGGGTATGCGAACCGGGGCTTATTGCGATGACGTCAAAAGTGTTGCCGGACTTTACCGCGCCTTTATAGATACCGTCGAGGTAAACCAGCGCACCTGGAACATTCGAAGTGATTTCGATTGATCCCTCAGACGTCGTAACGGTCGAATAGGGCTGCATTGCGATGTTGATGTTGTTTCCCTGCCCGGAGGAAATGGTCACCATCTGAGTCTGCACCATGTATCCGGCAAGGTGGGCTTCAACCTGGTGGAGTCCGGGCGAGAGCCCGCCGACGGTCGTGGGAGTAATACCTTCATAGTTACCGTCTATAAAAATTCCGGCACCTTCCGGAGAAGAATCGACCAGCATCGAACCATATGTCTGGAGAGGGGTCAGTTCCGCATCGACTTCCGGGCTGGCGCCGTTGTCGACATAGACGTTGGTTACGTACGCTTCGTATCCCGGGTAATCCACTTCCACAGTGTGGTATCCTGTTACAAGATTTGTATAGATCCAGGGGGTTGTCTCGGAATTGGTTCCGTCAAGTAAAACGATCGCATCCGAAGGGTTGGATGTGACGGTCAGCGTCCCTGACGGGTAATAGGAGGTAATGGGATAGCCATAACCCGGGGGATAATAATAGACCGGGGAATAGGCTCTCCCGTTGGGGTAACGATAGACCGGAACAGTGACCGTAACAACAACGGTAGTTACCGGGGTCGGCGAAGGCGTCGGAGTGGGCGCAGTCGTCTCCTGGACCGTAGGTGAGGTTGTCGGCGCAGTTGTCGACACCGTCGTCGGGCTGGTCGTAGCACCCGATGTCGGAACAGGCGTCGGTGTCCTTTCAGGTGTAGTTGTCTGGGGGGTCGGCGACGTCGTTCGCGGAGGGGGGGTTCGCGGGATAGTTGTTACCGGCGGAGTCCCGCGTGGAGTTGGCAAAGGCGTCCTCACCGTCGGACGGGGAGGGGGCACTGAGACCGGTGTCGGACCCGGTGTAAACGGTCTGATGGGGTGAGTGATTGGATGTTCAACTTCCCCGGATATCCGTCGCTGGGTCGGTTGCGGGGTAGCTGTTACCGCAGGACCAGCGGTCTGGTCCGCCGCTTGAAACGACGCAGTATCCGTAGATTGGTCCGCTTTTGTGAGAGACATGTTTTCGGAAGGGCTGGGGGGATCCTGAACTCCCGAAAGAGACGGTATCATGACCGCTGCTACAAATATAAAAATGCAGATGTGGAATAAAATGGACTTCATCATATCCACCTGTTGGCGATGAGGCCCTATGACCGGTTCAATTTATTTATCTTTTTGGTGGTCCGGCTCCGGAGTAACGGGGTATCTCTCCCCTACGAGAATAGTCAGCCGATTTGAGGAGATAGATGGGTACGGGATTCGTCCGGCCATCCGGTGAGGGTCCTAATATTCGTTCTGCGGCTTCGACGTTACGACTTCTTCGACCTCAGGCTCGAGCAGCCACAAAGCTTCCTGCACCCTCTTGCGTACTGCCGGGTCTGCGTGTTCCCGCATGGGATCGAGGCGGGCGATAACGCCTCCAGAGATGAGCGCTTCCTCTTCGCCGGCGGATGCAACCGCGATGATGATTGATATGGCAGACAAAACGATGTGAGGATTATCATCGTGGAGGAGCGCTGCGACAGTCTCGATTCCCCCCTGGCGGATCAGCTCGTTCGGCCGCCATCCTTCATCCTCAGTGCTTACCGCCAGTGCCTCTGCTGCGGTCTCCCGTTCGTCTGTATCGCTGCTGCCGAGCCGGTTAAGAAGGTCTTCTGTCAGTTCTTCAGTTATCCTCAGTTCCTCAACCATGGTCCTCCCATCCGCCTCCATGTATACCATTTCGGGGGTTCACCCGTGATGTAACTGCACGACCTTGGATAAAAGAATTATGGCGAGATCCGGAAAAAACCGTTCGTCTTTTCGAAACGAACCAGATCTATGGGGATTTTTCCATGTTATCCAGCAGCACATTCCGGACCTCTTCGGCGTGGCCCTTCGGGTTCACGCTGCGCCAGACATGAACGATTGTTCCGGCGGGATTGATCAGAAAAGTGTCCCGCCGCGTCCCCAGGAGATCCTTCCCGAAAAGGGTCATGGGTTTCCACGAATCATATGCCCTTGTTATTTCATGACCTGTGTCGGAGAGAAGCATGATGGAGAGATGGTATTTTTCGGAAAACTTCTGGTGGCTCTCTCCGGAATCACCGCTTATTCCGATGATCTGCGCACCCAGATCTGCAAACTGCTCGAGCGCCGCATTGAACTGGAGAGCTTCAATCGTGCAGCCGGGGGTGTTGTCTTTGGGGTAAAAATACAAAATTACCCATTTCCCCCGGTAGTCTTCAAGACAAATCTTCTTTCCACCTGCATCCGGCAGGCAGAATGCTGGAGCGGGTTTTCCCGTAAGGG
>DATKMN010000037.1:0-3769 GCA_035541835.1 Methanoregula sp.
CCTCATTCCGGAGGGCTTCGGGTACTGACTGTACCGGCGGCACGAAGAGGCCGTAAAACCCGGGAGACCGGTGAATTTAATGTCCCGGAAAACCGGGAAAACAGACCGTGCAACCAGCTCAACACAGGGTGGTATCCCACCCCTTTTCGCCATCCCGCCCCCGGCTGGGGGGGCGGGGGCGATCGGGAAGACGACATTACCGGTCACCGGACCTGAGATATTTTTATTAGACGTCCCGATCCCGGAAAGTGCGTGGCGCAAAACCCGACAGGCGTTTTGCGCATGGGAAATCGCAAATTTCACCATCCTTTTTTGATCTCCGGAGATAATTTCAGGCCGGCGTCCCCCGGAATTATAACATGGGGTTCCCCCCACGACTGCGGCTTTATCGCCAGATACCTATAGTTTCACCTGCTCCGCATCGTGGATCACCCGCTCTTCCCCGCCACCGGCGCAAGATACTGCCAGGCCAGCGCGATGCAGACGGCAACGGTGCTGCCGATGATCACCTCGAAGAACCGGGTGGCCGCGTTCACGACCGGCGGGATCGCGGGGTTCAGGACGGAGATGACCATCACGATCCCTGCCGTGAGCGCCGCGAGGCGGACATAGCCCGGGACGGTGAGGAGCTGGCAGGCCACGACCACAAGGCCGATCAGGACCCCCATTCCGATGGCGCTGAACGGGAGGAACGAGAGGTACACGGCGGCAAACACCGCTCCGATGAGCGACCCCGCGATCCGGACCCATGCGGTGGCGATTGTTGCAGACCGGGTGTCCTGGGTCACGATGATGGCTGAGATCATCGCCCACATGGCGCCGATGGTCGCGATGTCGGGATCGCTTTTCAGGAGGGAGGAGAGTCCGAGCGCGATGGCAAACGAGAGGAACGAGACGACCGCAAACTGGAGGCCGGAAGAGAGCGGGCCGGCCATTTTCCTCCGGAACCCGGCCACAAACCCGGAACCTTCATGCTTCCCGCTGCCAGTCACGCCGGTCCACCACTTCAGGGAGAGGTAAGGAACGTTCCCATTTGTAGTTGCCGATTCTCCTCCTGCTGCGGTCACATGCGTACAACCGGATCGTATGCGTTCCCGGTTCATGGTTTACCGGCAGCCGGCGCCCCGGTCCTGAAGAAACCGGGAGACCCCGTCTTCAATGAAGCATATATACCGGGCCGGCCACACTAAACCATAATGAGGGTGGGACGGCACCGGGCCCGGTGCGGTCTCCTGCGGGTGGGAAAATGGCTGGTTCTCAGTCTGCAAAATACGGGGCCTGGGCTTCCGGGACAAGCTTCGGGAAGCTGGACCTGGTCATGGTGGGGGTCGTCTTCCTCCAGTCGCTGTTGATCTCGTGGTTTTTGTTCCTGCTGCTCCAGGCAGCGGAGGTCACGACATTCTTCCGGTTCATCGAGGGGCTCGCCATCCTCTTTGCGGTCCTGGTGCCGGTATTCATCATCCTCGAAGGGTTCCGGGACACGTCGATCACCACCGGTTTTTTTGCCCCGTTCGTCCTGTATGCATTCATGTTCCCCTTCTTCAATTCGCTCGTCAGCCACCTCAACGAGTTCCTCAACCCGTCCGTCATCATCCCGGCCCTGGTCGGGGGGCTCGGGTTCGGGCTCATCGGCCTCGGGGCCTATAACCTGGAGCGTGAGCCCTCCAGAACGTTTGCCCTGGTCACAGTCGGGATCACCGTCCTGTTCCTGAGTTCCCCTGCGGTCCTCGCAGGGTTCCTGTACGTGTTCACCGGGAACCTGCCATCGCTGCCCATGCTCTTCGGGTGACCGGCCCGATACGGCCGTATTCGACAGGTTTTTTGCGGGAAACTATCCCGCACGCGACTGACTCGTTAAAAAAAGAGGCCGGCTCACTTCGGCTTGTAGTAGCCCCACTTCTTAAGCGCACCGGCGAGCTCCTTTGCCTTCTTCGCCTTCTCCTCGAGTGTCATGCCCTCGCACCAGGCCTCGATGGCCTGCATCGTCGCCATCGCGCCGGCGCGGGTCCCCTTCGGGTGTCCGTGGATGCCGCCCGAGACGAGGAGGACGAGCTCGGTGCCGTAGATGTCGAGGACGGGCGGGACGAGGCCCGGGTGGAGGCCGCCCGAGGAGACCGGGAACGCGTTCCTGATCTTCCCCCAGTCCTGTGCGAGGAGCATGCCGTCGACCGGCGCCACCTTCTTCTCCCGGAGGACGTCGGCAAGCACCATCGCCTCCTTCTTCGTCCCGACCAGTTTGCCGATCGCGGTGCCCGTGTGGATCTGCGAGACGCCGATGAGGCGCATCATCTTGGCGAGGAACTGCATGGTGAGGCCGTGCTTTTTGTTCCGGTCGAAGGCAGCGTGCATGGCCCGGTGGGCGTGGATGGCAAGGCCGAGGTCAGAGCAGTAGTCCCGCAGGGTCATGACCCCGGCTGTTCCGGCAACAACGACATCGATCATCGCGTAGTTCCAGCCGTTTGCCGCGAGGAGGTCGGCCCGCTTCTTCATGGTATCCACGTCCGCCGTGATATTGAGGAACGCGGACTTGGTCTGGCCGGTCTCCTTCTCGGCCCTGTCCCGGAGCTTTGTCATGTGCTTCACCCGGTCGTCGAACCGGTTGAACGAGGTGGAGGTGAGGTTCTCGTCGTCCTTGACGAAGTCGAAGCCGCCCATCCAGGTCTCGTACCCGATCTCCGCGTGCTCCTTTGCCGAGAAGCCGATCTTCGGCTTGGGCACCGCGCCGGTCAGCGGCCTCCCGTAGATCTTCAGCATCTTCCGGATCCCGTCGTTCCCGAAGTGCGGGCCCCTGAAGTGTCGTATATACCCGGGCGGGAAGGTGACGTCGACGAGCCGGAGGTTTTTCAGCGCCTTCATCCCGAAGATGTTCCCCGCGATCCCGGAGAGGAGCTGGACGGCGTTCCCCTCCTCCCAGAGGTCGAGCGGGTACGCGACCTTGACGAAGTTTCCGTCGATCTCGAACGCGGTGGCCTGCAGCGCCTTCATCCGCGGCGGCATGGTAAAGAGCGTGGTCCACGTGCCGGTCGAGGACTCGGACGCGATCCTGCCGACCGCCTCCTCGTCGCTGATCCCTGCCGCGGGCTCGAAGTAAAACAAACAGATGAGCTCGTCCTGTGCGGGTTCGTAGTTTTTGTCCACGAATTCGTTGTACCAGTCGATTGCCATGGTTCTCGTACTCACCAAGGCGGGCATCGGGTAAAAAGGATGCGGGGCTTTTGCAGGGGCGACCGGTCCGCGCCGGGAAAGGATCGCAACCTTTTTTCAATCGTCCGGGGTTGATCCTCTCAGGGATTTTATCCGGTGCGGGAATGATCCAGATGAACGTGAAAGGCTTTGTAACGGGGATCCCGGCCGTACCGATCCTCGTCCTCGTGCTCCTCCTCGCGTCCGTCCTGCTGGCACCGGGGTGCACAACGACCGTCCCGGGCAACCGCACGGGGCCGGTTTCCCCCGCCCCGGCCGCATCAACAACTCCCGCTTCCGCTGCCCTGTACCGGGTCACCATACCGCAGGAGGAGGGCAGCCACGCGGACTATCTCAACATGGACTCGGATGTCTACAACCAGGGAGAGGTCGTGGAATTCTATGTGATGAACGAGGGCTCCGGGGCGATCCGGTGCGGCAGCAGCCCGTTCACGTACATGGTGCAGTACCGGAAGACCGACGGTTCGTGGGGCACGCTGCCGGAACCGTCGGAAACGGTCGAGCCGATCATCTCCTACCTGAAGCCGGGGCAGGCGACCGCGACCCGCCGGTTCGTGACCGCCGG
>DATKMN010000038.1:0-23810 GCA_035541835.1 Methanoregula sp.
CGACCGGATCTTGTTCCACTCCGGTGAGACCTCCTTATCGTAATAATCGTGGAGGGCTTCAAGGTAGAGCGAGTAAGAGTTAAGCCAGTTGATTGCCGGGAAATGCCGGCGCTGGGACAGCTTGGCGTCGAGTGCCCAGAAGACCTTGACGATACGGAGGGTGTTCTGGGTAACCGGCTCGGAGAAGTCTCCGCCGGGCGGGGAGACCGCGCCGATTACCGAGACGGACCCGGATGATCCGTTCAGGGTTTCGACGAGACCTGCCCGCTCATAGAATTCGGAAAGGCGTGCTGCCAGGTATGCCGGGTATCCTTCTTCTCCGGGCATCTCTTCGAGACGCGATGAGATCTCACGCATCGCTTCAGCCCACCGTGACGTTGAGTCTGCCATGAGGGAAACATCGTACCCCATGTCCCGGAAGTATTCCGCGATGGTGATACCGGTGTATACCGAAGCTTCACGGGCAGCAACCGGCATATTTGAAGTGTTTGCGATGAGCACTGTCCTCTCCATGAGGGGCTTTCCCGACTTCGGGTCTTCGAGATGAGGGAACTCGGTGAGGACTTCGGTCATCTCGTTGCCTCGTTCGCCGCAGCCGATATAGACCACGATCTCGGCGTCCGACCACTTTGCCAACTGCTGCTGGGTGACGGTCTTTCCGCTCCCGAAGGGACCGGGGATGGCTGCAGTGCCGCCCTTTGCTATCGGGAAGAGACCATCAAGGATCCGTTGCCCGGTAATCAGCGGGATAGTCGGATTCTTCTTCTCCCTGACAGGACGGGGGACACGGACCGGCCAGCGCTGGATCATCGGGTATTCCCGCCCGTCTTCGAGAATGCAGATTATCTCGTCGACAGTGAAGTTCCCGCTCTTGACGGTTTTGACCACACCTGCTTTCGCATTCGGCGGAAGCATGACACGGTGGACGATGTTGGTCTCCTGCACTTCGCCAAGAACCGCGCCGGGCTCTACCTTGTCGCCGGCTTTCACGAGAGGCTTGAACGTCCACTTCTTCTCATGCGAAAGGCCGGGTGCCGAGACACCGCGCTGGATGAAGTTCCCCATCTTGTCCACGAGAACTGAGAGCGGCCGCTGGATTCCGTCATAAATACTGGTCAGGAGACCGGGGCCGAGTTCGACCGCGAGCGAGAGCCCGGTATTCTCTACCGGCTCGCCGGGTCGGATACCCGAGGTATCCTCGTACACCTGGATGATGATGCTGTCACCCTGGATCTTGATGACCTCCCCCATCAGCGCTTCCTTGCCGACTTTCACCACGTCGTACATGTGGGCGTCAAGATTGACGGCCGTAACGACCGGGCCGGCGATCCTTTTCAGAACGCCTTGTTTTGTTTCCTTGGTTTTCTTCTCTTTTACTTCCACAGATCAACACCCACCGATCTCTTGATTTTCTCCCTCATCGACATTCCCCCTTCTTCGCCGCCGATCGCGATGACCGTTGGTTTTACCGAATTTTCGAGGGTCGTCCGGAGTCTCCGGGGTATTCGTTCCATATCGCTGCTGTCGAGGACGAGTATGCCGACGTCCGCGTCCTGCAACACGCTCGTGACCTGCGCAGAGAGTTGTTCGTCACTCTCCGCGGCGTAGGTCTTGCGGATGCCTGCGAGCCTGAAGCCGAGGATGAATTCACTGTTGCCGATAACTGCGATCTCCATCTTACACCACCAGGTAGTCCGCTATTCTCTCCGATGGCAGTTTCGACTCCTTCCCGCGGGCGAGTGCACGCAGGTTGAAGACCTCGAACTTCTTTTTCTCCAGATAAACGAGGATAGGATGGATTGAGAACGGGTTCCGTTTCGACATCTTCTCCATCTGCTCGAGCTGGACCCTTGTCAGGCGGACCTCGATGTCCCGCACCTTCTTTGAACCCTTGAGCTCCTCAAGGAGGGAATGGAGAGCATCGTTCCTGATCTGAGCCTTGACCGCATCGATAAATTCGCCCGTGTCTTTGATCGTAGTCAGGTTCGCAAAGTCCTGCGCCGACAGGGATCCACCGGGAATGAACAGTTCGTGCGCATCCTCGCTGACCGTGTCCGCCCGAAGCCGGAAGAGGGTTTTTGCGTTCTTGATATCGATCTCGAGCCGTATATAGGCAAGGAACTGGTCCCCGCCCGCGACGCTCCCGCTCCTTGCCTCAAGAATGATCTCCGCATAGAACTGCTTGTAGAGGGCGTTTTCCATACGGGCAAACGATCCGCTCTCCTTCGCAGCGGGGTATTCCTGGGCGAGAACCGGGTACATCCGGTGATCTTTCAGGAGATCGACAATCCGGTCTGCACTTTCCTCGGCAAGCATCCGGTCGAGCTCGGCGATACCGAGACTGCCGGCGGGGATAATTATCTCCTTGATCTTTCCGGTCTTTACACCCTGCATCCTGCCCCGGAGGAGGTTAAGGACATTCTGGATGTCCCATCTCCGGAGGTACGCCCGGGTGAACTGCTTGAGCGAACCCGGCGTAATATCCTGGATTTTCCGGTACTCTTTTGCCAGGTTCCAGCTCAGGGCAATCTCGATGAGATTGATACCCTTGAAGGCAGTCGCCTGCTCATCGATCTCCTGTTTGTACTGGGTCTCTTCGATAAAACGGGTAATCTCGGCGAGGCTCATGTTGAGCATCCGCATATACTCCTCTTTCGGGAGGAGTTTTGCCTTTCTCACCCGCATCCTGGTACATACATAAATGTACGGTGCTGATATGTTCACCATACCGGTACCCCCTTATCCGAACAGGATGTCAGACGCATCTTTCAAACCGGATTCCCACACCCGCGTAAGGAATGTGCGATAACTGTAATCAATCTGCAACTCTCCCGCTTCACCCTCGACAAGGATTCCGCCATCGATATCAGCGGGTTCACCGACCCTGAACCCGGAAAGGTCAGGGTTCTCGGCAATTATCGCCCTGAGTGCGGCCACGTCGCGGGCGTTGCAGGAGACCTTCCCTTTCGGGATCTCCTTCTTTGCCTCGGCGAGGAGTTTCTTGATGGCTTCCCGATGGAAGCTTTCAGGGAGCCTGGCAATCTCGGCACGGGTTGCCTCATAGACCTGGTCCAGAAGTGACTTCTGGGTATTCAGGAGCTCGCGCTTGACGAGGAGGCTGGCCGCCGACGTTTCCTGGCTTATGATGTGCTCGGCCTGCTTTGCGGATTCAGATTCTGCCGCGAGTTTTATCTCCCCGACACGCTTGTTTGCATCCGCCAGGATGGAGCTTGTCTCCTGTCTCGACTCGGCACGGATTTTTTCCGCCTCGGATCTGCCATTTTCCCTGATCTCTTCAACAACTGCTTCCAGTCCCATTGTCTGCTCCGCACTCTTACGAGAACAACAGAAGGAGACCGACGACAAGTCCGAAGATGACGATTGTTTCCGGGATAACCGTGAAGAGGAGACCCAGGCCGAAGAACTCCTTGTCCTCGGCAATTGCGCCGACCGCCGCTGCACCGATGCCCATCTCGGCGACACCGGTACCCACACCGGTGAGGCCGACTGCGAGACCGGCACCGACTGCCTTGAGGCCGACCTGGGAGGCCGTTGTAATCCTGACCATTTCGGTCACGTTGTATGCTGCGTTCATTGTCGTTTCGTTCGTTAATGCTGTTGCCATTTCTCCAACCATTCCAACCATTTTTAATCCTCCGTAAACCTTCTTTTCATCCCGAAGGGGACATATTTCCTGCCTCCACCCTTGTAGAACTTGGTGAAGAATTCAACATAGTGCAGACGAATCGAGTGGAGACCTCCACCCAGAATCCCCAGTGCCGTGTTGAGGGCATGCCCCAGCAGAAAGATCACGACACCGATAATGATCATAATAATTCCAAAAATTGAGAGGTTTGCAAGCCCGGGACCGATGAACATCCCGATTGACATGAAATTGACTACCATGGCGATTGCAACGGATGAGAGCCCGACTGCCACCAGACGTGCATATGACAACACGTGGCTGATGATAGTAGGCAGCTCGACGACCTCGAGGATCGCATCCCGTGCAATACAGATAACGCCGGTTATGATGAGCACGATGCCGATGACGTACCCGATGTTTATTCCGGGACCGACAGCGGGCAGGCCCCGCAGGTCGGGCATCAGTGGCATTGCTGCATACGACCAGATCGCAATGACGATCCCCCACATGACCGCGAGCCAGCCGAAATTGGCCATGACCGCTTTGACGCGGTGGGCCCCGTGGTCCTGCCGGGCATGATTGATCATTCCGAGTACACGCCCGAGCGAAATGTGCAGGATCCCGATCCAGATAGAGAGCACCATCAGCTCGGGGATCGCCGGTCCTGCGCCTCCCTCCCCGGCACCAATGTTGAGGTGCCTCGAGAAGATGAGCGGCTGCCATGGAAGTTCAAAGCCCAGGAACTCGGAGAAGAGCACACCGAAGATGATGCTCATGATACTCGCGTTCCGGAGCACGGTCAGGAATTGTCTTCCCTCATCTCCTTTCAGGAACTTCCGGAGCCCAAAGCACATTGCAAGCAGTATAAGCCCGTATCCTACGTCGCCAAGGATAAGCCCGAAGAAGAGCGGGAAAACGATGGCGAGCATCAGTGTCGGGTCGATCTCCGTGTATTTTGGACGGGAATAGACGTCCATGAGGAGCTGTGCAGGCTTTGCAAAAGACGGGTTGTGATACTCGACCGGGACCAGATCGTGTTCTGGATCCGTCGGGAGGACGGTAACAAAGATTTTTCCGGCTGTCGCCTTCGTGAGATCCGCCGTAATTTCCCCGACGCGGTCGGAAGGGACCCAGCCTTCCGCGACAAATGTCTGTTTTGTCGTGGCAAACCTGAGGGGCGCTTCGGTCTTCTCGACCTCTGCCCTGAGGAACTCCTCGCAGGCGACCAGGAAATCGGCATGGTTTCTGCGGACCTCCTCGAGTTTCCCGCTGATGCCGGCGATCTCCTGGTTGAGCTTCATAATCTGCCCGGAATAGTCGCCGATCCGGGCCACGGGAGAGCCTGACTCGTCGGGTATGGGCACCGACTGGAACGAGACTGCCTGAAGGGCCTTTTCCGCCTCGGCGCGGTGCGCAGCTGGCACAACGACGACGATAAAACTCCGGTCCTTGCCTTTGGCAACAAAGATCTCGTTCGGGACGGAGAGCGACACCTCGCCGGTCACGGAACCCGCCATCACCGAGAAACCCTTGTACCCCCTGAGCAGCTCCATCTCGACAGGAACATTGAGAAACGGCGTCAGTTCGGCAATCTTCTGTTCAAGTTCCTTTACCCGGATCTCGAGCTTCGAGCGTTTCCCGGTCAGCTCTTCCACTTCGCGCTCGAGAACAGGCAAATCCCGTTCAATCTTCGCTTTTACAGCGGACCGGCCGGTCTTTGAGACCGATTCGACGTCGGCAGAATTTATCGCGACCGCGTTCTCGATCGCACGGATCTTGACGAGGTCGACCGATGCTTCGCTCGCTCCCGACAAGGGTGTCCCGATCCTGAACCCTTCGTACTCTTCCGCTCCCTGGTCAACGTATTCTTCGATGTGGAACAGGTGATGGCGGTACAGCTCCGCAATAACCGTGGACAACTGGTCCCTTGAAGCGGCAATGAGCAGCTTGCTCATCCGTTCAGGCGCCAACATGCAGCTGCTCCTTGAACCGCGTTACCAGGAGCTGCACGGCCTTCGAAAGGTTCTTCTGGCCTTTCTCTTTCAGTGCCGCCGCCCGCTGATTGCCGGTTCTGATGATCTCAGCGTGCTTCTCTGATGCCTGGTGCCGTGCTTCTTCCAGTTTCAGCTTTTTGTATTGTTCAGCATTGCTCTGCGCCTTGGTGACCAGATTGTCAGATTCCAGCTCTGCCTGGGACCGGTTATGCTTTTTCTCGTCCTGGGCCTTGCTGATCATCGATTGGTACTCTTCTTCAGCTTTCTTGATGTCTTTTAGGACCTCAGTCTTCATCCAACCCTCCTCTCACGGCAACACAGTAATTGGTAAAAAAAACCATATATGTATTGTTATTTACGATCCCGGGATCGCCATACCACCGAAAAACGGGGTGCCGCTGGTTAAAATCAGACAATTCCGTTCAATGGCTTCTGGGGCAGGTTCCGGACAGAAACCCCTGCCGGCAGTCCGGATAAGGAAAAACCATCTGCGGTACCTTTCAGGATGATTCCGGAGAGCTCTCCGTGGGAGCAGATGACGGTCTGCCCGGGATGCGTTCCCCGCCGGATTTCACAATTCGTTTCAATGAGAGGCCCGACCGAAACGACCCAGGACAGCCGTCTGGATCCCGGGTGTCCTTTTGGCAGGACCAGGAGCGGCATCCGGTATCTCCGGACAAGCTCGACAAGCATCATCCCGGGTTCAACCGGCCCTCCTTCCGGCGCTGAAACGACGATAAGGTCTGTCGGATCCACGCCCTGGCAGACTTCGCCCGACGCGGTTTCTATGCACAGGGGGAATCGTGCCAAAGCCTTTGCGACAAGTAAAAAAGCATGCTCGCCGCTTATAAGGGCGAGATCATCCCCCAGAAGGTAGTTCATACCTCTTTCACGTCTTCTGACTGGCAGCTCGGGCACATGGGTTTCCTGCCGATACCCTTGAACCGTTCGCCGCATTCGTTGCACCGGTAATCTTTCCCCTTAACCCGTTCCGGGGGGAGATCGATATCCACCGGCCCGCCAACAGTGCACATAGTCTCATGTCACCTCAGTACGAACTATCCGCTGCATTATTTAATGCTATCTCCGGCAGAAGAGCCGTCGGAAACATCAAGGGAGTAGCGCGGATCGCATTGTTCGGGAGAGTCCGGGTCCGCCCCGTCCCTCCTTCAGATAAGGATGAAGTTGAATGTCACCAGGGCGATAATGAGGAGGACGCAGGAATGTTTTACCCCGGCAGACAGGGATGACTCTCCCATCTGCCCCGCAATGAGCCCGGAGAAGAATGCCTGGATGAGACACGCATGGTAAAGGAGCCGCGAGAAGGTCTGGACCGGGATAGATCCCAGATTTGCCAATGCGCCGGTTGTCGGCATACCGGCCGTGTTTATGTGCGCAAGAACCGGGAGGAACTGGGTTGTCAGTACACCCACGACGAACAGGAAAACAAAGAACGAGAGGTAGACGATCGCTGTATAGATAAACATCTCCCCGAGCCTTTCCTTCTTGAGCACCTCGCTCATCTTGGCATCGCTTGAGGCGATAGAGAGGACCTGCCCGATCTGGCCGCTCATCTCGCTCGCCTTCGTGATCAGGGTCACCGTCCGGGCGATGGAGGGTGTGCTCACCCGTTCCTCGAAACGGATGAGCGCTTCGGTGAAATTCGCTCCCCAGTCCATATCGCGCTTGATCCGCCGGATCTCGTAGGAAAGGAGCCCGAGGTTGGTGTTGACCATGATGGCGATTGCCTGGGCAACGGTGAGGCCTACCTGATTGATGCCGGCCATCCGTTCGAGGAAGTCCGGAATCAGTGCCTGGATCCCCAGGACTTTGCGGGACCAGATCTCGTAAAAGACTGCATAGGGGATAAGTATTATCAGGAGGGCAATGACCGCATGGTCATCGACAACGCCGATAAAGGTCTCGAAATTATCGTAATGCGGTACCTTGACTAAAATAAAAGCAAGATAGAGGATTGCGACGGGGACCGTGATATAGAGCGTGTGGCTGACATTGGATACGAAACTCTCGAGCGGGTGTCTCAGGTGGTGGACCAGGTTCCGCAACTGGTCATATTGTTTCAATTTGAGGAAGAGGGGTTCTTCATTACTCTTTTTTTCGATCGTGACATCGGAGTAGGTATGAAGCCACGTCGTCCTGACGTATCTCTCGGTCTTTTCGGCTTTGACGGATATGAGGTCGATTACGAGGATAAAGATGACCGAGCCGATCGGCATGATAGCGTATATGACAAGGGCAAGCTGTGTCGCCGCTGATCCCCCCATCATCCCCATTACAACCATGATGATGATGAGGAAGAGAGGGCCCGCAACAAAGAGCGTTACGTACGATTCGGCTACGATTGAAAGGACGTTTAAGAACTGTTTTTGCTCAAACCGGGCCTCTTCCTGATAGAGCCGTACCCGCATGGAGAGGAACTCGGCCATATCCCCACCGCTTTCAATCACCGACAGGAGGTCTTCCAGGAAGTTCTTGAGTTTCTCTGAAGGTGTGGTCTCGGAGAGATGACGGACGGCCGTGACCACATCGTAGCCGAAGAAATCGGCGTCCCGTACTATCTGCCGGAACTCCAGGGCGATTTCGCCGTAAATGTCCGCACGGTTGGAGAGCGATCGGAAGATCGGCATCAGCTGCGCCCCGCCGCGGCGCATTGCGTACATATAGGCCACGGCATTGTGAAGCGTGAGATTGATCTTCACAGCACGGTTGTTCTTCTCTATACCCGGAATTTTGAGAAGAACGATGTATCCGGCATACGAGCCGATGGCAAACGCGGCTAAAACTATGACCCCCTGGATGTAGAACACGGAGGAGATGCCGTTAAGAATATCGGGGAACTGCAGGTTCAGGACGTTTGCGATACCTGCTCTCCCTTCCTCGACCTGGATAGTCAGGAATTCGCTCGCGAGGTATCCGATGATCGCAAAAAAGACCCCGGTCATCAGGGAGAGCCGGAGAGACCGCCAGAGGTACTGCTCGACGGTCATCCCCGACCGGGCAGATACCATATCCCCATGGAGCGAATGGTACCTCAGGGGGTCGCGAAGAACCCAGTTCCTGATATGCTGCCTGACGTTCATTTGAGTACCTGACGGAGGTCAGCGAGGGAGGCAAGCACCTTTCCCTTCTCGATGTGGTACGCGTGGAAGATGCTGGCGACCGAGATGTAGTCCATGATTTCCTGCTTTTTCATCTCCTCGAGGAGCCTCTTCCGGACCGCGATCTCTTCCTCAAGCTGTTCCCTTGTCCACCCGCGTTTTTCGGCAATATCGGAGAAAATCTGTGACCGGCCGGTATAGGAGAAGATGTCCCGGACAGGGTCGTAGACAAAGACATTGTTGACCCGCAGGTTCCCGGTCGAAGGGTCGATCCCGGCAATCTCCACGATCTCGAGTACCCGCCGGACCCGCTCGTTCCCCCGATAGATGAGTCCCTGCACGCTGATGATGTTCAGCGCCTGAACCATGTTCCTGGGAACACTCAGGGGCTCGCTTTCGAGCCGGTGGATCGCCGCATCCACGCTTCCCGCATGCATGGTGGAAAAGGTGGTGTGCCCGGTATTCATGGCCTGGAAAAGTGTCTGGGCCTCTTCGCCCCGCACTTCACCTACGAGGATGTATTCAGGCCGCTGCCGCATCGCCGCCTTGAGGAGGTCAAACATGTTGATGGCATTCCCTCCTTCGGTGAGTGCCTCCCGGGTCACACTTGCGATCCAGTTGTCGTGGTGGAGGGTGATCTCGCGGGTGTCCTCGATGCTGACGACCTTCGATACGGGCGGGATAAAGAGTGAGACTGCGTTCAGCGACGTGGTCTTCCCGGAGGCGGTACCTCCGATGAAAAGAAGGCTTTTGTTATTCTCGATGGCGAGCCAGAAATACACCAGTTCTTCTGCATTGAATGTACCGTTTTCCATCAGTTCGACCGGTGAGAACGGCTCTTCCCGGAATTTCCGGATGGTGAAACTCGTCCCCCGGGTTGTCACTTCTTTTCCCAATGTCAGCTGCAGTCGCGAGCCATCGGGAAGCGTTGCATCGATCATCGGCGATCCCGCTGAGATATGCTTGCCCGAGCGCTGGGCGAGCGTGATTGCGAGGGAGTTGAGGACATCGGGTTCGAAGGAGATATTGGTCCTGATATTCCGGTACCTGCGGTGGTAGAGGAAAAGCGGGATCTTGTTTCCGTCGCAGGATATGTCCTCAAGGAGCGGATCTCTCATGAGCGGCTCGATACGGGACCAGCCGATGAAATTCCGTACAAGATAATACTGGAGCTTGAACAGGGTCAGAATATCGAGAGACAGGCCGTAGTCGTCGATGAGCGTGTACATCTTCTCAAGGAGGATACGCTTCCGGTCCTTCCTGATCTCATCCGAAGTGAGGATGAGGACGTCCCGGAGATCCTCGTGCAGGCGTTCGAGGAGCTCATACTCGAATTCCGAGAGCGATGGTTCGAAGAGGAGGTATTCCTTCTGGTTGGTCCTGCGGTTGAGCGCAATGACAACCAGAGCGCGGCCTTTGTCGATCCAGTACTCGTCCACCTGCTCGTATTCTTCCGGAATACGGGGCTGGACGAGCGGGCCGTGCTGCTCGAACCGGTACTCACTGATCGCCGATTTCTCCCTTCCCTTCAGGAGGGAGAGGTAGTGGCCGAACGTGGAATAGCCGTGTTCCGGGGAAGGTACTTGTGGTATAGTCTCCGGCACCTGCTTTCCGGGTCCGGAAAGGGGGGGATCAGATATTCCGCTATCCTTGCCGCCTGCCGGCGATTTCTTCAACGATGCGAAAAATTCTGATATATTCATGCACCGGGACTCCTGCCCTGTTTTTTGGGTTTTTGCTCCCGGTTAATAATTCGTTGGATCATTCTATATATATGTGCCCGGACGGGTATTATCCACCGTTATCGTCAATCCGGACAGCCCCTGCATTTTTATTGCTCTCCGGTGCAGATATCTTTATCACTGGATACTAAAAGAGTGTCCATGTGCGGCAGGATCATGCCATTATACAGGTGACCGATGCAGGACAACGATAACAGGAAGATGCCGACCGGTATAAGCTCGCTCGATCCGATCCTCGAAGGGGGCGTACCTCCCGGCTCGGTAATCCTCCTGTTCGGCGATCTCGGCGGCGGGAACTATGAGTTTGCGTACAGTTCGCTCGTAAACATCCTTCCCCTGATGGAAGAGGCGGCTCCGGCAGGGTTGCTCATCCCCCGTGAGATCAGGTACATCACCTTTACCCGGCTCAAGGAGGATGTCCGGCGCGAAATCCTCAGTTCGTTCCGGAGAGAAGGACTCGAAAGAATGATCGACACGGTCCGTTTCGATGACCTGTCGGAGCGCTATTTCGACAAGAGCGTTGTTCCTGATGACTGGTACAGCCCGAGCGATATTATTTCCCGGATGGAGAAACGGTCGGAATACAAGAATATCCTGTCTGTCCTCTTCGACGTGATGAACAATGCCCAGGACGACAGCCTCATAATTGTGGACTCGATAACGGATGTCGCCACTCAGCACGATATCCCCAACCTCTGGAGCGATCTCACCGGCTTCCTCCGGGGGTTCCAGAGGATAGCCAAAAAGAAAAATATCACGATCTATCTTCTGCTCAGCAAGGGAGTTCTCGGGGCTGCCCGGGAACTTGAACTTGCCGATATCGCGGATGCAGTCCTCCTCTTCAAATGGGAGGAGAGCACCGGCGCACGCCGTCAAAGGGTGATGTACTTCGAGAAGTTCCGGGGAGTGATGCCCCATCTCGAAGAGCGGGACCTCGTGAAGTTCGCGGTCCGCATAACGACGGCGGGGGGCTTTGAAGTGAGCAACATACGGGTGATTATATGACCGTGCAGAGGGTCAAGGTCGGCATTCTCGGCCTGGACGACATGCTCGGCGGCGGTCTTGTGCCGGGCAGTATCTGTGCGATAATCGGCTCGTACGGTACCGGGAAGACAACATTCTCCCTGGAGTTTGTCTGGGAGGGGCTCCAGAAAGGGGAGAACGTCATCTACATCAGCCTCGAGGAACAGAAAGAGAGGATCCTCTACTACATGAACCAGAAAGGCTGGGACGTCGGCCCATACCTGGAGAAATCCCTCTTTATCATAAAACTCAACCCCAATGATTTCAACCTCGCCAACAATCCGATCAAAAACGAGCTCCCGACCCTTATCCAGGCCGTGCATGCCGACCGCGTAGTCATCGACCCGGTCTCTCTCTTCGAGGAACTTTTCGAGAACGATGCCGACCGCCGGAGAGAGATGTTCCGGTTCGTGGACGGCCTGCGGGATAAGAAGTGCACGATAATGATGACTTCCGAAACCTCACGGCAGAACCAGTTCTCGAGCAGGCACGGCCTCATCGAATATCTCGCTGACACGGTCATACTCCTGCGCTATGTCCGGACAACCGACCTCACCGACGTGCACCTTGCACTCGAGGTGGTGAAGATGCGGATGTCCGCTCACTCCCGGGAGATCAAGCCGTACGAGCTGCTGCAGGACCAGGTGCTGGTCTATTCAGAAGCAAACGTATTCTGAAAAAAACCCTTTTTCCAGCAGTAAAAAACTGCCGGAGCAGATGATGGGCCTGGGTTTAAAGAAAAATCCGCTTCATCCGTTTCTCTTGGTTTTTTACTGCACTGCGATCCCGAAGATATTCAGGAGAATAAGGATGAGGACGCCCGGAATCCCGCCGATTGCACAGATAAGGACCGTTGCGAGGCTGTACCCGAGATCGGGCTTCCCCATCCACTGCATGATGTGCAGCACGTTCAGAACCACGAGGAGGAAGAGACCGAGGATCGCGTTGACCACGAGGAGCATGAACTTCTTCAGGAGGTAATACCCGATCGCGAGGACCGCGACCACCATCAGGATTACGATGAGAACTGCACTCATGACTGCCCTCGTTTCCTCATTTACCAATGATGCGTTGTTTATTAATCCTTACCGGAGGCAGGATCGCCGAACCAACCGGCCGGGATTCCCTGCCCAGGCCTGCAATTTCTTTATGAAGCCCGAAAACATTTCCTGAGAGCATCGCGCTCCTGATCGGTTCCTGGAAAGCGTTGTCTTCCATCCAGTACGCATTGGAGATCTCAACAGAGAATTCCCCGCTCATGGGATTGGCGGTGTGAGCCCCGACGACGTTGTGAATATAGATCGCCCGCTCGTCACCGATCGTCTCCCGCTTCCCGTCAACGATGAAGTTGTGGTGGCCTATCGCCGGGAGGCCGGCAAATCCTCCGCGGACCGCGCTGCCGGTGCTTTTTTTGCCATACCGGTACGCGGTCTTGAGGTCGTACGCAAAATTCTCGAGAACCCCTTCACGTATGAAGTCGACCCGTTTTGCCGGAGTCCCCTCGGCGTCCCAGTACACGCTCCCTGCTGCCCGCGGCATCAGGGGATCGTCATACATCGCAACCATGGGATCGGTGACTTCCTTCCCCAGCAGTGTCGCAAGCCGCGAACGCCCTGCGTGAACGCTCCTCCCGTTCAGTGCAGGGATGAAGACATTTCCCAGGAGCTCGGCGTACGCAAGCGGCGAGAGCACGATGTCGTACTCACCGGTTGCAATCTCCTTTCCCCCGGAGGACCCATGGGCAAAAAACGTTGCCCGCTCACCCACGCGGTGGGGATCGAGCTCGCCGATAAACGGGGAATGGTCGAATTCATAGCCCGTGGACTGCCCATGGATCGCATCGAGCGACAGGGAAGCGCCGGTATGCCGGTCGTGATAACGGACGCCTTTGTTGTTCGCGAGCGTTACGCTCGCTTCTGACAGGGAGGCTGACCCGCCGGTAATTTCGGCCTCGTGTTCAGCCGCACCTTCCAGCATCTTTTCGAGGAGGTCCCGCGCCAGGTCAGGGTCCGCTCTCAGTGAAGAATCGAATGAGAGGGGCGTCTCCGGCAGGGATTCCGGCCGGGGAAGCCCGTCCCAGGACTGGGCGGTCGCGAGCCTCCCGCTCGCGATGGCGGCCTCGAGACAGACCTTCCAGGCTTCGGGGTTGTTGGTGCTCGACGAGCCTATCCTGCCGTTATGGATCGTCCTGATCCCGAGTCCGCAGTCCCGGGACATGGTGGCAAGGTTGACACTCCGCTGCCGGAGATCTGCGGACACCGAACTGCCCTCGACATAATAGACCTCGACTTCATCGACCCTGCCGGATGCTTCCTTGATAATATCCTCAATCCACACCGCTGCCACCAACCACTGCATCGTACAGGAGGACATACGGGGCCCCGTCGCTCACCGGGACACTCTGGCCGCCCTTCCCGCAATATCCCGGGCTCATCGAACGGAACCTGCCGCACAGCCCGATACCGTGGAGCGTGGTGAGAATGTCTCCTGACAGGGAGACGTCCCGCACCATCGTCCCGAGCTCCCCGTTCTCGATAAGATACCCGTACTCTGCATTGAACTGGAACACACCCCGGCCCGGGTCTACCTGGCCGCCACGGGAACCCTTGAGGAAAATCCCCCGTTTGCACTCGGAGAAGATCTCTTCGTTGGTCGCATCGCCTTCCTCGATGAAGGTATTGCTCATCCGGACGAGCGGGGGCTCGCCGGGCATCGCCCGTGCATGCCCGGGGATGCCGTTACCGACCTTGCCGAGCGATTCGCGGCTGTGGAGGAAGCTGTTTATCACCCCTTTCCTGATAATCTCCGTCCTCCGTACTGCCACCCCCTCCGCATCAACCGGGTCGAACCCGAACTCCGGAAGGCCCGGATCATCGACAATGGTGAGGATCTCGCTGCCGATCTTCTCACCGATACGCCCTTTCAGTACCGAACTTCCCTCGGCAACAAGGTCGCCTTCGCTCGCATGCCCTACCGCCTCGTGGGCAAAGACTCCGGCAAGCTCGGGATCGAGGACCGCACGCATCTTCCCGCCCGTGGCAGCCTTTGCATCGAGAAGGGCGATTGCAATATCTGCGGCCTTCTTCCCGAGTTCCTGCCGGTGCCGGAGGCCGAAACCGTTGATCGAGTGTTCCCGCTCGTATCCCATCTGGATATTGCCGTTCCGTGATGCCACTGCCATGACGTTAAACCCGGACCGGCAAAGTTCGAACGAGTATTCGTTACCGGAGCTGTCGAGAAAATTTACCTGCTCGGCCCTCTCGATATAATTTGCACGCCTGTTTACCACGAGAGGGTTCATCGCCGCTTTTTCGATCTCGGTCAGAATAGCCGATTTCTCTTCGATCGCAACGGTACGGGGATCTTCTTTTACCGCGGGGACGGGAAGAATACCGTGCGGTGCATCCCCCAGTACAACTTCTTCCCCCGTTATACCGGAGAGCCCCGATGCTTCCTGCAGGAGTGCATCGAATTTTTTCCCGGTGACCGGGGTATAATTGTCGATCTGCAGGACCCCCCATCCGGCCCCTGCGAGGACGCGGAGCACGGCCTTGCTGAAAAAAGAAGTGCCGCCGGATTCAACGACACCGTTATCGATATCGATGTGGGTGACCTGCCCGGTTACGTGGCGCAGATCATAGTAGGAGATGCCGTGCATGGATCAGACCACGGGAGTGCATGCAGGCGCCTCGGCGATCAGAGCCGTGGAACGAACCGCCATCTTCTTGAGTTTGGTGAGGAAACTTTCGGTGTTCTCGGGAACGAGGGCGATCTTCAGGACCTCGTCGATGGTGTCAACCGGGATGATCGTGACCATCGACTTGAACCGCTCCTCGATCAGTACGTCATTGATATTCGTTCGCGGGATGAGGATCGTTTTGATCCCTGCTTTTGCCGCGGCCTCGATCTTGTAGGTCACTCCCCCTACCGGGAGGACGTCGCCACGCACCGACAGGGATCCGGTCATCGCGACATCCTGGCGGACCGGGATGCCTTCGATTGCACTGATGACGGCAGTAGCGACGCTGATGGATGCCGAGTCCCCTTCGACTCCCATGTAGGTGCCGATGAACTGGATGTGGATATCGATATTTTTCACATCCCTTCCGGTGAACTTTTTCAGGATCGCGCTGACGTTCTTGATCGATTCCTGGGCAATCTCCTTGAGCATGCCGGTAGCGATCACTTCCCCGCCCTCTTTCCCCTGAGCAGGGGTAACCTCGGCCATAATGGGGAGGACTGACCCGGCATCGCTTCCGGTTACCGCAAGGCCGTTGACCCTTCCGATCCTCGTGCCTTCGACTACGGTCATTTCGTATTCCCTGAGGCGCCGCGTAATTTCGTCCGATACCTGGTCTTCGATCGACCTGGCGGTTGATTTTGCCAGGATTACATGGTTTGCGGTCGTGATAGCCGCGCCTTCCTGGCGGGCGATATCCCCCGCGACACGGATGAGGCCGCCCATGTCGCGGAGCTTTAAGGTGAGGTGACCTTTCCGGTTGGAACGCCGGCGTGCCTCGCGGATCACTTCGTCGATGGCACTCTGGTCGAAATGCGGTATCTTCCCGTCGTTTTTCACTTCCTGTGCTACGAACCGGACGTACTTCTGCTGGTTCTCGGGAGTGTCTTCCATGCTTTCGGCCATATAGACCTCGTATCCGTACCCGCGGATACGCGACCTGAGGGCCGGGTGCATTCCCTGGATGGCATCGAGGTTCCCGGCTGCAACCATCACAAATTTGCAGGGAACCGGTTCGGTCCGTACCATCGCGCCGCTCGACCGTTCGCTCTGGCCGGTGATCGGGAATTCGCCTTCCTGCAGTGCGGTCAGGAGGTTCTGCTGCGAATGGGGATCGAGGGTATTGATCTCATCGATGAAGAGGACGCCCCCGTTCGACCGGTGGATTGCTCCCGCTTCCACCCGGTCATGCGAGGGGGTCTCGAGGCCGCCGCTCTGGAAGGGGTCGTGCCGGACGTCCCCGAGAAGTGCCCCTGCATGGGAGCCCGTTGCATCGATGAATGGTGCGATATTCTTGGTGTCGTTCGAGACGAGAAGCTTGGGGACCATCGCTTCCTCCCGCGGGTTGCTGTACCTGAGAGCTATGAACACAAAGGCAGCCGCCAGGATCCCGAAAAGTATCTGGTTGATGATAAAGGAGTAGCCGATGATGCCGATGATG
Organism: Methanoregula sp.; assembly: GCA_035541835.1. Classification (GTDB taxonomy): domain Archaea; phylum Halobacteriota; class Methanomicrobia; order Methanomicrobiales; family Methanospirillaceae; genus Methanoregula. The sequence goes on from DATKMN010000038.1 coordinate 16,705, forward strand.
AGGAGCATCAGGAGGGTGTTCCGGAACTGGATCTTCTTCTTGGCCTCGACTTTGTGGGCGGCAACGATCTGCTTGCCCCTGCCGGCAGCCACGGTCCGGATGACCGGGTTATTATTATCGTCCGAGTTCGGATACACGAGAATGTCGACGAGTTCTTCCTTCGGGAGGAGTTCGGCCATTCCCTTTGCCAGCATCGATTTGCCGGTTCCCGGGCTCCCGATCATCATCACATGCCGGCGCTGGACTGCTGCCTTCTTGATCACTTCTACAGCATGGTCCTGCCCGATGACCTGATCGATGAGCTTGGCCGGGACGTCGATCTTCGAAGACGCCGCTTCCGCCGGTGCTGCAGGCTGCGGCCCGGGGGCTGCTGCTGCTGCGGAAGGCTGGGTGGCCGGTGTTCTGTCGTCGGCCTGGTGTGCTGATTGATCTGCAGAATCCATTACGGGATTTACCTCATCTTCCCCTTGGAACTTCATATTATTTGTCTCACGATTGTTTAAGTACTTTCAGCTGATGGCCAAAAGCCGCTTATTTACGGGTCCCGGCAGGAGATTCGCAAACCCTTTTTTATCGAAAGACCAACTACCTTCCATAAGAGATTCTGCCCGGCGACGAGGGGATCCGCGAGGCCCGGTTCCGGGGGAAGGTTACCATGAGAGTCATCTGCACCGAAAAATCCCAGATCCTTGCGACCCGCCTTGCCAGAAGCCTTTCCCTCCCGCTCGTGGACGTCAGATTTACCCGCTTCCCCGATGGCGAACTGTACCTTGCAGCGGGAGAACTGGACGACGATACGATCATTGTCGGCAGCGTTGTGGACAACGACTCCCTCGTCCAGCTGGCGCTTATGATCGATGCCTGCGACAGCTCAAAGAACCGGCTGGTCGTGCCGTACATGGGGTATGCCCGTCAGGACAAGCGGTTCCGGCCGGGAGAGCCGGTCAGCGCCCGGGCCGTTGCCGGGATCCTGGGCCGGGGCGTGGAGCGTGTCCTTACCGTCAATATTCATGACCGTGAAGTACTGAACTATTTCCCGGTCCCGGCACAGGACATCTCGGTCGCAAAAGAGATCGGGGAGTATATCCGGACCCTCGGCCTCGACAGCCCGCTCATCCTCGCACCGGATGACGGTGCCCTCGTTTTTGCCCGGGATGTTGCTTCCGTTGGCCGGTGGGACTTTGACCATCTCGAGAAGACCCGGCTCAGCGGCCTCGAGGTAAAGATGGCACCCAAGGAGATCTGCACGGACTCCCGCTCGGTCGTAATTGTCGACGATATCATCTCGACCGGCGGAACGATTGCCACGGCGACCGGGATGCTCTACGAGCAGGGGGCAAAAGATGTGTACGCGGCATGCGTCCACGGGGTTCTCACCGGCGGAGCATACACGCGCCTCATGAGCACCGGGATCAGGGACGTGATCTGCAGCGACACCATCGAACGGGGGTGCAGCCGCATCACCGCCGCCAGCCGGATCGCAGCGGAACTTTCCAGATGATCGCCGCTGGCAAGGTTCATGGACCCGGCGGGAGGCATCCCCGGGCGGGGTTCTAAAAGCATGAGAGCAGTCCTCGATACGTCCTTCTTTTTCTGCGAGATGCCTCTTGAGGGCGAACTCTACACGACTCCTTCGGTTTGCGATGAACTGAAAGATATACGGTCGAAGGGCAGGTTCGAAAAATTCTGCGCACTCGGTCTGCGGGTTGTTGCCCCGAAAGAGGAATACCTCAGGCGTGTCGATGATGCCGCCGGAAGGAGCAGGGATTCAGGGGTGGTCTCGGAAACAGACCGCGAGCTGCTCGCCCTCGCCCTCGAACTTGGTGCCGAGTTGTTCACGGACGACTTTGCCATCCAGAACGTCGCAGCCGGGCTCGGTGTCAGGGTAACCCCCATGTTGCAGCGGCGGGCAAAAAAAATCCGGTGGAAATACCGGTGCACCGGGTGCGGGAGATATGCCGACCATGACGGTGAATGCCCTGTCTGCGGTGCGGAAATCAAACGAAAACTTAAATAGCTGCGGACAAACCTTCTTTTCATGTCTTCCCTTGACGATCTGATCGGCAGGGCAAAAATGCTCCTCGCCGAAGGGCATAGTCCGGGTCAGATTGCCGACGAACTCTCCCTGTCCATGGAGACGGTTACCTGGCTCCTCACCCAGGCTAAAGGCACGGTCGCGCCCAAAGATGTCCATATCGACTGGACCGCAGTGAGCAGCAGCGCCCCTCTCCTCGAGGAAACCGCCCTGATGCTCCTCAGCCGGTACTACCAGGGCCGGTCCCCCGCCGAAAAAATGGCGGGGCCGGATACTCCCTGCCCGCCGGAAGCCCCGGGCGACCAGAAGGCGGACGCCGATGTTTTTGTAGGGATTGCACTCTCGGGCATTCCCCTCGCGACCCTGATCGCGGCCCAGGAAGCGGCAAAACTCGCCATCTTCCACCCGTCCAAGCAGAGCCAGAACGAGCGGCCCACCGGCTCGATAAGCGGCAACTTTGCCGGTGTCGGCGGGGAGCGGTGCATCATAGTAGATGATGTGATAACATCGGGAAAGACCATGCAGGAAGTGGTAAAATACCTGCGCAAACACAAGGCGATCCCGATCGCGATCCTGGTCATTTTTGACAAGCGCGGCATCAGGGATGTCGACGGCGTGCCGGTCTACTCGCTCTTCAGGATATCCCGGATAGACTGACCGCTTTTCCGGTCATTTACCCTATATTTTATATAGAAGTTCAATTCCACCTTTTACAACATCGGAGGTTCGATTATGCTAGCTGGACAGCCAATTATCATTCTAAAGGAAAATGTGGAGCGCAATTACGGCAAGGAAGCCCAGCGCTCGAATATTGCGGCCGCAAAGGCTATAGCCGGTGCGGTCAGGAGCACGCTTGGCCCGCGGGGAATGGACAAGATGCTTGTCGGCTCTACTGGTGATATCGTGATCACCAACGATGGTGCGACAATTCTCGGCGAGATCGCCGTCCAGCACCCGGGTGCAAAGATGGTCATCGAGGTAGCACGGACCCAGGACGACCAGGTCGGCGACGGGACCACTACCGCCGTCATCCTCGTAGGCGCGATGATGGAGCGGGCCGAGGTCATGCTCGAAGAGGGGATCCACCCGACCGTCATTGCCCAGGGATACCGGCTCGGCATGGCAAAGGCCCTCGAAATTGTCGACAGCTTATCGCTCAAGGTCGATCCCACCGACCGGAAAACCCTGATGAAGATCGCCGACACCGCGATAACCGGCAAGTCCCTCGAGCTCGTCAAGGACAAGCTCGATGCGATCCTCGTCGATGCGGTCATGACCGTTGCCGAGAAGGAAGGCAGGAAGATTACTGTCGACGAAGAGGACGTTATGATCAAGAAGCAGAAGGGCGAGGCGATGGACGATGCCGAGCTGATCCGGGGTATTGTTATCGACAAGAAGCGGGTCAATGAAGGCATGCCCCGTAAAGTGACCGGCGCAAAGGTCGCCCTCATTGCAACCCCGCTCGAGATCACCAAGACCCAGGTGAAAGCAAAGATCAAGCTCACCAGCGCCGAGCAGATCAACGCGTTCTCCGAACAGGAGCGCGAGTCATTAAAGAAACTCGCCGATGCAGTCATCGACAGTGGCGCAAACGTCCTCCTCTGCCAGAAAGGCATATCGGACCCGGTCCAGTTCTACCTCGCAAAGCACGGCATCTTTGCAATCGAGGATGTTCCTGAGAGCGACATGAAATATGCCGCACGCTCGCTCCATGCGACTATCGTCAACAAGGCAGAAGCGATAACGGCAAAAGACCTTGGTCACGCCCAGCTTGTAGAGGAAGACACCGAGGGCAATATAACCCGTTTCTCCGGATGCAAGAACCCGAAGGCGGTCACTATCCTTCTCAGGGGTACAAGCGATTACCTTCTCGACGAGCTCGAGCGGGCAGTCATCGACGGGACCCGCGTGGTTATGGACGCAATGGAAGACGGCACCTTCGTGGTCGGGGGCGGGGCGGTCGAGACCGAGCTCCTCATGAAGATCCGGGACTATGCATCAACGGTAGGCGGCCGGGTCCAGCTCGCCATCGAGGCTTATGCAGCCGCTTACGAGTCCATCCCCCGCACGCTCGCCGAGAACTCCGGGTTTAATCCCATCGACAAGCTCGTCGAGCTCAAGAACGCCCACTCCAAGGGCGGGAAGAATACCGGCCTGAATGTGTACGAGGGCAAAGTCGTGGACATGCTCGCAGACGGTGTCCTCGAGCCTCTCCGATCCAAGCGCCAGTCAATCCAGAGCGCAACAGAAACCGCGATCATGCTCATCCGCGTCGACGATATGATGATCACCCAGTCCAAGGGCCCTGCAGCACCCCCGATGGGGATGTAAAGGGCTCCGGCAATTTTTTCCCCGGTCTTTTTTTTTAATCTCTCCCGCGTCAGACCAGCAGGGTTATTTTGTGGGCAGATACCTATTTGAGCAATCGGAGTGAAAAATTAGAGAACCGGGTGCCGAGGTAGTCTAGCCCGGGAAGGCGGTAGCCTCGAAAGCTACTGGCGCTTCGCGCCTCGGGAGTTCAAATCTCCCCCTCGGCGTACTATTCCTGCGTTTTTTACAATACGGATTTCCCGGGGTCTGTTACCGTACCGTGGATCTGTCTTTACCGGGCCGACGGAATCCGGTTGTTACCCCGGCCGGTGGGATTTCGGGGACGAAGCAGCGGATATTTTGCCTTAATAACCCTTAAAATCGTCAAAAGTATGGTAATAAAAGATTAGTCAATTTCGAATGATTTATATACAACGTATTACAAGTATAAGGTATCCATCATGGTGAGGACGGTACGTCCTCGCGTTCCGCGGAAAGAAGGGGAATTCTTCCGAAAAGACAGGTGATCCCATGCTGAAAATCAGGAAAAACAAGCCGCAGATCTCACCGGATACGAAATCCTTCCGGGCTATCCGCCGCCTCAACCTGAACCGCACCTATATTCCCCTCAAGATCGGTGCAGTCATCGGGTACATCCTTCTCGGGATGGCCTCAGCTTCCACCTCGATGTTCGGGATCCTGGTCGGCGCAGTTCTCAGGCTCGCCGGGCTGTAATCCGCTGAATTTTTAACCGGGTTTTTTTGATTTATCTGATATATGCGAGGATGCCGAGACTCCCGTGGAATATCCCGAGGACAATCGAGATCGCAGCGAGCCGCGGGTGCCACCGGAAGGGTATCCAGAGGATTCCCTTGTAATTGAGGAGCCCGACCGTTGCGGTAAAAACGAACGATGCGAACGTGATGAGCCCGAGGTACATGATCACCGGAAATCCAAACACCAGTGCATAACTGAACTGTTCGAACATCCGGATCACACAACCTGCACGGTCCCGTGCATGAAGGGGTGGATAGCGCACGTGTAATCGTAGGTTCCCGGCCTGGCAAACTTCTGGCTGAAGGACTGCCCCGTCGAGAGAAGGAATGTTGAAAATCCGGGCGAGACGAACCTGATGTTGTGCGTGGCTTCGTCCTCGTTCACCCAGCGCACGGTATCCCCGGCCCTGACCGATATTACCGGCGGGTCGAACGCAAGGTCGTGAATAGTGACGGTATTGTCCGAGACCGAACTGCCCGTGGTCGGTGTCCCTACGACAAAAAGGGTCGGCTGGGTGGAAGGCACCCGCTGCGTGGTGGCAACCGGGTGGCCTGCGGGAGTTGTAACCGGCGGAGATACTGCCGGCGGCCGGGTCTGGGTGCACCCGGCGGCTGCCAGCAGAAGAAAGACCAGGACGAGAACGGGGATCACAGTCTTCATGATCTGATCTCGGAGCTGTTCCTTAATAATGTGGCGTGGTGCAGGTGCGCTGCTACTAAAAACCTGCAGCAGGTTAACCGGGGCCGGGATCATCTGCCCCTTCCAGGATCGGGAGCGGTTTTGTCCCGGCAAGATCCAAAAGGAAGGCGTCCAGCCGGTAATAATCGGCCGCTGCCATCACGCGGAAGAGTCTGTCGGGAATAAGCGACCCGAATTTCCAGATCTGCCGGTCCGGTACCGGGAGGAGACCCGCGATCTCCTCCCTGTCCATCCTCCGGATCCCGGCGAGCGCTTCCTTAACCCGGTCTTCTGCCCCGTCCTTCCCCGTTCCGCGGACAACCACCACGAAATCGTTGTACCTCACCACACCTTTTCCCCCGATCCAATGTCTGAGGAGGACCGCAAGAAGCCGGTTGAACCTCGACCCGGCGAAGCTGTAGACAACCGCCTCGTTTCCCCGGGGTCCCCCCCGCCCCTTTACGCAGATTCCCTCCGGGCCGGCACCTGCCGGGATCTTACCGGTGGCTGTAGCGAGAAGCTCCCGGTTCCGCTCGCTGAGGGGCAGGACCGATCCTCCCCGGGTATAAATCTCACGGACCCGGCGGCAGATCTTTGGAGAGAATCCAATGTCTTCCCCGCCACTCCAGAAGACGCCCGGCCCGGCCGAGTCGGACGGGACCACAACGACGAGACCGTGACGGTCGTCGCACTTCACCATCCTCCAGCACTTCCCGCCAAGCAGGACCGAATCTGTGTCCTGGAGGTTGACAAAACGCGCATCGAGCATCCCGACAGTCTCCCCGTCGGGTGTCACAGCCCGGTATCCACCTCCGCCCTGGATGACCGAGTACAGGTCTCTCCCGTGGGAGCTTTCAAAGGCCCGTTCCGCGACCGGCCCCATCATGAGGACATCGCCGTCAGCGATGAGAAAGCCTTCCCGGGTGAGATGGGAGAGAATACTGTCGAGCCCGTCAGCCCCGGCAAAAGAGAGCGCAGGAAGAGAGAGTAAGTCAGACGCGAGTTCCCGGCGTGTTACCCGGGTGCGCTCATTCAGGGTAAGGAGGATTTGCTGGACGAGGACATTGAAAGGCAGCGCCGGGGGCACGAGGTCCTCGATCTCTTTTCCCCGGGCACACTCGATTATGGCAACGCTCATGAGCAACTCGCACGGGCCGGAAAGGAGCCAGGCTGTGTACGGGGCCCGGCCGCGCCGGCCGGTCCGTCCCATCCTCTGGAGGAACGAGGCGACCGAACGGGGCGGGCCTGCCTGGACCACGATGTCGAGGTCCCCGATATCAATCCCGAGCTCGAGCGTGCTCGTGCA